>CAMBYG010000048.1 GCA_945872085.1 Chitinophaga pinensis | reverse complement strand
ATTGTAATCTCAGAACTTATGTAGTAAGACTTACGTAGGTGTATTATTCTATAGTAGATAGGGGATCTTCCATCTGCTTTAGTTTTATTTTTCTTAAGTACAATTGCTAAGCTCGCCATATAATATATTTAATCTTCAAATAATTTCATTGCATCATCTAATTCGGCATTAATAATTTTAGCATAAATGAGGGTTTCTTTAATGCTTGCATGTCCTAAAATTCTTTGTACTATCTCAATTGGAATCTTTTTTATTAATGCTCTTGTGGCAAAAGTATGTCTGCTAGCATGAAATGAAAATTTCTTATACACGCCAGCTTTTTTTGCTATCTCTTGTATGCCCTTATTTACTTGTAATGAATAATTACATAGGAATCGATCCTCTACTTTAATATCAGATAAATTGATTTCTCTTTTAAGTAATGGAAAAATTAAGTTATTAGGGCTTTTGTCATTCCAATATTTTTCAATGATTGCTTTGGCTTTATTAGGTACTTTTAGATGTACTTGTCTACTTGTTTTGTTAATTGTAAAATCTAAGTAGGTGCCATCGAATTGTTTCTTGTTAAGCTTTAATAAATCTCCGATTCGTATACCACCACATTCACAACTAAATAAAAATAGATCACGGTAGATATCTTGTTTCGATTTGTAGGCTAATTCAAAATTTTCTATTAGTTGCAGCTCAGCTTCTTCTAGATAGTTCTTCTCTGTTTTGCTAGATTTTATTTTTATAAAATTAAATGGATGATCATCTACTTCAATTATATTTTCTCTTATAGCTTGATTGATTACCTTCTTTATAAATTTTAGATCTTTACCTACTGTATTCGTACTGTTGTTTAATTCTTTTCTAATGTAGAATTCGTAGGCATTGATAAAGTTGCTGTCTATTTTATCAATGGTTATATCTTTATTATTGTTGAGTTCTAAGAAGCGTTCTATTTTGTTCACTACAGATTTGTTTTTGTCATAAGTACCTATCTGGCCATTAGTAAGATAGTCTTGTAGTTGTAATCGCATATAGTCTAGAAATAAAATGCTCTTTGGTTTATCGCTGCTTATAGCATTTATATCGCAGTGTTTCTTTTCCTCTTTTGAATCTAGAATTTTGTTATTGATTTTTTGTTCTAGTTGTTTTAATACTGCATTGAGTGCTCTACTATTGGGATAACCTCTTTTTACTTTACTATTCTTTTGATCCCATTGTGATAATGGAACAGAAATTTTTGTATCGTAATAATTGGTTCTTGAATTATTTTTAAGTTTAAAAACTATTGAATAGTGCTCGTTTTTATTTTTCTTATCAAGTTTTAAACTTGGTTTAATTATGTTCATACACTTAGTGTTTTGCTTAACAAAATTAAACTTATATTTGATCTAACATTATCGATTTTTATTATAAAGAAAATAGCTGAAACGCACTGTTTTCAATTAGTTCAAAGAATTATAATTTTAATTATACTACTTTGAATTTTTACTAAAAAAAGGTCAAACATTTGTGGTTTTTGTTTACGTTCGCCTACACTTCGTTGCGCAATGAATTTAATAAAACACAATAAAATCAAGTAAATTAGTAAAATACATTATATCTAAATCATTGATTTTCAATCAAACGGGATCACTAAAATAACATCAATAAACACAAAATGGGGCCATAAGGCTCCTTTTTTTATGTCCCTATTTTAATTTTCCTTACATTTGAATATGCAGGCATCCTCAACAATAAAATCCTTTTCTAGCTTTACCTGGTTTGATTTCTGTAATCCTACACAAGCCGATTTGAAGGAAATTGCTGCCCAATATCAACTAGATCTTTTCCAAATCATGGATAGCTTAGAAGTTGGGCATTTACCTAAATACGAGCAACAAGCTAATTATAACTTCTTAATCCTTAGGGCTTATACCGCTCAGCCTAATGATCGAGTAAATAGCATATCTGATATTTCTAATAAAATTGCGTTCTTTTATAAAGATGACAAACTGATAACCATTCATAGAACTCCTTTTGCATTTTTACAGCAACTATCTAGCGATTATTCCCATTGTGAAGCTTTGCTTTTGGCTATTGTAAAAGCCATGGTAGATACATATAACGAGCCCTCTAAATTATTGAGCGATCAGATAGACGCTATGGAACAAACCATTTTTCTGCGTGATTATAAAAAGATTTCTTTAACGGAGTTATATTTTCAAAAAACTAAGACTCGGATTACTAAAAAATTATTGCAAATAACGCAGCAGGTTTTGCACCAGGTAGCGGTAAGTGCAGCCAACAAATCAGCATTGGCCGATATCAACGATTCTATGCTCAATTTGGTATTGGTTTACGAAGAGGTATTAGATAACGCACACACTATTCTAAATACTTATTTATCCATCAATGCCCAAAAAAGCAATGATGTGATGAAAGTGCTCACTGTTTTTTCTGCTTTCTTTTTACCCCTTACCTTTATAGTGGGTGTTTATGGTATGAATTTTGAGCATATGCCGGAGCTGAAATGGGCCAATGGGTATTATATAGTTTTAGCATTCATGCTGCTTTTAACCCTAGGCATATATCGTTGGTTTAAGAAAAAAGGATATTTGTAAGCATTTTGTAACTATTTAGATTGCTATTCATCTAATTTTTATCGTTTTTCCTATTGTGCGTGGCACAGCTCTATTTGTCGTCTAATTTTTTAAAATTTAGGGGATTAATTTTTTTTGTTTATTTTTAATTGTCCAATTTTAAATATAAATTAAACGTTATTTTTTTTAGATTTCTATTTAAACTTATTGTTAATTAATTTGTCAAAACAATTTACATAACTCTTTGAAAAAGATAAGCATCATATTGATTTTGAGTCTTTTGATTCAATGTTTTACCTATGCGCAAACAACGCTTAGGAAAACCAAGGATGGATATGAACTCTATCGTAATGGCAAACCCTATTACGTTAATGGATTAGGGGGTGATGTAAATTTAGATTTAATTGTAAAAATAGGTGGTAATTCAATTCGTACATGGGGTGTAGAGCGTGCTCAGCAAGTATTAGATGAAGCGCAGCAAAAAGGCCTAACAGTTATGTTGGGATTTTGGTTGCAACATGAGCGTCATGGTTTTGATTATGACAACAAAGAGAAAGTGCTCAAGCAGCTGAATTATTTTAAAACGGTAGTAGATAAGTTCAAGAATCACCCGGCATTATTATTGTGGGGCATTGGTAATGAGCTTAATTTGCAGTATACCAATCCCGCTTGTTGGAATGCCGTTGAAGATATTGCGCAATACATCCATCAAGTAGATCCCAATCATCCTACCAGTACTGTTATTGCCGGATTAGATTCTAATGTAGCGCAGCACATTGTAAAACAAGCCCCAAGTGTAGATATCTTATCCGTTAATACCTATGGCGATATTGGACATGCAGTAAGTAAGGTGCAAACATACGGATGGAATGGCGCCTATATGATTACCGAGTGGGGGCCAAATGGCCATTGGGAATCGCCCACTATAAAATGGAATGCCGCTATAGAGCAAACGAGTACAGAAAAGAAAGCGGTGTATTATCAACGTTATCGAGATTATATTGCGGCTAACAAAAACTACTGTTTAGGTTCCTACGCTTTTTTATGGGGTGCCAAACAAGAATATACCGAAACATGGTATGGTTTATTTTCTAAAGACAATATACCTACAGAGCCTATTGATGCGTTGGAATATGTTTTTACAGGATCTTTTCCTACTGCTGCGGCACCTTCAATTGCTACTATTCAAATCAATAACCAATCGGCTAATGCCTCCATTTATTTAAATGCTGCTGAAAAAGCCCAAGCTTCCGTAGTGGCTCAATTGCCTACAGGCATTGCATCTTATACAACAGCATTATCAGGATTTGCCTACTCATGGAAAATATTAGCAGAAAGTGATGATAAAAAATCGGGCGGTGATGTAGAAGAAGCAGCTCAAGAAATTAGAGGTCTCATAAGTAATGATAGCAAACCCATAATCAATTTTAGAGCACCGAGTGGAGAGGGTGCTTATCGTTTGTTTGTTACGATTACCTATAATCATAAAGTAGCCTATGCTAATATTCCTTTTTATGTAAATCCGATGAAGGAAGGCGATAAGCAAATGCGCTTTATCCAATTTAAACAAAAAGATATGTCGTCGTTTGACACCACACATGAATAAGCAGTTGATATATATGCTATTGGCTTTGTTGATGATTGCAGAGCAATCTTTTTCTCAAGAAGGAAAGGATAAACAATTGATGGATTCGAATAAAGTAGTAACATTGGTTGAGCGAATAAAATACGAAGTACTGAGCGACCAGGTGGGCAATTTTCCCAAGGTGGCAAAAGAAGCATTAGAACAATTTTCGATCAATGGCTACTATAGATTTGTAGGCAACTATCGCGAAATGAACAAAGCTTACGATGTAAATAAAAACAACCCAAATAATTTATTTATTGGCGATGATAGTCAGATACCACAACTGATGATGAACATTAGCGGTAGTGTAGCGCCTAATACTTCCTTTGGAACCGACTTATACATTTGGTCGCCTATGACGGGTATGGGACAAGCCGAAAATGTAAAGGGTCTGAATTTAGGTATTAGTTTGTATGGTAGCTATTCTAGCAGCATTGGCGATTTTAATATAAGAGCCGGAGGGATCAATTGGTATGCTTTATCAGCTATGACCTTTCAAGCTAATAAAGGCTATAATCGATACAGTATTTTTGAACGCAACCCATGGGATCCTAACACTAAAAATATTGAAGATCGGTACACTACTTTTTACAATTCTGGCGCTATCAATCAAGACGAGCGTTGGGGACAGCAAGCTTTTCAAGGTTTAATTGTTGAAGGTGCTAGAATGCCTCATGGCTTGTCGGGCTCCTTTATGTATGGTAAAACACAATTGAATGGAGGTTTGTCTCCATTGCCCAACAATTCGGTAGGAGGAAAATTGCGCAAAGATTATGGCATGAATTTTATTAGCTTTAATACTTTCAATAATATAAGTTTTAAAGATTCTTCTCAAAAAGAGCGCATCGGATTTAATGTAGCAACGCTGGAGTTTAAAAATAAATTAGGCGCCTATACTATTTCTGGAGAGTTGGGCATGGGTCGTTATTTTGTTCAAGATGCCAACCATCCTTGGGGAGAGGCAATTTCATTAAAAGTGTCGAGAGATATTTTATCCAAATTCCCAACGGAGATTCATCTCTATAGAATTAGTCCAAACGTAATCAATAACTCAGCTATTTTCATTAATTCCTCAATTGATGTAAGTGTATTGTCTAATGCTTCTTCTGTGCAGCCTGTTTTGCCAGCAGTGGCTAGCGGTTTGATGCCCATAGGACAGCTTACTAACAACAGACAAGGGATTGATCTTAATGCTCAAATTAATATTGGTAAAGTAAAATCATCCATTGGTTGGAGTGCAAGTAGTGAATTGCAAGCACTGTCTTCTAAAATAACCTATTCGCATCCTATCAATAGTTTAGCCTTAGCGCATTTTTGGCGTTGGGATTTTCCAAGTAATGTGGGTCCTTATAATAACTTGTCTAAAATCTATAGAACGGTTTACGAAACTTTAGAATTGACGGATGTAGATGTAAATTCAAATTTGCCAAGTTTTACCAAGCATTTTAATGCTATAGAATGGAATGCAAAATATCAGAATCGTATTTTTAATAAGCCTTGTTATTTCTTTTATTTAGGGCAATTCAGTTCTGCACAATCTAATTTTTCTCCCATTACCGTATTTAGTGAAAAGGCCTTATTAAGAACCTATTATCATCAGTTGGAAGGCTATATGAAAATTAGCAACACTATTATCTGGAGTAACTATTTAGGATTTGAACGTATCATTGCTAATTATCAAACCAAGACAGATGATGTATCATTACGACCAAAAAATCAAACTGGTTATAGTGTAGCATCGGGCTTTGATATTAAAATGAGTAAAGGGGCTGGTTTATATATTCGTCAGCGATGGATGGATTATAAAGATGCTAGCTTTAGTAAAGATGCCTATAAAGGATTTGAAACCACATTAGAAATAAAAATATTTTTTTAGATGAAACCATTCTTATTAATCATTATGATTTTTTCTTTTGCTGCTGGGCTTTTTGCGCAGCAAAAGAAAACAATCGATTTTATTGGAGGTGCGCGATCTTATATGTCGAACAGTGCCCTACAAGTGCAAGATAGCTTGCCAGACACTACAACGTTGAAACGTAATACAGGTGGCTATGCCTTAATAGATTTGGGTGTAAATATTCGTCCAAATGACAAAACAGAAATCATGGGTATGTTTCGTATCCGAAATGAATACGGTGGTTTTTGGGGTGCAGGTGTAAGTTTTGATGTACGTCAATTATGGCTAAAAGGAATTATTGGTAATGTGTTGCGTTATCAGTTAGGGGATTTAAATTTAAAACAAACTCCTTTTACCTTGTACAATAACCGAGTGCAATTGATGGATTCTCTTCCCAGTATTTTTCAATTGCAGCAAAATATTGTAAACTATGAAAAGTTTTATACCAATAATACATGGCGACAACAAGGGGCTAATATAGATTTTGGTTTAACACTTAATAAATACATAGAATCGCTAGATGTCAATGCTTATTTAACGCGTTTGCGTGCTACTGATTTTTCTAGTGTTCCCGATCGTTTATTAGGCGGATTTACCTTGGCTATTAAACAAAATAATAAATTGAGCTATGGCATACACAAGGTTTCTACTTTCGATCTTAAAGGTACCATACTAGATAGTAATGTATATACCAATAACGTAACTACGCTTTTTGCAGAAAATAAATTTTACTATAAACAAAATTTAGGTATCCTTAAAATAGAATTGGGTAACAGCGTGGCTAAATATTCGCATGATGCATTAGCACCTGTTTTAAAAGACTATTTTATACATGCTCAAGCACAATTCATTGCCCCTGATAACAAATGGGAAGCTAGCTTAGCCTATTTAAATGTAGGTCCAGATTTTAGAAGTGTTGGCGCACAAAGTATGAATGTGAATTTTAATGCTGCTCCAAATTTTTATACAAGTTATGCCAATGACAAATTGAGCAGACCATTAAGTATCATGGATTTGGTTCGCAACGAACAAATCTATACTACAGGGGTATCGTCAAATTTAATGAAACCATCTTTGATGTACAATGCTATTTTACCATACGGCTTGGCAACCTTTAATAGGGTAGGTGCCTATGCAAAAGCTTCCTATAAAGGCATTAAAGGAATGGATCTGAATGCAAGCTTCTATAAATTATCTGAAATTAGAGGACAAGGGACAACGCAATTAAAACAATTTTTACAAGCTGAATTGCAAACAACGTTTAAGCTACATCAACTTATTGGCTTTAAAAAAGGGCTCTTATTACAAACCGGATTTAGAATGCAAAATACGCAACGTACAGGAGCCGTTTCGGTTGAACTGGTAGATCTAAAATCTATGGCTTGGCAAGTAGGCGTGAATTATGAATTTGCACCTAAGCTGCAATTAATAGGCGGTATGATTTTCTTTAATACAAAAGGCAATGATTTTATGGTGGATAGAAATATATACACGACTGTTGATTATTTTACGAATCAAAAAATGGATATCGCTCAGCACATGACCGCCTTTGGTTTGAAATGTAATTTTAGTGCAAAATCCTATATCACAGGATTATTTCAATCGGCTAGCTACCAAGATAAATTATTGGTAATGCCTGATTATACTATGAAACAATTTTTATTAATCTATAACATGACCTTTTAATGAAAAAGATTCTAATGGTATTAAGCTTCTTTTGGGGTTTAACTTTTATCTCTTGTAGAAAAGATACCGCTATAGACGGACCAAGCATCGAAGAAATTTACAGTAGCTTCAAAATGCTATCTTCTTTTAAAGCGAATAAAGATTCGGTAGATTTTTCAGGTGGAGCAACTGTTGGTTTTTCTGCAAGTTTCAATAAAATTGTTAGTTGGAAAATAACGATAACGGGCGCTACTTCTAAAGCTAGAAAAGTATTTTCTGGACAAAGCAAAAGTATAGACGCAGCTACTACTGTATGGAATGGTACAACAACCTATTTCCCATTATTTGCTGCAGAAAATTGTATTGCCAAACTAACCATAGATGGGGTAACGGATACCTTTCAAGTGCCCGTGAGAATTAAAAATACACGTACTGTAAATACTGCTATTGTCATTGCTGATTTTGAAAATGGGTTTAGTCCCAATTGGGTAAAATTTGTGCAAACAGGTGCCAATATGGATTTTAATATAAAATCGGATACCAGCAAAGTACAAGGCAGTAGTTATTTGAATATGGCGGGTACGGTAAATTGGGATTGGTTGATTGGTTTGGTCGATTTTCCTGCATCTGCTTACTCAACTTCTAATACCTTTAATTTGAGTACCAATCCAGATGCCGTTTATTTTAATTGTTTGGTTTATGGAGTGCCTGGAACTAATATGTCTAAAGTGCTCTTTCAATTTAAAGAAGATGAAAATGCTGACGGTGTCATTAATGCAAATAATGAAGATCAATATGATTTCAATATCGATGTTACATGGACAGGATGGAAGTTGGTTTCCATTAAGTACTCAGATATCACCGCATTGGTAAATGGTCAGCCGGTTACACCTAAAGGAAATAGCATACACAATCCTAATAAAATAGGTAAGATTTCCATGTTGCATTTAGCGGATAAAGCACTAGGTGCTGCAGCGTGTAAAATTGATTTTATTTGTTTCACATCAGCTCCACTTGAACTCTAAATGAAATTGAATTTATACCTCCTAAGTTTTTGTTTGCTTAGTTGCTTTGCATCTTGTGAAGTTTCTAGATTAGCGCATGTGCAGCTAAAACCTATGGCTTTATATGATCAGATGCCCATGGAGGATTCAAATTCAATTATGGGCTTTAAAGCGGTTTCTATATATGCCAATACTTTAGATAATACCGTTTGGTCATCGCCAGAAAAACAATGTGTAAACTTAAATAAAGAAAATAAAATTGTTTACGAAGGATCGGAATCTTTACATGTAAAATGGGATAAGATTACAGGTGGCTGCAACTGGATTGGAATTGGATTCGGTTGGAATAATTGGCAAGCCAAAGATTTTTCAGAAATAGTAGACTTGGCAAGTATTCAGATGAAAGTACGCTCAGCGAAAGGGAACTTTAAAAATTTCCCTGTAGCTTTTGCTATTGAAGATTATACGGGTGTGCAAACCTATTATGGGTTTAATGCGTCTTTAGCTTCAGGTATGTTTACGGATACCGCTTGGACTACCGTTACCATTCCATTGAGCAAATTCCCATTCAAAGCTAAAGACGCAGATGTAAGTAAAGTGAAGCAATTGATTATCCAATTAGAAGCAGATGGGGATATTTATTTAGATGATATTAAAATAGTGAGAAATGAAAAGTAAAGTACTATTCTTTTTAACTTTTTTTGCTTTTGCTACGCAAGGTATATTAGCTCAATCTATGAGTGATGCTGCATTGGATTCTTTGATGGCTAAGATGAGTGTTGAAGAAAAAGTAGGGCAAATGACGCAGATTGATTTAGGGGTAATTGCAGAAGGTGGAATTTGTGCCTTGAAGCAACCGCAACAAATTAATCTTGCAAAACTTCGCGAAGCCATAACTAAATATAAAATCGGTTCTATTTTAAACGTAGGTTGTGGAAGTGGTACAATCAGTCGTGCCGATTGGAGTTCACTATTGCAAACGATACATAAAGAGAATAAAAAATTATCCCGTTTGCAAATTCCAATTTTATATGGAATTGATGCGATACATGGAGCGAATTACACCAAAGGCGCAACCTTATTTCCGCAACAAATAGGACAAGCGGCTACTTGGAATCCTTTGTTGGTAGAAAAAGCAAATGCTGTATCTGCCTACGAAACAAGAGCAACGGGCATTCCATGGAATTTTTCTCCAGTATTAGATTTAGGTCGACAACCCTTATGGTCGCGCTTTTTTGAAACCTATGGCGAGGATGTTTGTTTGGCTTCTGCCATGGCTCATGCTGCTATAAGAGGCTTGCAAGGCGATTCGGTTTCCAGTAAATATAAAGTAGCCGCTTGCATGAAACATTTCTTAGGTTATAGTTTTTCGTTGAGCGGTAAAGATCGTACACCGGTGTGGTTGCCAGAGCGAGAAATGAGAGCCTATTTTTTGCCCACCTTCCAAGAGGCAATAGCAACTGGTGCAAAAACCGTAATGATTAACTCGGGTGATATTAATGGCACTCCCGTTCATGCCAATTATGATATCCTAACTACACTATTAAGAGATGAATTAAAATTTGAAGGTGTTGCTGTTACCGATTGGGAAGATATTTATAAATTAGAAAACTTACATAGAGTTGCCGCTAATAAGAAGGATGCAGTTAAAATGGCGATAATGGCAGGCGTAGATATGAGTATGGTACCCAATGATTTTCAGTTCTGTGATTTATTAGTACAATTAGTAAAAGAAGGAGCTATTCCTGAATCGCGATTAGATCTTTCTGTGAGAAGAATTTTACGATTGAAAAGAGATTTAGGCTTGTTTTCAGAAACGATGTTTGCGAATAAAGATTATCCCAATTTTGGATCAGCCACCTTTGCGAACTTAAGTTATCAAACGGCTTCGGAGAGTATTACGTTGTTAAAAAATAAAGAGCGTATTTTACCGCTAAGAGATACTAAAGAAAAACTATTGGTTTGCGGACCTGCGGCACATTCTTTAAATCTTTTAAATGGTGCATGGACGCATACTTGGCAAGGCGTAGACACTACAACGAATACGCCTGGTAAAAAAACTATTCTACAAGCATTACAACAACAATGGGGGTCTGCAATTGTCTATGAAAAGGGCGCTAGTTTAGATGCCTTACAAGAGGAGGAGCAGCTGTTGGGAAAAGCTAAAACCGTAGATAAGATCGTGGTTTGTTTGGGTGAACTGCCTTGCACCGAAGTTCCGGGCAATATAAAAAGTTTAGATTTACCCGAAGCTCAATTACAATTGGTAAAGCAATTAGCAGCAACGGGTAAGCCAATTATACTTGTATGTTGTTTTAATCGACCAAGAATATTAACACCTATTATACCTTTGGTAGCTGCTATCGTTTATGCTTATCTGCCAGGCGATGAGGGCGGAATGGCTATAGCAGATTGCCTTTTGGGTAAAGTGAATCCGAGTGGTAAACTGCCTTTTACTTATCCTGCAGCAAGTAACGACCTTGTGCATTACGACCGAAAAAGAACAGAAGATTTAGATATAGACTTTTCTATGAACGCCTATCAACCTAGTTTCGATTTTGGTTTTGGTTTATCATATACCCAATTTACATATACGCCTATTATTATTTCTGCCGATACTTTAACGAAAGGTTCTAAAATTTTAGTAAATTGTAAAGTTAAGAATACAGGTGCTGTAAAAGGGGCGGAAGTAGTACAATTGTATTACAATGATTTAGTAGCTTCCATAACACCAAGTGTAAAAAAACTAACGGCTTTTCAAAAAATAGTATTAGCGCCTAATGAAGAGCAAAGAGTACAGTTTGAATTGGATGCTGCTCATTTCTCGTTCATTAATAAAAACAACGAACGCGTTACAGAGCCGGGATGGATTGAATTATTAATTGACCAACAAAAGAAATTAATTTATGTGGAATAGAATTATTTTTTTCCTTTTCTTTATAGCTTTAGTAGGATGTAAACAATCTGATCCTCTGCCAAAAAAGGAAACGGGTGATATTTTATTTTCGGGTTATTACTGGAATTATAAAAATAGTAATGAAGTACAGGTTGGCCCTGGCCCCAACAAATTTGCGTCTACTACTAATAATATTTGGGTGGATGCGTTAGGTATGTTGCATTTAAAAATTACCAATGTCAATAATAAATGGTATTGCAGTGAGTTAATATCTGCACGTACTATGGGTTATGGTACCTATACCTTTACTACTGCAAGTGATTTAACAACTTTGAACGAGCGAGTAGTATTAGGTTTGTTTACTTGGAATGATTATAGTTTTCAGACTCAAGCTAATAGTGAAGTGGATGTAGAATTCTCTAAATGGAATAATGCTGCCGATTCTTTTTTATTAACGTATAGCGTACAGCCGGTTTGGTTTAGCAATCCAGCGCCTTACCCTGAGCGTACACGACATGTAAATATGCAAGTGAGCAAATTGAAAAATGTGTGTACACATGTTTTCTACTGGTCGCCAGATATTATCCGTTGGGATAGTTATGAAGGGGTAGGTACTTCAGGGGCAAAAATTGCTACTTGGAGTTATGACAAGAACAATATCACTCGAAGAAAAATTGAAGGAAATAGAACCTCTGATCCAGTTATTATTCCTGCACCTGAAGATAGTACCCATGCAAGAATGAATCTCTGGTTATTGAACGGTTTGGGCCCTTCAAATAACAAAGAAGTAGAAGTCATCATTAAATCTTTTAATTATACACCACTTTAAATTTTTTTATTAACAACAAAACAAAACAACTATGAAAAAACAACTACTCATGAGCTTGCTTGCAACATTTATGTTTGCAGCAGGATTTGCTCAAAACAAAAATGTAACCTTTGTGGTTAAAAGTCCAGATTCTAGTACAGTATTTATTAAAGGGCAATGGAACAATTGGTTTCCTTCTACCCCTATGACTTCCATTGGTGGAGGTTTCTATTCTGTAACAATTCCTATGAATACAGGGAATTATGAATTTTTATTTACAAATGGTGCTTCACAAGTAAATGAAGTTTTAAATTCTACTTGGTCTTGTACCAATGGTAATGCACAATATACGAATCGTAAAATCACGGTAAATACAGATACTACGTATTGTGCTACTTGGGCTACTTGTACTTCTTGTACAGCACCTGCTGCAAATGTATCTATTACGTTCAAAGTGCAAAATCCAGACTCTACTCCTGTATTTGTAAATGGTAATTGGAATAATTGGTTCCCATCAACTCCAATGACTGCTCAAGGTGGTGGCATTTATGCCGCTACAATTACAATGCCAGCTAACGCTGCGTATGAATATATATTTGTAAATGGATCTGGCAATGGTGTAAATGAAGTATTAAACCCAGCTTGGTCATGCACGAATGGTAATGGACAATATACTAACCGTAAGTTGACGGTAACAACTACGAATCAAACAATTTGTCGTCGTTGGGCAAAATGTGATTCTTGCAACTCTGTAGTACCTTCTAACATCAATGTGAAATTCCAAGTGAAGAGCCCAGATTCTACTCCTGTTTATGTTTTTGGTAGCTGGAGCAACTGGTCTAATTTCCCTGGAAA
>CAMBYG010000047.1 GCA_945872085.1 Chitinophaga pinensis | reverse complement strand
TTCGTTAATTTTGAATTTACAATTTTGCGCAATTGTTACCGAGCTTGTTAAAAAAATAGGAAATAAGATTAAAATAGTTAAAATTTTTTTCATTATGTTTAAATTTGTTCACAATAAAGTTATATATATTTATTTAAAATAAAAAGATTTATTTAGAGTTTAATAAGTAAGAATTTCACATAAAAAAAAGCTTCACTTTAAAGTGAAGCTTTTTTATTGTAGTTCAACCAGGATTCGAACCTAGACAAACAGAACCAAAAACTGTTGTGCTACCATTACACCATTGAACTATCCCGATGGGATTGCAAAGTTAAGCTTGCATTATTAATAAGCAAAATTTTTTGAACTATTTTTTTAGAACATTTAAGAATTAGTTTTCAACATTGCCTTTCTTTTGCTTTTTTCTCTAAAAAAATACTAGAATTTGAAGTAGGTTTGTAGCTCAATCTCAGTGCATTTATGTCGTATGTGGCGAGTTCAAGGCCTTTTGTAGTTAGAATTATTTTTATTGCAACAGCAATACTAATTTTATTGCGTTTGTTTTATATCCAAGTAATAGAAGATAAATACAAATTATTAGCTAATGATATTGCTATTTACCGTAAAATAGTATTTCCTCCGCGTGGTGTTATTTATGATCGGAAAGGGCATGTAATGCTCTATAATCAGCTTGTTTATGATCTGGTGGTTACACCCAATGATATCAAAAAAGAATTTGATACTACTACCTTCTGCAATGCATTACGAATTTCTAAAGACCAGTTTTGTACTATTTTAAAGAAAATTCGCATTAAAAATGGACCCATGCGACAAGGCATATTTTTCGAACAGTTGACGCCTGCACAAACCGCCCGTTATCAAGAAAACATGTACCAATTTAATGGCTTTGAATTGGTAGAGCGCTCTATTCGTACCTATCCAGATTCGGTAGGCGGCGCCTTACTAGGTTATATTGGTGAGGTATCGCCGGCGATGTTAAAAAAAGATCGTTATTCCAGTTACCACCAAGGCGATTATTTAGGTATGACCGGTTTGGAGCAATTTTATGAAGAGGAATTGCGCGGACAAAGAGGGGTTTATTTTATAGAACGAGATAAATTTAATAGACCTACAGGACCGTATAAAAATGGAGAATTAGATACGCCAGCAGTTGGTGGGAAATCGTTGCAATTATACTTAGATGCAGCACTTCAAAAATATGGGGAGCAATTAATGGCTAATAAATTGGGTAGCGTAGTGGCTATAGATCCTTCTACAGGGGGCATTTTAGCCATGATTAGTAGTCCTACTTACGATCCTAATTTATTACGAGGATCGAATAGAGCACGAAATTTTGCCAAATTACAATCAGACGCCACCTTGCCCATGTTTAATAGGGCAATTAAAGCAACGTATAATCCGGGATCTACCATGAAGCCCCTCACGGCATTGGTGGCCTTAGATATGGGTGTGGTTACGCCTAGTTTTGGTTATCCTTGTAGTGGTGGTTATTATGCTTGTGGTCGCAAAATTGGTTGTACGCACGAAGGCGCAGGCCATGCCGCTAATCTTCGATTAGCTTTAGCCAATTCTTGTAATGCTTACTTCTGTCATTTATACCGTTTATCGGTAGATGCGCGCAAATGGGGTGATGTAAAAGTAGGCTTGCATAAATGGTATGAATACATGAGCTCTTTTGGCTTGGGCCATGCTACAGGTATAGATATCCCTTATGAAGGAAGTGGTACCTTGTTTGATACTAAAGATTATAATGATATGTATAATGGCTCCTGGAACTCTTGTACCAATGTGTTTTTGGGCATGGGTCAAGGTGAGGTAGCCCTTACTCCGCTTCAACTAGCTAATGCCATGTGCATTGTAGCCAATCACGGATTTTATTATACACCCCACTTTGTGAAAGCCATAGGCAATATACAACGCGTAGATAAATTAAAACCTTATTTAGAAAAACATCAAGTTACCCATATCAGCGATTCTACTTTCTCTACCGTAGTCTATGGTATGATGGATGTGGTAGATAAGGGTACGGGTATGATAGCGCGTATACCAGGACTAGAAATTTGTGCTAAAACGGGTACTGTAGAAAATAAAGCTGTTGTGAATGGAGTAGCTATGAAAATGAAAAATCACTCCATGTTTGTTGCTTTTGCGCCACGCGTAAATCCTAAAATTGCTATTGCAGTAATTGTAGAAAATTCAGGATTTGGAGCAACCTGGGCTGGTCCAATAGCGAGCTTAATGATTGAACAATACCTAAAAGACACCATCGCCTCCAACAGAAAAGGAATAGAAGCTAATATGTTTAATGCCAAATTAATCAGTTCTTATACCTACCTTATCGATTCTGCTCGCCGTAAAAAAGACAGAGCCATTTGGGATAAAAAACAAGCGCTTAAAAATGGCTTATTAAAAGAAAGAAGCACTTTCAAGACGCTATTAGAAACGAGTAAAAAAACAGGCTTACATTAATTATAACGCATGCAAAACACTAATAATTCTCTTTTTCAACGTATTGATACCAAACTATTGTTTGTGTATTTACTATTAGTTTTGATAGGCATGAGTGCTGTATTTTCTGTAGAATATAGAACTACTGATGTGAGTATTTTTTTAATGAAAAAAAGTCACATGAAGCAGGCTATTTGGCTAGGGGTGTCATTGTTTGTTGGAATGCTTATTTTATTTACAGAAAGTAAGTTTTTTGCTTCCTTTGCATATTTAGGTTATGCACTTGGATTGACCTTGCTCGTGCTCACAATTTTTATAGGTAAAGATGTAAAGGGGTCGCATTCATGGCTGGAAATTGGCAGTTTTGCATTTCAACCCGGTGAGGTATGTAAGATTTTTACAGCCTTAGCTTTAGCTAAATTTTTATCTTCTCCCGAAACCAATTTTAATACCTGGAAATATAGAATGATAGGAATTGGCTTAGCTTTATTTCCAGCAATTCTTATCATTCTTCAAAAAGAAACAGGATTAGCTTTAGTGTATTTTTCTTTTTTCTTGGTGATGTATAGAGAAGGCTTACCAATTTCAATATTAGCTATAGGATTGTCTCTAATTGTATTAACCATTACTACACTTTTACTGAGTAGTTTGGCCATGTTTATAGTGCTTACGCTCTTGGCAGCCCTCGTTGCTTATTTGTCTTGGCGCGATATAAAAAGAAATGTTACAGCACGTGGATTATTAATTGGTATATGGGCCGTATGTATTTTATTTTCTCAATTTATAGTGCCAATTACTTTTAAAAAGGTCTTGCAAGGATATCAGATCGATCGTATTTATTCTATGCTAGGACAAGAAGTGCCCGATAAATATAGAAAAGATACGGAGGACGGACATAGTTCTAAAAAAGGGAATGCTTCCGATTATAACGTAACGCAATCTAAAATTGCTATTGGCTCGGGCGGCTTTTGGGGAAAGGGATTTCTAAACGGTACGCAAACAAAAAATGATTTTGTGCCGGAGCAACATACCGATTTTATTTTTTGTGCTATAGGGGAGCAATTTGGATTTGTAGGCAGTCTTGGGCTCATTGGTTTGTATATATACTTGATGCTTCGCATTATCGTCATTGGAGAGCGACAACGCTCTGCTTTTTCCCGAATCTATGCATATGGAGTGGCCGCTATATTATTTTTCCATTTTGCTATCAATATTTCTATGACTATAGGGCTCGCTCCTGTTATTGGTATCACCTTGCCTTTTCTAAGTTATGGCGGTTCTTCCTTGCTTTCTTTTAGTGTCTTAATATTTATATTGTTGCGTTTAGATGCCGATAGACAAGTTTTAATTCGATAAGCAATGGCAAAAGTTTTTCCGCTCTCAGAAGGTGTTTTTACAATTGGGCATGATAAAGAATTTGTACCCTTCAATATCGACTCCGATATTTTAACAGATCGACCAACGGGTTCTTTGTTGGTAGAAATCCAACCCTTTTTGGTAGTTACCGATAGAGATGTGATTTTATTAGATACCGGATTAGGGTATAATACGATTGCGGGTATACCGCAAATTCATGAGAATTTAGCTAAACATGGTTTTGGCGCTGGTGAAGTAACGAAAGTGCTTTTGACGCATTTGCATAAAGATCACGCCGGTGGTATTTTAAGAAAACATGCAGATGGCACTACGAGTGCCATGTTTCCCAATGCGCAATATTATATCTATGGACCAGAGGCCGCTTATGCATTAGAAAAAGGGGCGCCATCTTATCAAAATGAGTTATACGCAGATTGGTTAAGTTCCGATCAAATACAGTGGTTAGCAGGCGATGAGGGTAGTATTGATGATTATATTTTCTTCAAACATACGGGAGCACATTCTTTACAACACATTGTTTTTTGGATAAAAGATGCAGAAGATATTATATGCTATGGTGGTGATGAAGCACCTCAACACAAACAGATGATTATGAAGTACGTTGCTAAATATGATACCAATGGTAAAAAGGCAATGGAACTGCGTGCTCAATTTGCCGAACAAGGAAGATTAGAGCATTGGCTATTTTTATTTTATCATGATGTAAAAATGCCAACCGCTTATTTATAAGGGTTGGCATTTTTACTGTTTTTCATTTTTTTATTAAAATCTATTTTTATCTCTTGGCGCTCTGTCTTCTCTGCGCGCTCTCATTTTGTCTTTCAGCATTTGATTGAAGCGCTTCTCGGCTTCCATTAAAGTTACTAACTGCTGCGGAGATAAAACTTTCAAAAATTCGTTTCTATAATTTTTGCGAATAGCAATTACAGCTGTTTCCATAGCTATTTGATCATCTAACAAATCCTTCGATTCTTTATCGCTCAATCCATCCATGCGATCATTCATATGCTTTTGTTTAAAGGATTTTCGGGTTTGCATTAATTCCTTTTCATAGTTATTATAAACTGGCCAAAATTTTTCTGCTTGCGACGAGCTTAGTTCTAATTCTTTAGTGAGGTAAGCAATTTTTAAATTGTTTACTTTTTCTAATTTTTCTTGCATACGCCCTTGTTGAGCAAAAGCGGATAAGCTACAGATGCTTAAGGCTAAAAAGAGTAGTTTTTTCATGGTGTATTAATTTATAGCGTATTTAATTGTTCATTTAAAAGTTCATCAAGTGTTGTTTCCGAAATTTTTTCTAGGCTTGGAGCTTCTAGTAGTTCCGATTGATGCTCCCATTCGTGTTCTTGTAAATAAAGAGCCATTTCTTCATTAGATATGGTTGAAAGGTCAATATTGGTTTTGTTTGTTTGCTTATTGAAAAATTGTATACCAATAAAAAATACAATACTGGCAGCGGCAACCCATTTTAAAGTTTTCCAATGCAAAACTATCGTTTTTTTCTTTGTAGGTATTAATCGATTAGTATTAAAATAGTTTGCAGGTACCTCATATGGGGCATCTTTAGTTTCTTTAAAAGGGGCTTCTGCTTTTGTCAAAGCCATTATTTTTGATGCATTCGATTCAAAATAGGCAGCTGGCTCTTGCAACAGTGTTTTTATGTCACTGCTTTGGGCTTTCCCTAATAAAGTTTCGTAGTTATTGTGTTCTTGCATCTGTTTCTTTGACTTATTAATTTTCTATTCGTTTAATCTTCTTTCAAAGAAGCGGTAATTTTTTTTACTGCATGATGATAGGATGCTTTTAATGCTCCTTCACTCGTTTCTAATATGGCCGCCATTTCATGATAGGGTAGTTCATCGTAATAGCGTAGATTAAAAACAATTTTTTGTTTTTCTGGAAGGGCTTGCAGCGCTTTTTGCAATTTCCACTCAATTTTATTGCTGTCATACCCCTTTTCTGCTATTAGTTTTTGCTCGAAATAGCTGCTATGGGCATCAAAGCTACTATGCGCTTTTCGTTTGGCAGAAGCTATATATGTTAATGTTACATTGGTGGCAATTCGATAGAGCCATGTAAATAAACTAGCATCTCCTCTAAAACCTTCTAAATGTCGCCATGCTTTTATAAATACTTCTTGCAAAATATCATCGGTATCGTGGTGAGCTACCACCATGCGTCTAATATGCCAATACAAGCGTTCTTGGTATTTGTTTACCAAGTGTGTAAAGGCTTGCTCTTGTTGCTTCGGGTCTTTAAATAAAAGCAATAGTTGCTCATCCGACCATTCCGATTGTTCTTGCATAGTAGTTATCTACTTCTATAGACCTTAAAGCTACTTAAAAGTTTAATGCTAGATATAATTGTGATATTGAAATAAATATCAAATCTTTGTAGCAAAATTTGAAAGGACATGGGTTTGAAAGTGGTATTTTTTGGTACGCCCGATTTTGCTGTAGCTTCTTTGGATGCATTAGTGCAAAATGGGTTTGATGTTTTAGCCGTAGTTACAGCACCGGATAAGCCAGCTGGCAGAGGCATGCAATTGCAGGCATCTGCAGTGAAGCAATATGCAGTAGCACATCAGCTTAAAGTTTTACAACCTGAAAAATTGAAAGACCCACAATTTATAGCTACGCTTCAAGATTTAGCAGCCGATGTGCATATAGTGGTAGCGTTTAGAATGTTGCCTGAAGTAGTTTGGAATATGCCTATAAATGGCACAATTAATGTTCATGGATCACTACTGCCTCAATATCGAGGTGCGGCACCAATCAACTGGGCTATTATGAATGGCGAAACAGAAACGGGCGTGACCACCTTTCGATTAAAACACCAAATTGATACAGGAAATATTCTATTGCAATCTAAAACACCCATTTTTAAAGAAGATAATTTTAGTACCGTATACCAACGATTAATGCTTCTTGGTGCAGAACTGTTGGTGACTACTTTACGACAATTAGAAGCCGGTACTTTACAAGAAGTGCCTCAAGATGCTATTGATGAAACTACCCTTAAGCATGCTCCGAAATTATTTAAAGAAAATTTGCAATTAGATTTTAATAATTCGGCAGCAGCGCTTGTTAATTTTATTAGAGGCTTAGCGCCTTTTCCTACAGCCTATACCTATTTAGAACAAAAACAATTAAAAGTATTTCAATCGCATAGTGTAAATGAATTGCCATCAGTAGCTATAGGTACCCTGCAGACCGATGCTAAAAGCTATATTCGTTTTGCCTGCAAAGATGCTTGGTTGTACATCGATGAGTTGCAGTTAGAAGGAAAGAAACGAATGGAAACAGTTGCCTTCTTAAGAGGCTTTCGTTTTAGTGAGTAAATAAGAAACGCCAAGCGCATAACCTTCCAATCCAAGGCCAGATATGCTTCCTATGCAAGCACTTGCGATAAAGGATGTTTTGCGAAAATCTTCTCTAGCCAATACATTACTGATGTGAATTTCTATAACCGGTGTATTTATAGCTTTTATGGTATCGGCAATTGCAATACTCGTATGCGTATATCCAGCGGCGTTTAATAAGATGCCATCAACATTCTGATTGCATGCTTGAAGATGATTAATGATTTCGCCTTCTATATTAGACTGAAAATAAAAAAACTCAACATTTGGATAGTGTTCTTGCAAATGCGCAAAATAGGCTTCAAAAGTGACCGTGCCGTAAATTTCTGGTTCTCTACTTCCTAGTAGGTTTAAATTGGGTCCGTTGATAATGGCTATTTTGTGCATGGGCTTCTTTATTTCATCAAAATTAAATTAAATTTGACAGAAATATACGCGCTGCAACAGAATCATGCAAAAAGGTTTTTTTACGGGCTACAAAGCCTATTTACAATTAGAGCGCTCTTTGTCGGAAAATAGCATAGACGCTTATTTGCATGATGTTCAATTACTAGAACAGTTTTTATCCATACAATATCCTGATCTTAATGTAGATCAAATTCGATTAAGTCATTTAAAAGAATTTATAAGCTACTTGCATGAATTGCACCTAGCAGTTGGTTCGCAAGCAAGAATTGTAAGCGGACTAAAATCTTTTTTTCAGTATGCAGAGGTGGAGGGATTGATTTTAGAAAATCCAACTCAATTATTAGAAGCTCCTAAATTGACGCGTAAATTACCTAGTTTTTTAAGTATTGAAGAAATTGATTTGTTATTATCTGTCATTGATCGAAGCAAGCCCGAAGGTCAGCGAAATTTAGCTATGCTTGAAACACTTTATAGCTGCGGACTTAGGGTAAGTGAATTGATAAGTATTCAAATATCAAATCTGTTTTTAGATGCCGGTTTTATAAAAGTAATAGGAAAGGGAAATAAAGAACGATTAGTGCCTCTAGGGGCTGCTGCAAGCAAACAGATAAAACTATATAAAGACCAGGTTCGCGTGCATCAAACGATACAAATGGGCAATGAAGATGTACTTTTTATTAGCAATAGAGGAAGTGCCTTATCGAGGGTAATGGTATTTCTAATTTTAAAAAAATTAGTTGCAGCTAGTGGTATAAAAAAGAATATTCATCCTCACACTCTCCGCCATTCATTTGCAACCCATTTGATTGAGCGCGGGGCAGATTTGAGAGCTGTTCAAGAAATGCTTGGGCACGTCAGTATTACCACTACCGAAATTTATACACACCTCGACAGAGCCTATTTACGAGATACGATGCAAAAATTTCATCCTCGATTCGATAAATAATAAATACTATCACAGTCCTTTCTTATCTTTGTACCTATGGAATTAAATTCACTTTCAGCAATCAGTCCAATCGACGGACGCTATAGAAATCAAGCACAATCATTGGCGCCTTATTTTTCAGAATTTGGCCTAATTAAATATCGAGTACAAGTAGAAATTGAATATTTGCTTTTTCTTGCAGAGAAAAAAATATATCAATTACCAAGGCATATTAAAGCAGCTCAGTTAAGAGCTATTTATTTACAATTTGATGAAGCAGCTGCGCAGCAAATAAAAACGATTGAACGCGTTACTAATCATGATGTAAAAGCAGTTGAATATTATATCAAAGAGCAATTAGATGCCCTAGGTGCAGAAGCTTGTAAAGAGTGGGTGCATTTTGGATTGACTTCACAAGATATTAATAATACAGCCATCCCATTGCTTTGGAAAGAAGCATTAGAATTTGTGTTTTTACCTAGTTTAGAAAATGTAGTGTTGTTGTTGAAGCAGCAGGCACAAACTTGGAATACTATTCCTATGCTCGCTAGAACTCATGGTCAGTCGGCTTCTCCAACTAATTTAGGAAAAGAGTGGTTTGTATTTGTTGAGCGCTTACGTGGTCAAATTAATTTATTAGGTCAAGTGCCTTATGCGGCTAAATTTGGAGGTGCTACCGGCAATTTCAATGCGCATCATGTTGCATTTCCTCATATCGATTGGATTAAATTTGGTAATGAGTTTGTAACTAAAAAATTAGGTTTAGAGCGCATGCAGTTTACCACACAAATTGAGCATTATGATAATTTGTCAGCACAGTTTGATGCATTGAAAAGAATCAATACGATTTTAATTGATTTTAGTAGAGATGTGTGGACTTATATTTCTATGGATTACTTCAAACAAAAAGTAAAAGCTGGAGAAGTGGGTTCATCGGCAATGCCGCATAAAGTAAATCCAATTGACTTTGAAAATGCAGAAGGAAATTTTGGTATTGCAAGTGCGCTGTATGAGCATTTTAGTGCTAAATTACCGATCAGTAGATTGCAAAGAGATTTAACAGATAGCACCGTATTACGCAATGTTGGAGTGCCTTTGGCACATGCCTTCATTGGTTTGAATTCGTTAACTAAAGGATTAAACAAATTAGTATTAAACGATATTAAAATCAAAGATGATTTAGAAGCAAATTGGGCAGTGGTTGCCGAAGCAATACAAACGGTATTGAGAAGAGAGCAGTATCCGCAACCCTATGAAGCATTGAAAGCATTAACTAGAGGAAAAAATGGAATTACTAAAGCAAGTATACATGCCTTTATAGATAACTTAGCAGTGAAAGCAAGTGTAAAAAAAGAATTGAAAAAAATTACACCGCATAACTATACAGGTGTTCATGCAAAAATGAATTAAAAAATGAAACAGTTAGCAGCAATTACTTTATTATTTTTTTTGACTGGTTTTGTAGCAGCTCAAGATAGGAATGTAGAAAAAAAGAAAAAAGCAAACCAACCAACAACAATGCTTATACCAAAGTTGGACACTACCTATTTGAAAAGAAACAATTTTGTTTCTGATTCGCTCAGTGCCATTAATAAAGCAGGTTTAGATAGTTTGTATGCCTATAATCTGTTACGTTCAGAAGCGGTACAATCAACTACAGGTACGGTTGCTTTTATAGACATGGGTATGTCGCCCAAAAATATGTTGCTTTATGCATTTTGTAATTTAGGTGCAAAGGGAGCAATCATAAAAATTACCAATCCTAGTAATCATAAATTTGTTTATGCTAAAATATTAGCTGCCATTCCAGTAAATAAAAATTACTTACAAAGTGTGGTATTGTTGAGTCATCATGCACAGCGTATTTTAGGAACTAATGATGAGAAATTATTTTGTGAAATAATCGTTCCTTAAAAATGAAGATACTACTTATCCGATTTTCTTCCATTGGAGATCTTGTTTTAACAACGCCAATTATTCGTTGTATAAAACAGCAATTGCCCAATGTGGAGCTTCATTTTATTACGAAAGCAGCATATAGATCTGTAATAGCCAATAATCCTTATATCAATCATTGTCATTACTTTGAAGATAACATAGATGAAATTATTCCAGCTTTAAAAGCAGCCCAATTTGATTTAGTTATTGATTTGCATAAAAATATTAGAAGTTTAAAAGTAAAAAAGGCGCTGAAAGTTAAGTCCTTGAGTTTTCAGAAATTGAATTTAAGAAAATGGCTTTTAGTTAATTTGAAAATAAATATGATGCCGGATAAAAGCATTGTAGATCGTTATTTTGAAGCCATTGAAAGTATAGGTGTAAAGAATGATGGTAAAGGTTTAGATTATTTTATTGCCAAGCAACAAGAATTAGAAAATGCTGATATTCCTATGAGCCATTGGGCAGGTTATGTGGCTTGTGTTATAGGGGGCTCTTATGCAACTAAGCAATTGCCTGCATCTAAATGGATCGAATTTTGTGCTTTGTCCAATTATCCAATCATTTTATTAGGTGGAGCAGAAGATAGGTCTTTGGGCGAGCAGATTGCCCAAGAATTTCCGGTGAGGGTATATAACGCCTGTGGTAAATTTTCCTTAAACGAATCGGCATACTTAATATCCAAGGCTAGGGTAGTAGTGAGTAATGATACCGGTCTTATGCATGTGGCTGCAGCCTATCAAAAACCCATTGTATCTTTATGGGGCAATACGAGCCCTGAAATGGGTATGTATCCTTACTTTGATTACAACAATGTGCAAGAACGACAAAGTAGTAAGCTTATCATATTGGAAAACAAGGACTTACATTGTCATCCTTGTAGTAAAATGGGCTACGCGCAATGCCCTAAAAAGCACTTTCAGTGTATGTTAGCCCTTGATATGCACAAAGCTCAAGCCTTTGTGGATAAAAACTGGTAATATTCCCAACTAAATTTATTGCCGGATTGTCTTTCTTTTTAGAAAAAAAACTGCTATATTTAACTTTTAAAATAAGTATTTTGAATAGTGCTATGCTATTCATTCTAAATATTTTATTGTAAAACCAATTACATGACCAAAAAATTACTTTTAGTTTTTATTTTAGTAATCGCTTCTTTATTGAGTACTTCTCATAAAGCATCAGCTACCCATGCTGCTGGAGGTGAATTATTATATTCTTGGGTTTCCGATTCTACTTATAAAATTATTTTCAAATTTTATCGCGATTGTGGCGGTGCAGCAACTGAACCTCCATCTGTTTCTGTAGTATGTGTAAACAGTTGTACGGGCTTTTGTACTACCATTACCTTACCTAAATCTACAACCGTACCTGGTGGTAATGGTCAAGAAGTAAGTACGGGCTGTCCGGGTTATCCGAGCACTTGTAATGGTGGTACTTTCCCTGGTTATAGAGAATGGGTTTATGAAGCCAACTACACGTTGCCTTCTAGATGTAATTTTTGGAGATTTTATACGGGTGTAAATGCCAGAAATAATGCCATTACTAATTTAACTAATCCTGGTACACAAACCTTGTATGTAGAAGCAACTTTAGATAACAACTATGCGCAAGGTAATTCATCTCCGTTTTTCTCTGTAAAACCTGTTCCTTATGTGTGTGTAAATAATCCATACAATTACAATAACGGAGCTTTGGATGTCAATAATGATTCACTTTCGTTTTCCATTATTCAACCAAGAACGGGTAATATTTCTTGTCCCTATACAACTCCAACGAATATTCAATTTTCTAACACGTCATTATTCAACTTAACGAATAATCCGTTTAGCACCAATAATACTTTTAATATCAATGCATTAAATGGGCAAATTACCTTTACGCCAGACATTCAGCAATTTGCAGTAATCACCGTATTGGTTAAAGAATACAGAAATGGGAATTTGATTGGTACTGTAATGCGGGACATTCAGGTTATTGTTAAGCCATGTACTGTGCCAACGCCTACATTAAATTTAGATACGAGTACAATTATAGGTGGAGGCTGGAATAACAATAGAGTAGAGGGTTGTGCCGGACAGCCCATAAGTTTTTGTTTTAATGCTAAATCTTCAGATACTGCTGCAGTTTTGGTTGTAACTTCCAATAATGCACAATCAGCTATTGGCTCTACAGTTTCGCTAACAAATCATTTTACCGATTCTGTAAGGGTTTGTTTCAACTGGAGTCCATCACCAGCAGATACCGGTTTAAGGGTATTGACATTTACCGTAAAAGACTCGACCTGCAATCCTCCCGGAATTCCAATTTTACAAACTTTCGTTGTACCATTTTATATTTGGCCAATCACAAATATTCAAAAAGACACCTCCATTTGTGCGGGAGAAACGGTGCCATTAAAAGTGACGGGTGGTACCCAATTTACCTGGTCGGTAATACCTGGGGGCTCACCATTAACAACACTAACTTGTTCTAATTGTAATGCGCCTTTTGCAAACCCAACAATGACTACGCAATACATAGCCACCTCTAATTTGCAAGCGGTTTGTAACCGGTACAAAGATACGGTAACCATAAGCGTAGCGCCTTTGCCGGTGTTCAGCGCTGGTCCAGATATAACTACTTGTATTAATAACTCGGTGTTAATGAATGTTAATTTGCAATCATTGCCTGGAAATGTTTATTCCATAAAATGGTTCCCGGGTAACTTCTTAAATAATGATACTTTGGCTACGCCAATTTGTACACCTACTAAGGATACTACCTATATTATAAAAATTACACCTAACGGACAAAATCGTTGTGCTGCATATGACACAATCAAAGTAACCGTATTGCAAGGGTTTAGACTTAACAATGCAGATACAGC
>CAMBYG010000046.1 GCA_945872085.1 Chitinophaga pinensis | reverse complement strand
ATGAGGTGTTTTTTATCTTTCAATTCCACTAGGGTGCCAATTTGATGATTGAGTTTGTTGCGCATCAAATCGCCCAACTTGGGAATGCCGCCAACAGTTTCAAAACGCTTATCGGCCTTATTGGCCATAGCGGCATTGGCTTGCAGTTGTTTCTTTTTAAAGAGCAATTGCTCGGCCGATTGGATAACTTCTTGTTTATTTTCGCTTCGTTTCCACTCTTGAATGATTTGCTTGAACTTGCGTTCCATATCGCGCAAATAATCGAGCTCTTCTTTTTTTATTTCATTCTGCAGCTTTATGGTTTCTTTCTGTTGCTTAAATTTCTCTTTATCGGCAAGCGCTTCATACTGTAATTGTAATTGTTTGTTTTTTTCAATCAATGCATTTAGCACTTTATTATTGGAACTCAGTTTGTGATTTTGTACTTCTGTTTGGTGCAGCAATTGATCTAATTTAAAATGATTGCGATCGGTCAATTGTTTTGCTCGTTCTATAATAGCTTCGGGCAATCCACTTCGCTTGGCAATTTCAAAAGTGTAGGAGCTTCCGGGTTTGCCAATTACTAATTGATATAAAGGTTCTAATTTTTCTTCATCGAAGGCCATGCCACCATTTACGATGCCTTTAATTTTGCCGGCCATTACTTTCAAATTTAAGTAATGCGTGGTAACGATGCCAATGGATTTGCGCTGCGCTAAGGTTTCAATAAAGGCTTCGGCAAAAGCACCGCCCATATTGGGGTCGGAGCCGCTACCCAATTCATCAATTAAAAACAAGGTTTTACCATTGGCAAAATCAACAAAATACTTCATGTCTTTTAAGTGCGCACTGTAGGTGCTGAGCTCTTGCTCTATACTTTGTGTGTCGCCGATATGAATCATAAGCTGTTGGAAAATGCCCATTTCAGAACGGTCGTCGACCGGAACGAGCAGACCGCATTGCAACATTAGTTGTAAGAGGCCAATGGTTTTCATGGTTACGGTTTTGCCACCTGCATTGGGTCCACTGATGATGAGTATGCGCTGTTCTTTTTGTAAAGAAAGCGTAATGGGGTAGGTTGTTTTTTGTTGTGCTTTATTTTGTAAATATAATAAAGGGTGATAGGCATTGATAACCTGCACTTGCGGATGCTGACTCAATTGCGGCATTACGCCTTTATAATCTAGTGCAAAGAGGGCTTTGGCACGAATAAAATCTAAAATACCAATGAGCTGAAAATAAAATTGCAAGGGTATTTGATAAGGTGCAATAGCTTGCGTGGTTTCTAATAAAATTTTATAGAGCTCTCTTTGTTCTGCTCGTTCATACGAGCTAATAATGTTGTTGAGTTCGATGGTTTCTTCGGGTTCAATGAAAACGATTTTACCCGAGTCGCTTTCGCCATGCAAAATACCTTTTACAATACGTTTGTGCTCAGCAAAAATAGCCACCGTGCGTCTGCCATTCAGAAAACCTTCGGAGATATCGGCCAAATAGCCTTGTTTGTTGAGCTTGCGAATGATGGTTTCAAAAACTTTTCGTAAATCATTGCGATGCTTTGCCAACTGCGTTCTAATCTGTAATAATTCCTTAGAAGCGGTATCTTTAATAAAACCTTTAAGGTCTATAACTTCACTAAGAATAGTAGGTATTTCTTTTTCAAAATTTATTTTTTCGATGAGTTGAGCAAGGTTTTTAAACAAACCTTTATTTTTTTCGAACCAATTTAAAATAGATCGAATACACAAGGTCAATTCCCAAATAGCAATGAGTTGTTCAATACTTAAGGCGGCATTGGGGATGCCTAATAATTTTAATTCCTTTTTAATGTTCTTGGTAAAATCATTGGGAATGCTATCTCCACTTGATAGGATATGCTTATAGTCGAGGGTTTGCAACAAATTTTTTTCGATCAAGCTTCGTTGGCTTTGCCATTGTATAGCAGCTACGCGTTCTTTACCTGCATCGGTTTTGCAATGTGCAGCTAATAAGGATTTGATTTTATCAAATTCGATGGTAGTAATAGCTTGTTGAGGATATATTTGCAGCATAGGAGCGATAGACCAATAGCTTGGCTTAATAGGGGCGTTTAATTCGCAAATATACGTTGTTACTCCAATGCTTTTATATTAAATTGCAATTTCAACGCACAGATGTTATCCACTTATTATGAGGCCATACGATTTATTGATAGAAAAATTAGACCAGTTTATTAGAAAGTACTATAGCAATCTATTAAGCAGAGGTGTGGTAAGTTTATTAATAAGCTGTTTG
This sequence comes from Chitinophaga pinensis, assembly GCA_945872085.1. GTDB lineage: Bacteria > Bacteroidota > Bacteroidia > Chitinophagales > Chitinophagaceae > CAIWHF01. The sequence continues at coordinate 11,778 of CAMBYG010000046.1, read as the reverse complement.
CTCTTTGTGGTTTTGATAAGTGTTGGTGAATATTATTTATACTTTTCGTCCCTTATCCGCTTACTATTTTGGTGTTTATTTTTAGGGCTCAATTGCTTTATTCTAGTGCAATGGATTATTCGTCCCTTATTAGCCTTATTTAAATTAGGTAAGCGCTTACAATATGAAGATGCGGCGCTTATTATTGGAAAGCACTTCCCAGAAATTGATGATAAACTCCTTAATGTTTTACAATTACAACAACTAGATCATGCCACTACCAGCAGTGCTTTATTAGCAGCTAGTATAGAGCAGAAATCGCAGCAGTTGAGTGTTTTTCCTATCACCAAAGCTATTAATGTAAGCATTACGAAGAAGCGAACAAAGTACTTGTTGGTGCTTGTAGGCATAGCATTATTGATTGCTTTCTTTGCACCGCAATGGTACAAAGAAAGCGGTCGTAGATTACTGCACCCAACGGTAACGTTTAAGAAGCCGGCACCCTTTAGCTTTTATTTCGTTCCCAATAATTTAGAGGTTATAGAAAACGAATCCTTTACCTTAATCGCTATTGCTACTGGCAGCGTATTGCCCGATGAAGCAGTATTGCTCATTGGCGATGAGCAATTGCCTATGCAAAAAAAAGGCGTAGATAGTTTTACCTATGTTTTCAAAAATTGTACTTCGTCCATATCTTTTTCCATTTTAGCGGCCGGGTACGAAACGAATAATTATCAGCTCCAAGTAATCCCGCTTTCTAATATAAAAAATTTAAAATTACAGCTTCAATATCCAAATTACCTTGGCAAGTCAGATGAGCAGCGCAGCACTTGGAGCGATTTGCAAGTGCCAGAAGGTACACGCTTAAAATATGATTTTGATGTGCAAGCCGCTTCCTCCGTTTGGTGGCAATGGACTTCAGAGCAAGCGCTTGTATATAAAAGTGCTACGCAACATTATCATATTAATAAAACAGCTACTAACTCGCAAGCACTTTCCATATTGCTGCAAAACAAACATAAAGGGAATAAGGACACCTTGCAGTATCAATTAGATGTAATAAAAGATCAGTTTCCTCAAATACAAGTTCAGAAAACAAGCGATACCTTTTCGGCTGATAAAATGTTGTTGCACGGGGTGGTTTCGGATGACTATAAAGTGGCCAATGTAAAATTTATTATACAAATTTTAGGAGCTGATAAGCGCGTGAAAAAAATAATCAGCAAAGCAATAGCTGCGCCCAAATCGGCCGTTTATGAGTTTGATTATTATTTCGATAAATCCAGCATTCCCTTAGTGCTAGGCGATCGCTTGCAATATTATTTCGAGGTTTGGGATAATGATGGTATCCACGGAAGTAAATGCACGAAGAGTGCTATCCTGCAGTTTGCGCAGCTAACCAAGGAAGGCTTAGATGCTGCTATCAACCAAAGTAATGATCAACTGCAACGCACGGCTCAAGGTGCTGCGCAGCAAAGCAAGCAAATGCAACAGGAATTGAAGTCGCTCAGTAATAATTTGTCGCAGCAAGGCGATGCAAACAGTTGGGAGCAACAAAAGAGCCTACAAGAATTGACGACCAAGCAAGAGCAACTAAAAGTAAAAGTTGATCAGATGAAACAGGCTATGGAAGAGCAGTTGGAGCAGTTGAAACAAAACAATTATAGTGAAGACTTGCAAGAAAAACAAGCTGATTTGCAAAAGCAATTAAAGGATGCGTTGCAAAAAGAATTAGAAAAGCAAATGCAAAAGTTGCAAGACTTAATGCAACAAAAAAACAATCCCATCACGCCCGATCAAGTAAAAGAATTAGAACAAGACAACAAGTTATTCTCCATGGATATGCAGCGCTTGCAAGCCCTCATGAAGCAGTTAGAACATCAAATAGGATTGGAGCAAATGGCTAAGAAAATAGATGCCTTAGCAAAAGAGCAAGAGGCGCTAAAACAACAAACCGATGCAAAGCAGCAATCCTCAGAGGAACTAGCAAAACAGCAAGCAGCCCTAGAAAAAAAGTTAGCGGCATTAATGCAAAATAGTTTCGATTCCTTAAAAAAAGAAGCGCAAGATCCAGGCGAAAAAGCCGCCTTGAATAAAGCTGCTGAAAAAGCTGCAGATGCAAAAGAGGCTATGCAAAAAGCAAAACAAGCCCTTGATAAAAAAGACCAACAAGGCGCCGGTGAACAAGAAAATGAGGCTAAGAAAAATTTGGAAGAGATGGCTGCTATGATGCAAGAGCAATCGGATGCAATGGATATGGAGCAAGTGGATATGGATATTAAATCGGTAAGGCAATTACTAACAAATTTAATTCGCTTGTCTTTTGATCAAGAAAAATTGATGAGCCTTGTGGCTGAAACTAATCCAACAAGTGCGGCGTATATAAGCTTAGTGCAACAGCAAAAGAAATTGCAAAATCAGAGTGTATTGATAAAAGATAGTTTGTATTCCTTAAGCAAACGCTTGTATAAATTAGCTCCAACAATTAATAAAGAAACTAATGCCCTCACCCGTAGTTTGCAATCGGCTATTCAGCAACTAGAAGCTCGGGTAGTAAGTGTGGCCTTGACGCAGCAACAATATGCTATGACGCATACCAATAATTTGGCATTAATGCTCAATGAAATGCTTATGAATTTGGTGCAACAAAAAAATCAACAACAAAAATCGGGCAAAGGATCTTGCAATAAACCGGGAGGGAAGAAACCTAAGCCAGGAGCCGGACAACAATTGCAGGATATCATTTCTAAGCAAGGGCAATTAGGCGGACAATTGGGTAAGGCAGAAGGAAAAGACGGTAAGCAGTCTGGCGATAAACAAGGCAATAAAGAGGGCAATAAAGAAGGCGATCAGCAAGGAAAACAAGCAGGTAAAAAAGAGGGTGGCCAGTCGGGCGAAGAAGGAAATAGTGGTGAAGGTAATGCAGAAAATATTGCACGACTCGCGCAACAGCAAGCAGCTATTCGTAGACAATTGGCAGCAATCAATGCGCAATTGCAAGCCAAAGGAATGAATATGAGTAAAGAGCTGAAAGCTATCATGGAGGAGATGGATAAAAATGAAACTGATTTAGTGAATCGAAAAAGTGCTGCTCAACTCTTACAAAGACAAAAAACTATTGAAACACGTTTATTAGAAGCGCAAAAAGCCTTGCGCGAACAAGAGCAAGATGATAGCCGTGCCGCATCGGCAGGAGAAGACAAACCCACCGCTATGCCTAGTGCTTTATCCCAAATGCTTTTGCAACAAAAAGCCTTTATGGAATGGTATAAAACGGTGCCCGCAGAACTTAAACCCCATTATCAAAAAATGGTTGAACGCTACTATCAACTCATAAACAAGTAGTTATATTTTTGTTGATAAGTTGTTCTAAAAAAAAGTGTCATTCAAGCGCATAATTACAAGCTATTTCCGTAATTTTCTTACAGAAATTTATTGTTAACCTATTAAAATTTGTAATTATGCTATTTTCAAGAAAGTATAAAGTAAGATCAAATTCAAGATTAACAGACGTTAAGCATAGGTTGTTAGGCAAGCATACGACAGTACACAGTTTTGATTTTGAAATTTATGAAGACGATGATTTGCTTCATATTGTTCCCAATCGCGAAAATCGTGATGACGATGGCAGCGTTTTACCCGTTATGCATTTAAAATTAAATGAGGCCAATCAGCAAACAGATATTCAAGTGGTTGCCGAGTTGAGGGCACAAGATGCTGGCGGCCCTTATTTAGTTTTGGTTTTCACTCTACTTTTATTATTGGGCTCTGCTGCTTTTTATTTAATTGATGCCAAGGAGTTTGAAATCTTTTACCTGACAACTTTAGGATTAGGGGTATTGATTTTTAGTATTTTTTGGATCAAGATGGAGATGGGCTATTTTAGTCATGTAAGAAAACTAAAACAATATTTACAAGCTGTGCTTAATTAGGCCTATTAATTTATATAGGCACGGATGCTATCAATAGCTATATCGCCGGTAAAGTACTTCATTAATTTTCGGTCTTTACCATAGATGTTTAATTGAGGTAAAGATTGATACATATACATTTTGTTGATCATCTCTGAGCTATCTACGCCCATAGTGAGGGTAGGGTACTTGCTCAATTCATGCTTTTTGATAAAGTCGGGCAGGTAGGGTTGCATCATGCTGCCAGCAACCATAATTACTTTTGTTTTTTTGAAGAGAAATATGTTTTTCTTTAAGGTTTCTGTAAACTCTTCACAGTGTCCACAGGTTGGATTGAAAAACATGATAAAAAGATTACCGTCGTATTGTGCATCTTTTCTTACTATTTTAGTTCCGTCTAAGCGCACCACTTTAAATTCTGGTAAGGGTGCTCCAATTTCCTTGTAATTTACTAAAGGAATATTATTGGTATTGCTTGGTTTTATTTCTTTAGTTACATTTGTTTTTTGAGCTTTACAAGCAGCAAATAAAAATAGAATTCCAACGACTAAATATAATTTCTTCATCATTCTGCAAATTAATAAAAATAAATTCAATGTTCCATCAAGCTACCCCTATTCCTTTAGCAGAGCGCATGCGTCCCAAACACCTTGACGATCTAGTAGGGCAGCGGCATTTATTGGGGGCGCAGCAACCCCTCTACAAAGCAGTAAGTAATAAACAAGTGCATTCTATGATTTTGTGGGGACCGCCAGGAGTGGGGAAAACAAGTTTAGCTCGATTGATAGCTGATGCTTTTCAAATGCCCTTCATGTCATTAAGTGCAATTGAAAGTGGGGTAAAAGAAATAAGAGCTTGCATTGCACATGCACAGCAAGCAGGGGCTGTTGTTTTGTTTATCGATGAGATACATCGCTTCAATAAAAGTCAACAAGATAGTTTGCTAGCTGCTGTAGAAAAGGGATTAATAACCCTTATAGGGGCTACCACAGAAAATCCATCCTTTGAAGTGATCAGCCCTTTATTGAGTCGTTGTCAGGTGTATATTTTAGAAGTCTTGCAAGAAGAAGAATTACAACAAGTGGTGCAACAAGCAATGGGAAAAGATGCTTGGTTGAAAGCAAAGGCGCCCAGTATTCAAGAATGGGAGGCGCTGTTTCGATTAAGTGGTGGCGATGCAAGAAAATTACTAAATACTTTAGAGTTGGTGGTGAGTAGTGTTGAAGATGAGCCGGTGGTATTAACCAATGCCGTGGTTATGGATGTGGTGCAGCAGAAGATGGCTTTGTATGATAAAACGGGCGAGCAGCATTACGATATTATTTCGGCCTTTATTAAAAGTATTCGGGGCAGTGATCCTAATGCCGCCGTGTATTGGTTGGCCAGAATGGTGGCTGGGGGCGAAGATCCTACCTTCATTGCGCGTCGTATGTTGATCTTAGCAAGTGAAGATATAGGCAATGCCAATCCCAATGCGCTGCTATTGGCACAGAGTTGTTTTCAGTCGGTATCGGTGATAGGATGGCCCGAGAGTCGCATTATCTTATCGCAATGTGCGGTATATTTAGCCTGCTCGGCTAAGAGCAATGCCTCGTATATGGCTATAGAAGCGGCATTAGCTCAAGTAAAAGCGAGTGGAGACTTGCCGGTGCCCTTAGCGCTTCGTAATGCACCAACAAAATTGATGAAGAACATAGGTTATGGTGCCGATTATCTGTATGCGCATAGCTTTGAAAACAATTTTGTAGCTATGGAATTTATGCCTCAGGGCTTAGAAGGTAGCGTCTTTTATGAGCCTGGAAACAATGCACAGGAAGAAAAAATGCGACAATTTTTAAAAAATAATTGGAAGGGGAAATACGAATAGCTTGTTTGTAAGTTATTGATAATAAGCGTTATAAAAGCCATAAATTTGAATTTTAGCAGTCGAATTAAAAAAAGATTAGAAAAATTTAAAAAATATTTTGTTAGTTGAAAAGTTAATTATACCTTTGCAGTCCCAAATTTTACGGGAAAAGAAGATTTTTAAAAGTATGTCACAGCGTATCAGAATAAAGTTGAAATCTTACGACCATAACTTGGTTGATAAGTCAGCAGAAAAAATCGTAAAAACTGTGCGCAACACAGGAGCGGTCGTAACAGGCCCTATCCCGTTGCCAACAGAGAAGAAGATCTTTACTGTATTGCGTTCACCGCACGTAAATAAAAAGTCACGTGAACAATTCCAATTATGCACGCACAAGCGTCTATTGGATATATACACTTCTTCATCTAGAACAGTAGATGCGCTTTCGAAGCTTGATTTACCAAGTGGAGTTGAAGTAGAAATCAAAGCGTAACAGGTTACGTTTTTAGAGTTCTTTAAAAAATTGAATGACAACAGTCAAACCTAAGCCCTCCCAAAGGTTATTAGGCTCTTGGCTTAAATAATATAAAATGAAAGGTATAATTGGTAAAAAAATCGGAATGACCAGTGTATTCGAGCCTAATGGAAAGCAAACTGCTGTAACCATTATTGAGGCTGGTCCTTGTGTTGTTTTGCAAAAAAAATCTGTAGATACCGACGGATATGATGCTTTACAAATTGGCTTCGGAGAAGCTAAAGAAAAAAACACGCCAAAAGCTTTGTTGAATCACTTCGCAAAAGCAAACGCAACACCAAAAGCTGTTGTAAAAGAATTACGTAATTGTTCAATCGATAAACAAGTAGGGGAGTCACTAACTTGTGAGATTTTCACTGAAGGAGAAAAAGTCAACGTAGTTGGTATCTCTAAAGGTAAAGGTTTCCAAGGTGTGGTAAAACGTCACGGATTTAGTGGGGTTGGTGAGGCGTCTCATGGTCAACATGATCGTCAACGCGCTCCAGGTTCTATCGGTGGTTCGTCTTACCCTAGTCGTGTATTCAAAGGTATGCGTATGGCAGGCCGTATGGGTGGCGATCAGGTGAAAGTGAAAGCACTACGTGTAGTAAAAGTGTTCGCGGACAAAAACTATATATTAGTTACAGGTTCAGTTCCAGGTCATAATGGTTCTATTGTTTTAATTCAGAATTAATTTTAGTCATGCAAGTTGACATAGTAAATACCAAAGGTGAAAAAACAGGTCGCGTAATCGAGTTACCTGAAGATATTTTTAATATCGAGCCAAATACGCATACGATCTATTTAGCAGTTAAGCAATACTTAGCGGCTAAGCGTTTGGGTACTTCGAAAACCAAAACTCGTGCAGAGGTAAAAGGTTCTTCTAAGAAATTACACAAACAAAAAGGTACGGGTGGATCTCGTAAAGGTAATATCCGCAATCCTTTGTATAAAGGTGGTGGTGCTATCAATGGTCCTTCTCCAAGAGATTATGCGTTTAAATTAAACCGTAAAGTAAAAGATCTAGCAAAAGTATCTGCTTTATCTGTTAAAGCTAGAGAAAACAAAGTAGTAGTAGTAGAAGATATTAAATTATCGACTCCTAAAACTAAAGAATTTGCTTCTATCTTAAATAAATTACAAGGAGCTAATCGTAAGTCTTTATTAGTATTACCAGAATATGATACTAATATCTACTTAAGTGCAAGAAACTTGGCTTTCAATAAGACAGTTATTTTAAGTGATATCAATACGTACGATGTAACTAATTCAAACGTGTTAATTTTCACTGAAAGTGCTGCGAAGTTTTTCACTGAAGAACTTGAAACTGCTTAATTAAATAATTTTTCGTAACTCGAAATAGATAAAACATGAAACCCGCAGATGTATTAATACGACCTGTGATTACTGAGAAAGTTAACGCACAGATGGAGACTTCCGGTCGCTACACATTTGTTGTCGATAAGAGATCTAACAAATTAGAAATCAAAAAGGCAATTGAAGAATTTTACAATGTAAAAGTTGTAGACATCCACACGATGGTAGTACCAGGAAAAAATAAAACTCGCTTTACTAAATCGGGTTTATTAACTGGAACCAAGTCTTCTTATAAAAAAGCAACAATTACTTTAGCACAAGGGGATTCAATAGATTTATTCTCTTAATAATATAGATTAAAGAATTTTAAAATGGCATTACGTAAATATAACCCGGTAACAGCCGGAACACGTTGGAGAATCGGTAACGCATACGCGGAGATCACAACAAATGTACCAGAGAAAACCCTTTTAGAGTCAATTTCTGGAACAGGTGGTCGTAACGTGCAAGGTCGTAGATCTATGCGCTATATTGGTGGCGGTAACAAAAAAATGTACCGTATCATCGATTTCAAACGCAATAAATTTGATATCCCTGCAACGGTTAAATCAATTGAATATGATCCAAACCGTACCGCATTTATCGCTTTGTTAGTGTATGCTGATGGTGAGAAACGTTATATTTTAGCTCCACAAGGTTTACAAGTAGGTGCAAAAGTAATAAGCGGTGCAGCAGTAGCACCAGAAATCGGAAATGCATTGTTGTTGAAAAATATGCCATTAGGTACTACGGTTCACAACATTGAAATTCAACCGGGTCAAGGTGGAGCGATCGCTCGTTCAGCTGGTACATACGCACAATTATCAAATAAAGAAGAAAAATATGCAGTTCTTAAAATGCCTTCTGGTGAATTAAGAAAAGTATTAAGCTCTTGTATGGCTACAGTAGGAGCGATATCTAACAGCGACCACGCTTTACAATCAATGGGTAAAGCAGGTAGAAATCGTTGGAAAGGTATTCGTCCAAGAAATAGAGGGGTAGCGATGAATCCAGTAGATCACCCGATGGGTGGTGGTGAAGGTAAATCTTCAGGAGGTCATCCACGTAGTCGTACGGGTAAATATGCTAAAGGGTTGAAAACTCGTAAGCAAAAAGGTTCGGATAAATTAATTATCCAACGCAAAAACGGTAAAAAATTATAATTAATTCTAATAGTGAAGTGATGGTCACTTCTACGATTAAAATAGCTTAAACTAATATGGCTCGTTCAATCAAAAAAGGTCCTTATGTAGATGCTAACCTTGAAGGTAAAGTACTAGCAATCAATGAGGGTAACAACAAAAGAGGTGTAATAAAAACATGGAGCAGACGTTCTACGATCACTCCAGACTTTGTAGGACATACTTTTGCTGTTCACAATGGTAACAAATTTATTCCTGTTTATGTAACAGAATTTATGGTAGGTCACAAATTAGGTGAATTTGCTCCTACTCGTAACTTTAAAGGACATAGCGGATCTAAATAATAATATTAATTAAAGGCCCCCTAGGGCTGATTAAATAGAAACAAATACAATGGAAGCTGTAGCTCGTTTACGTAATTATCCTACTTCGCCACGCAAAATGCGTTTATTGGCTGATTTGATACGTGGCATGGAGGTTGAAAAAGCACTGAACACTTTAAAATTCAGTACTAAACATCCTTCTGTACCGATGGAAAAACTTTTATTAAGTGCCATCGCAAACTGGAAAGTAAAAAATGAAGGTGCTGATATGGCCACTTCAAACCTATATGTAAAAACTATTTTTGTTGATGCAGGTCGTACGTTAAAGCGTATGCGCCCAGCTCCACAGGGTAGAGCGTATAGAGTTCGCAAACGTAGTAACCATGTTACTCTTTTTGTAGACAGCAAATCAAACAATAATTAAAAAATTCAACTTTAATTTTAATATCGAATGGGTCAAAAAGCAAATCCAATAGGTAACAGATTAGGAATCATCCGCGGATGGGATTCTATGTGGTATGGTGAGAAGAAAGACTTTGGTCAAAAACTTATTGAAGATCATAAAATTCGTACGTACTTAAATGCACGTATCAACAAAGGTGGTATTTCTAAAATCGTTATTGAACGTACATTAGGAAAACTAATCGTTACTATTCATACTTCAAAACCAGGTATCATTATTGGTAAAGGTGGTCAAGAAGTAGATCGTATTAAAGAAGAGTTGAAAAAACTTACGAGCAAAGATGATGTACAAATCAACATCATGGAAATTCGTCGCCCTGAGTTAGATGCAATGATTGTTGGTGAAACTATCGCTCGTCAAATCGAAGGTCGTGTAAGCTACAAACGTGCGGTGAAAATGGCGATTACTACAGCAATGAGAATGGGTGCAGAAGGAATTAAAGTGAAAGTTGGTGGTCGTATCGGTGGTGCTGAGATTGCTCGTTCAGAAGAATTCAAACAAGGACGTACTCCATTACATACCTTCCGTATGGATATCGATTATGCTTCTGTATATGCCTTAACAGTATACGGTAAAATTGGTATCAAAGTTTGGATTTGTAAAGGTGAGGTTTTAGGAAAAAGAGATTTAAATCCTAATTTCTCTACAGGTTCTGATCGTCGTGGTGCTGATGCTCGTCCAGAAGGAGCTCGCTCAAACGATAGAAGAGACAACCGTAAACCAGGTGGTGCTGGTGCCGGCAAACCAAAAGCAGGTGGTTCTCGTAGTAGAGCATAATTTTTAACAAGAAGATTGAACTTATAAATTTTTGTAACCATGTTACAGCCAAAAAAGACAAAACACAGAAAGGCCCATAAAGGGAGAATAAAAGGAAACGCTCAAAGAGGTGCGATGATTTCTTTCGGATCTTTCGGATTGAAAGCATTAGAACCAATTTGGTTGACTAACCGTCAAATTGAAGCAGCTCGTCAAGCGCTTACGCGTCACATGAAACGTGAAGGTAATGTGTGGATCAGAGTATTCCCTGACAAACCAATTACTCGTAAACCTCAAGAGGTGCGTATGGGTAAAGGTAAAGGTAACCTTGAATTCTGGGCAGCTGTAGTAAAACCAGGTCTTATATTATTTGAAGCGGAAGGCGTTCCAATGCAAGTTGCAAAAGAAGCTTTTGAATTAGCGGCACAAAAATTACCGATTAAAACAAAATTTGTAGTTCGCAGAGATTACGCAGGAAATTAATAACAGATTTAGATAAACTCATTTATTATGGCAAACAAGAAAAAAACGAACCAAGAAGACTTACGTTCGTTGGATGAAAAAGTCCTTGCTGAGCGATTAGCAGAGTTGCAATTACAATTGAAAAAATTGGAATTCAACCACGCTGTTAATCCAATTGAAAATCCACTAGTAATCAGAGCTACACGTCGCAATATTGCACGTATCAACACTGAAAAACGTAGAAGAACATTAGGTTTCTAATATTAATAAGATGTCAACTATGACTGAAAGAAAAAGCAGAAAAACCCGTATAGGTATTGTAAGCAGCAGCAAAATGGAAAAAAGCATTAGCATAGCTGTAGAACGTAAAGTAAAACACCCTATTTACGGAAAGTTCGTTAAAAAAACGACCAAATTTATGGCACATGATGAAAACAATTTAGCCGGAGTAGGCGATATTGTTCGCATTATGGAAACCCGCCCTTTGAGCAAACTCAAACGCTGGCGCCTAGTAGAAATTATTGAAAAAGCTAAGTAACCTTTTTAAAGATGATACAACAAGAATCCAGGCTCAATGTAGCCGACAACAGTGGTGCAAAGGAAGTACTTTGTATTCGAGTGTTGGGAAATTCTGGACAACAGTATGCGGGTATAGGCGATAAAATCGTCGTATCTGTGAAAGCAGCTATTCCAGCAGGTGGTGTAAAGAAAGGAACTGTTTCAAAAGCAGTTATCGTTCGCACGAAAAACAAATTACGCCGCAAAGATGGTTCGTACATCAGTTTTGATGACAACGCTGTCGTATTGTTGAACAACTCAGATGACCCACGTGGTACTCGTATATTTGGACCAGTAGCTCGTGAACTACGAGACAAAGGTTATATGAAAATAGTTTCATTAGCACCTGAAGTATTATAAAAATAGTTGTACATTTGCACTCCGAATTTTCGGAAAACATGTTCAACACTAATTCATTGTAATTGTGAAAAAGAGATTTCAACCTAAGTTTAATATCAAAAAAGGCGA
>CAMBYG010000045.1 GCA_945872085.1 Chitinophaga pinensis | reverse complement strand
CGCAATAATAAGTATATAGATTTTCGACCTAATTACGATCATACGTTTATGCATTTTACCTTTACCGATCATATTATTGCCACCTTTAGGGGAGAAGATATGTCGTCTATGGAGCGCCTTTATCGTTGGGTAGCAGGAGCAAGAATGAGCAACGAGCATCCCATAGTTGGTTGTGGGCCCAACACGTTTTACTACAATTATAAGCCCTATGCAGTTACTTCTTTCAGAACCTATGTAAGTCGTAACCTAGAACATTCTACTTCGCACAATTATTTTTTGTACATGTTGGTAGAGCAAGGTTGGCCCGCACTTATTTTATATGGATTACTAGTGATGCTCTTTTTCTATATTGCTCAAAAAACCTATCACCGTTTTAGTCCGGGGTTTTATAGGCAAGCTACTATTGCAGTAGCTACTATGTTTGCTGCCGGATTTGTAAATAATTTCTTTTCTGAATTAATAGAAAACCACAAAGTAGGAGCATTATTTTATCTGAGTATTTCGCTCTTAGTTATTTTAGATTTAAAAAGCAGAAAGGATGCTAATCCCATAACTTAATTAGGGTCTACCCAAGCGCCATGTTCTTTTAAAAGGGCAATTAATTCATGTACGGCGTCTTTACTAGGGATATTTTTACGCACGACATCTTTGTTTTTATACAAACTGATTTTATCTATTCCACTCCCAACATAGCCAAAATCGGCATCCGCCATTTCGCCTGGTCCGTTTACAATGCAACCCATGATAGCTATTTTGACCCCTTTTAAATGATTTGTTACGGCTCTTATTTTGGCGGTGGTTTCTTGCAAATCAAATAAGGTTCTGCCGCAAGAGGGACAAGAAATATATTCTGTTTTAGAAATGCGTGTTCTGCTTGCTTGTAAAATGCTAAATGCCGTATTATTCAAAAAGGCTTCTGTGCTTGATGCACTTTGATAGGTTCGGCCTTGATCCAATTCAGTAGTATAATTTTCTAGTTCTAGATACGCCTGTTCGCTAAGGCCCAAAGAAAGGCCGTCGCCAAAACCATCCAATAAAAGCGCCCCTGTTTGTACAGCAAAGTTAGCCAAATGTTCATCTTTACGGCTTGCACCACTATCAGCTATAATAACACATGGAGTTGGTATATTTTTTTCTAACAAGGCATTAAAAAATATTCGTATGGCGGCCATAGCCATGGGCTGCGTAGTATACAAACAAAATACTACAGTTTTGTTTTGTCCAATTTTGGCAATCTGCTCCCAATCCATTTCTTGACTAGTGCTATAGCAGTCTATCATTACAAAATTTAGTACTGGATGATGATGGATAGTTTTTATAAATTCGGCTACACTGAAAAGTGGATGAACATGCTTTTGCTCTGCGTTCCAGAAGGGTGCATCAACAATAGTTTTTAAAGTGCCCGGCAATTCAAAAGGGGCAACATTATTTTTAGTGTAAATAAAATCAGGTGCTAGGTCGGAAATCATCCATTTGTCTGATTCAGATTGATATTGATATCCAATACTTTCAAAAAGGGCATGCGAAAGAGATGGGTTTTTACTTACATCTGTTATTACAACGGGTGCTTGATTTCCACCAATGATACTTACCGGATGCGTACTTCTTCTTTTATATTGATAGGGGCTATAAAATAATTTTTCAATTGGGGGCAATGCAGGGTTGGGTGTATCAGGCAATTGCGTATATTTTTTTATGATAGCCTTACAAACAGGAATTTCAAGTTCCGGATCTTCGGTTAAAGATACGCGGATGGTATCGCCAATGCCATCTTCTAATAAGGTGCCTATGCCCATAGCGCTTTTTATGCGCCCATCTTCACCATCGCCCGCTTCCGTAACGCCTAAGTGCAGCGGATAGCATTCCTTAAATTCTTCTTGCATTTTTTGAACCAACAAACGATAGGCTTGCACCATTACTTGAGGGTTGCTACTTTTCATACTTAAAATAATCTCATGAAAATCATGGCTTCGTGCAATTCTCAAAAACTCCATAGCACTTTCCACCATGCCTATTGCCGTATCGCCATATCTACTCATGATACGGTCGCTAAGCGACCCGTGATTAGTACCAATTCTCATGGCGGTGCCATTGGCTTTGCAAATTTTAACGAGCGGAGAAAAACGTTCGTGAATGCGTTGTACCTCTGCAGCATAAGCTTCATCGGTATATTCTAAAACATCAAACTTTTTTTTATCTACATAATTGCCAGGATTGATACGTACTTTTTCTACAATGCCTGCAGCAATTTCTGCAGCGTTGGGGGTGAAGTGAATATCAGCTATAAGCGGCGTATTGTATCCTTTTTGTCGGAGTACATCTTTTATAGCGCGTAAATTTTCTGCTTCTTTTTTGCTTGGTGCTGTAATACGAACCATTTGAGCACCTGCTTCAATACAACGAATACACTGTGCCACGGTAGCTTCCGTATCCATAGTGTCCGTGGTGGTCATTGTTTGCACAACAATAGGCGCATCGCCTCCAATCTTAATGGGGCCTACGTTTACAGTTCTTGTCTTTAAACGTTTGTATTGGGTAAGTGATGCACAATAATTGGAAAGCATAAAAATCTTTTAAACAAAATTAAATAAAGACTTCTTTCTAAACGATTTTATTTAGTTTTTGTTGAAATAAATAATAATAATTTATTTACCTTTAAACAGATAAAATACACTAAGAATAGTATTTTCGCAACGAAAACAAACAGTATGCAATACGAAATAAAAGAAGATAAGAACTTTCAATTTATTGAAGAAGGGAATGGAGAGCCATTGATTCTTTTGCATGGCTTATTTGGAGCTTTAAGTAATTTTGCCGACTTGTTAGAGCATTTTAAAAAGACACACAAGGTTATCATTCCCTTGTTGCCCTTGTTTGATTTGAGCTTAATAGAAACAAGTGTTTCTGGTTTAAAACGTTTTGTAAGAAAATTTATAGAGCATAGAGGGTATACCAATTTTCATTTATTAGGTAATTCGTTAGGTGGTCATGTGGCCTTGGTTTATGCCTTAGAGCATCAAGATCAAATAGCTTCTTTAATACTAACGGGTAGTTCTGGTTTGTTTGAAAATGGAATGGGAGAGAGCTATCCCAAACGTGGCGATTATGAGTATATCAAAAACAAAACGCAATTAACGTTTTATGATCCCGCAGTAGCAACCAAAGAATTGGTAGATGAAGTTTTTTCGATTACGAATAACAGAATGAAAGTGCTTAAAATCTTGTCTTTAGCGAAGTCTGCTATCCGACATAATTTAGAACACGATTTACATAAGATTACGTTACCAACTTGTTTGATTTGGGGTAAAAATGATATTATAACTCCACCACCCGTTGCAGAGGAATTTCACCGATTATTACCCAATTCCCAGTTATTTTGGATTGATAAATGTGGTCATGCACCGATGATGGAGGTGCCAGTAGCATTTAATATGCATTTAGACTCGTTTCTAGCCAACTTAAAAAAATAATATGCCTTTAAGCGAATTAATTAAAAGCGAGCATTCGTTTTTGAATACGCAGCATACCTGTAGGGATGCTATCACGCTTATGAAAGACGAAATGCTCCAACAAATGCCTTTGTTGGATGAAAGTACGCAACATTATATTGCCCTTATTCAATACAAAGATGTTTTGGATTGGCAAGATGAGCAACAATTATTGGTGCATACTTCTTTATTAAATTATAAGCCTGCAATATTAGCCAATGCACATCCTTTTGATGCGCTTAAAGTAATGCGCAATAATGAACTAGCTATTTTGCCGGTATTAGATAAACAACAAGCTTATATTGGTTATTTAACACAGGAAGACCTTATCAATTATTTAGGTCAGCAAACGGCTATTCAGCAAGAGGGTGCAATTATTGTGGTGGAAGTAGCACAAAAAGATTTGAGCTTTGCAGAAATAGCTAGAATTTGTGAGTCGGAACAAGTGCCTATTTGGTCAATGCATTCCTATATTATACCAGAAACCGGACGAGTAGAAATTACTATTAAAACGAACTCGGTGCATGTATCGGGTTTGGTACAATCCATAGAGCGCCATAATTTTCAAGTAACGGCTGTTTTTGGCGATCAGTCGAGGGATACCGATATAGAAGACCGATACGATTTATTAATGACTTATTTAAACATGTAATACGTGATTGCTATTGAGAATAAACTAATAAGTGATGATATCATAGAACAACAATTTGTATGCGATTTAAACGCCTGCAAAGGAGGTTGTTGTGTAGATGGTGATTGTGGTGCACCTTTAAGTTTTGAAGAAGCTCAATTATTACATACCATATATCCTGTAGTAAAAGAAGATTTAGCTCCGCAGCACATAGCAGCAATTGAAGAGCAAGGTACTTATGTGATGGATGATGAGTATGGCTATGTAACACCAACAATAGATGGAGGAGTATGTGTGTATGCTTATACCGATGAAGTTGGCATCGTAAAATGTGCAATCGAAAAAGCATGGAAGGAGGGAAAGCTAGCATTTCAAAAACCCATTTCTTGTCACCTGTATCCTATACGCGTAAAGCAAAGTCAAGAATTTGAGTTGCTCAACTACGAGCCTAGAAAAAAAATGTGTAAGCCAGCATGTAAATTGGGTGCCACACTGAAAATTCCGGTATATAAATTTTTACAGCAACCTCTAGAGCGCGCCTATGGCAAAGAGTTTTATCAGGCCCTATCCGATATTGCTGATCAGTTTTATCAAGCTAAAAGTTAAAGTTGTTTTCTAAGGCGAGCAGGTGGAATATTCATATGTTCGCGATATTTGCCAACGGTTCTGCGTGCAATTTTAAATCCTTTTTGAGCTATTAATTCCGTTAATACGTCATCATTGTACGGGTTGGATTTGTCTTCGTTTTCAATAATCTCAGCTAATACATTACGCACTTCTTTATTCGTAACTTCTTCGCCTTCGTTGTTGGTGATAGCCTCAGAGAAAAAGTACTTTAGTTGGTATGTGCCAAATTCTGTTTGCACATATTTACTATTGGCAACTCTTGAAATAGTAGACATATCTAATTGTGTAATTTCAGCGATGTCTTTCAAGATCATCGGCTTTAATTTCGACTCATCTCCAGTTTTAAAAAATTCATTTTGAAAAACAATAATGGCTTGCATACACTTTATTAGTGTTTGTTGTCGTTGTCGAATAGCATCTATAAACCATTTAGCAGCATCTAATTTTTGTTTAATAAACTGAACGGCTTCTCGTTGCTTTTTGTCTGCTTTGTCATTGTGGTTGTATGCTTGCAACAAGTCTGTGAAGCCTTCAGAAATTCGTAAAGGTGGTGCGTTTTTAGAATTAAGGCGCAATTCCATGCGTTGTTCCGAATTATCAATAAAGAAATCGGGGGTGATATGGTGATGCACTTTATTAACGATATAGTAGGCAGCCCCAGGTTTAGGATTAAGCTTAATGATAACGTCAATTACCGATTTTAAGTCTTTATCGGTAATGGCTAAGGATTTCTTAATCTTGTCGTAATGCTTTTTAATGAAGTCGTCGAAATAAACCTGCAGTATCTTTAATGCTAATAGTGTTTCTTTAGATGCATCTTTAGTATGTGCTAATTGTAAAATTAGGCATTCCCTTAAGTCAATAGCCCCTGTGCCAATAGGTTCAAATTGCTGAATTTCCTGGAGCAGTTCCTTTACTTCGAGTTCATTAGTTATGATATTTCTAGAAAAGGCTAAATCGTCTACAATCGCCTCCACAGATCGTCTTAAATACCCATCATCATCTATGCTCCCAATAATTTGTTCGGCTACACGTTGTTGGTGTGCATTTAGATTTAACATCGCCAGTTGATTCATTAGTACCTCTTGATATGAAGATTCTACACTAACTGGAATGGTACTTCTTTCTTGATTGTCTTTAGATTGGTAATAGTCATCGCCTAAATCGCTGCTACTGTCCTGTTCGTTTTTTAGATAATCATCAATCTCAATTTTTTCCGAAACCACTTCTTCTAATTCTACCGAATTGTCTTGATTGAATTCTTCTTCTTGGTTTTCTTTAGTGCTTTCAAAAAGATCTTCTTTATTAATTATAGTGTCTATTTCTAAAGCTGGATTTTCTTCTAGTTCTTCCTTTATGCGTTCTTCTAATTGTGTAGTAGGTATTTGCAGCAATTTCATTAATTGAATTTGCTGTGGAGATAGCTTTTGTGTAAGTTTTTGTTGTTGAGTTTGGCGTAACATATTGTATAATTACTAATTACAAATTTAGTAATTCATATCGTAAGAAAAGTATTTTATTTATTATTAACGTTGAATATTAATTTCTACTTAATTGTTTTTGCTTTTGTTTGAACTTATTATTCAAAATTGTATATTACATTAAAATTACACTAGTATGAGTGTTAAAACCTATATAACACCTTCTTTATCTTATGTGCCATTGGCAGAAACTATAGAGGTTATAGCTAAGCGTGAAAATTTATATATAGGTATTCCCAAAGAAGATTTCTTCGATGAAAATAGAATTGTGCTTACCCCCGAGTCGGTAGCGGTATTGGTAAATAATGGGCATAAAGTAGTTATAGAGCATAATGCCGGTATAGGTTCTTTTTTTTATGATCATGATTATAGTACCGTAGGCGCTATTATTACCTACGAAAAAAAGGAAGTATATCAAGCTCATATTATTGTAAAATCAGCGCCTATCTTAGAGCAAGAAATAGAGTGGATGCAACCCAATCAAGTGGTGTTTTCGCCTATACATGTGCCTATTTTACAAGCAAATTTGATTGAGCAATTAATGCAAAAACGCATTATTGCCATTGCTTTTGAATCTATAAAAGACGATTCTGGCACCTATCCTATTGTGAGAGCAATGAGTGAAATAGCGGGCAGTTCTTCTATTTTGACTGCTGCGCGTTATTTGAGTAATATAGAATCAAACGGTAAAGGAATTTTATTAGGCGGCATCTCGGGTGTGCCACCTGCTAATATTGTAATTTTAGGAGCGGGTGTTGTTGCCGAGTTTGCAGCAAGAACCGCTATGGGCTTAGGTGCATCGGTAAAAATATTTGACAACTCGGTGTATCGCCTTATGCGTATTCAAAATAATATTGGCCATAGATGTTTCACATCTGTTATAGAGCCCATTCTTTTAAGTAAAGAGTTAAAGCAAGCCGATGTGGTTATAGGGGCCTTAAAGCCCAAAAATGGAATAACCCCAATGGTGGTTTCTGAAGAAATGGTTAGTCAAATGAAACCGGGTTCGGTAATCGTAGATGTAAGCATAGACCATGGAGGCTGTTTTGAAACTTCACAAATTACTTCTCATGAGCATCCGGTTTATGTAAAGCATGATGTAATTCATTACTGCGTACCTAATATTGCCTCCGGTGTGGCTAGAACGGCTTCTAGAGCTATCAGTAATGTGATGATGCCTATTTTAATGCAATGTGCCGATTGGGGTGGAGTGGAAGCCCTTATTCAATCTAAAACAGGTATACGAAGTGGTGTTTATTTATTTAAAGGTTGTATCACCAATGCACCAATTGCTAAGCGTTTTAATTTTAAATATACGGATCTTGATTTGCTTTTAGCTTCTCAATCTTAATGTAGTATTAGTGCAATGCCGAATAATAGAATGAATAAAACAATTGCTGGTTATCATTTATTAATGATCCTATCGGCTGTTGATTTTAAAGTTACACGAAATGAAGATAAAGTTATTCGCATTTATTTAGAACATGAATTTCCTATTCAAGTGAATCTTGATCGTGAAATGGCCATTATTAGTAATTTAAAAAAAGATGAATGGCAAGCGCATTTTATAAAAGCCATGGACGATTTTTATGATGATGCTACGCAAGAAGAACGAATGCGTTTATTGCAATTTGCAATTGCCCTCACTAAATCCGATAAGCTAATTACACCAGCCGAAAATAGCTATCTCAATTTGCTCTTTGAGACTTGGGATCCTGCTTAATTAAATAATTTTATGGAGGGCTAAATATAAAATTACACTACCCGCTAAAATGCGATAGATTCCAAATGCTCTAAAGCCATGTTTGCTCACAAAATTGATAAAAAAGCGCATGGATAATATCGACACAATAAATGCTACAATACAGCCAATAGCCAACATACTAGCATTGTTTGCTTGCAAGCTTGCAGGATGTTCTTTAAAGGTATCGTAAATTTCTTTTGCTGTAGCGGCGGCCATAGTAGGCAAGGCTAGAAAAAAAGAAAATTCTGCTGCTACTCTTCGGGTTAATTTTGAAGACATGCCCCCAATTATAGTTGCTGCACTTCTACTTAATCCCGGAAATAGAATAGCTAAAACTTGGAATAATCCTATTTTAAAAGAGGTTAAATAACTAATATCTTTTTCGTCGTCTATCTGTGCTTGCGTAAAAAATCGATCAATAAAAAGTAATAAAAACCCTCCCGCTATGGTAACGCAGGCAATAGCCGTAATATTTCCTAAAACACTTTCGATATGTTTTTTTAGAAGCGCCCCTAAAACTAAAGCGGGTATAACAGCTACCATTAATTTAATATAAAAGCGAACATCTTTTAGGTTAACAAACTTCTTCCAATACAAAACTAGCACTGCTAAGATGGCCGCAAACTGAATCACAATATCAAACATATTTACAAAACTATCCTCTTTGCTAATGTGCATAATAGCTTGTGCAAATTTCATGTGTGCAGTAGAAGATATAGGAAGAAACTCTGTAAGTCCTTCTATAATAGCAATAACAATAGCTTGTATCCAGGTCATGGTATATTTAAATATTTATGCGTTTGTATAGACAAATGCCATGCTGGATTTGCCTTTATAAAATCGATAATTAACGTATAATTCGAATCGCGTTTTTCCCATTCGGTTTGTAAGTATAAAGCTGTAGCAACATTTACTAAAGCTTGATGTTCTTTCGCCCATTCAAAATCATGTTTGTTGAAAATAATAATTTTCAATTCATCTGCTTTTGCATAAGCACTTGCTATGGGCGCTTTAAACTTCTTCGGCGATAAGGTTACCCAATCAAATTGTCCCTTTATTTCATGCGCTCCAGAGGTTTCTAAATGAATATGTAAACCATGTGCACGCAATACGTTGCATAAGGCGTGTAAATCATACATGCAAGGCTCGCCTCCTGTTATGACTACGCGGTTCGTTTTGCTTGCTAACACATGATGGAGTAGCTCTTCTACTGCTAATTGAGGATGTGCATTGGCGTCCCAGCTTTCTTTTACATCGCACCATACACAACCTACATCGCATCCGCCTAAGCGAATGAAATAGGCCGCATAACCAGCATAGGCACCCTCGCCCTGAAGCGTATAGAAATGCTCCATTACAGGGTAGGGCACAGCTAAATCGTTATGGTTTATGGTGTTATTCAAGTTTTAGTGCTTGTTTTTTACTGCATTTAATGTGTTTTGCATTAAGCCGCAAATGGTCATGGGACCAACGCCTTTAGGAACTGGAGTAATATAACTACATTGAGGGGCTACTGCGTCAAAATCTACATCGCCCACTAATCTACTACCGCTTTTTTTACTAGCATCTTCTATTCTATTAATGCCCACATCAATAACAATAGCTCCTTCTTTTACCATATCAGCTTTTAAGAAAAAGGGTATGCCAATGGCTGCTATAATTACATCTGCTTGTAAGCAATGTGCTTTTAAATCTTTAGTTTTTGAGTGTGTTAGCGTAACCGTAGCATTACCATAAGCATTATTTCTACTCAATAAAATACTCATTGGGGTACCCACAATATTACTTCTACCAACAACCACACAATGTTTGCCAGAAAGGTCTATGCCATAATAAGATAGCATAAGTAAAATGCCATAGGGCGTTGCCGGTAAAAAGGTGTCTTGGCCAAGTACTAATTTGCCAATAGATACCGGATGAAAACCATCTACATCTTTTGATGGATCGATAGCATTGATAATGGATGCTTCTCTAATGTGCTTAGGTAAGGGCAATTGCACTAAAATGCCGTCAACATCTTTATTTTCATTGAGGGCAGCGATTTCTTTTAATAAACTAGCTTCATCAATTTGAGCATCTAAACGAAGCAAGGTTGATGCAAATCCAATTTCTTCGCAAGTACGCACTTTGGCGCCTACATAGGCTTCGCTAGCAGGATTGTTACCTACTAAAATAGCTGCTAAATGGGGCTTTTTAGAGCCTTGGGAAATAAGACTTTTTACTTCCTCTTTTATTTTTTCTTTGTAATGGGCTGCCACTAGGCTGCCGTCTAATAATTTCATGCTTTTTATTTAGATGGTATTAGAACCATTTTTTCTTATTGAAGTATAAACTTACCATCACCGATATTAAGATCGATATAGCTATGGGTACATAAAAACTATAGGGACTATCTGCATAGGGCAAATGCTTTACATTCATGCCATAAACACTTGCAATCAAAGTGGGTATAGATATGAGAATGGTAATACTGGTCAATCGTTTCATGACCATATTCATATTGTTATTGATAATGCTCGCAAATGCATCTAAAGTAGAATTTAGAATATTGGTATAGGTATTCGCCATTTCCAAGGCCTGAGAAAACTCTACAATCAAATCGCTTAAAAATTCTCGCTCATCTTCGTCGCAATTTAAAAAGTTGGTGCGTTCCATCTTCATCAACAACAACTCATTAGAGCGCAAAGCGGTAATCACATACACCAAGCTCTTTTGTATACGCATTAAATACAATAATTCTTCATTTCGGTTTGAATCATATAGTTTTTGCTCAAAATTATTTCTACGCTGATTAATTTCTTTCAAAACTTGCATGAAATCCAACACTACTTTTTCGAATATTTTGAGCACCATCATATTTGGTCGCTCCGGATGACGCTTAGCAAAAGAGTTTAAAAATCGACGGATAGCTACATTCTCAAAAGAGTTTACCGTTACAATTTGGTTTTTATCGGTAATGATAATAGAAATTGGAATGGTAATATAATAGGCATCACTTTCGTTTAAGGACTTATTTTCTACCGGTGTTTTTAAAATGATCAATTTTACCTCATCGTCCGATTCGTAACGAGCACGCTCTTCAATATCTAGCGTATCGGTCAAAAAATCTCTATGAATATTTAATTGAGAGGATAATTTATCAATTTCATCGGGTTGAAATGGCGGGGTAACGTTTATCCAATTGGCTGCATCCGGTTGGTCAATTTCAAGCGTCTGACGATTGATATTTTTGAAGTATTGTACCATGAGCCCTTTTTTTTTAATTGTTATAAGTTGGATGTATTCAAATAGGGTTTGACTTATTTGTTGGCGCAAAGGTACGCTCTATATATAATAAAATGAGTAGCTTCCACAAAATATTTTGTATAATTGCGAAAGTATTTTAATTGATATTTATTAAACAGTATTTATAGGCATGAAACCGCAAAGAAAATTAATGACATTGGATGAATTTACGATCCAAGAAACACGAAAATTCAAGCAGGCAACAGGCGAATTATCGTCTATTCTCCGAGATATAGGATTGGCGTGTAAAATGATTAATAAACAAGTAAATAAAGCCGGTTTAGTAGATATTTTAGGCAAGCACGGCGCTACCAATGTGCAAGGAGAAGAGCAAATGAAATTGGATATTTATGCCGATACCATATTGATAGATGTGCTTAAAAGCAGTACGGATTGTGCCGGGGTTGCATCTGAAGAAAATGACGATTTTATTGCTTTTGATGATCCCTATTCTAAAAATTCAAAATATGTGGTATTGTTCGATCCTTTAGATGGGTCGTCCAATATTGATGTAAACGCGTCTATTGGCACTATTTTTGCTATTTACAAGCGCGTGAGCAAATTGGGTGAAGCTTGCGTGGAAGCAGATTTTATGCAATCGGGCAAAAACCTAATGGCCTCTGGTTATGTTATTTATGGTAGCAGCACCATGATGGTTTATGCAACCAAATTAGGCGTTAATGGGTTTACCCTTGAGCCTTCTATTGGCGAATGGTGCTTGTCGCATCCAAATTTAAAATGCCCTGAAGATGGTAAGATTTACTCTATCAATCAGGGGAATAGTGCCAAATACGATGGCGGTATAAAAGCGTTTATGGACTATTGTATGGATACCAACAAAGAGGAAGGCAGACCTTATTCGCTTCGTTATATAGGCTCCATGGTGGCCGATTTGCACAGAACATTAATAAAAGGTGGAATTTTTATGTATCCAGCCGATAGCAAATCGCCTAATGGCAAACTGCGCTTGTTATACGAATGCAATCCGATGTCGTTTATTGTAGAAATGGCAGGTGGTTTTGCTAGCGATGGTATGCAGCGCATTTTAACTATTGAACCCAATGCCTTACATCAACGAGTACCCATATTTATAGGTTCTAAAAATATGGTCAAAAAAGTAGAAGCCTATATTGCAAATGCATAAAAAAACTCCCGAAAGGGAGTTTTTTTATGTCCATAATATGGTTTCGAGTTTCGAAAAAAGTTTCGATTTGTTTCGATGAAATTTTGGATTTATAATATTTATGGAGCTAAGTACAATTTTTAAGCTACTGTAGTAAAGCTGCCAAATGCTTTATTCTATTGCTTTTTATGTAATTATTATACTTACTTGTGAGATACCATTATGTATATAAAAAACGTATATATTGTTTCGATAAAATCGAAACAAAGTTTCCTTTGAAATAATAAAAAGTGCTGTATGTTTGTATTATTAAAAGCGTTAGTAATGATTTCACAAAAAAGGCAGCCTAGGAGCCCAGCGAAAAAAAGAAAGGCGTTTTGTTAGAATTTATTTTAAACAATTATTCATTCATTTTAAAAAACAAAAACTATGAAAAGACAATTTTTATCAATTGCAGCCTTAGCAATTACAACTAGTACTTTAGCAAGCACAACAATTACAAGAAGTCATGGAGGTCCTAGTGGCTATGACAAAGTTACAGAATCGCATACTGGTGTAATTTTCAAAGACAATTCGTTGTCTTGTATTGATCCAGGTAATTCATCATGCAAATGGTTGGTTGCACCTTCCAGTGTTATAAATCCTCAAACTGGACGTGAATATGAATTTAATGCAACAACAATTGAATCATACGTTCGAGGCAAAATTATTGAAGGTCAATTAAGTGGTAAAATGATCGATGCTTCTGGGAATATTCTCACTACATGGATTGCAAAGGATGTTGAAAATTATAGTTTAGTAATTGATTATAATTTTATTCAGTAATTTATGACTAATAAAATAATGTTTAGTTTTATTACAGGTATAGCTATTCTAATAGCTATGCCTGTTTTTTCTCAACCTGTAAAAGGGGATTTTAAACTATTTAAATTTATAGGAAATACACCGACTCAATTTGAATATAATGGCAATGAACCAAAAATTTATTTTAATGACACCGCAAGTTTTGTTTTGCAGTATTACGAAGCACTCCATAGCGTTGTCTTATTTACATATAAGGGATTTAAACTCAATGCATCTAGTTTACTTCGTATCGACTCCATGCCATTGAATGATAGTTATTTAGGTAGTTTGCATGGGTTTTTTGTTTTTAATGAGCAGATAGTTGTGCTGTTCCATAGTAAGTTATTACTACTTAAAAAAACTAACAGTGTATATCATATAGTAGCATCTTTGGAGGCAGATTATGATAATATTTTAACGGACAATAGTGGGTATTTTATATTGTGTAGGTATTATAACTATCAAGAAACGGAAAGAAAGCCAATCATAATTACTGCCTATCAAGTAGCGAACGGGACAATAGCTAAACAATGGGCGTTTAAGCAAAACTATAATGAAATATATTACTCGCATCTATCAGGCAGTTATTTAGATATGAATAATAATGGTGATCTACTGATAGCATTTCCGGCAGCATATAATATTTTAGTTTTCAACAAAAAGGGAGCTTGTAAAGTGCTAACTAAAAGTTTAATTAATTTTCCAGATACTGCCTTGCTAAATAAAAACTCATTTATTATTAATAATACTACATTAAGCATTAAACAACAAATAGAACAACTGATGCTATTAGATGTATCGAGTAATCGTATTCAGAACATAAAATTTATAGGAGCATACAAGTTTATAGTTATTAGAAAAGATAAAGAACTAAAAAGTGATTATCGATTTATAGATGTTTGGGAGGGCGATTCTTCTGCTAATTATAAATGCGTGAAAACTAATCTACGCTATAGAAATGAATTTGAACTTACTAATAAGGAAAATGATTTCTATTTCAATCCATGTCTGTCTTGTACCAATAGAATCTATTTAAAATACGGCTATTTATACTTTCTGGATGTATTTGTTCCAAGCCAATTTTTTAGTTACAAATCCTTGCAAAAATTGAGAAAAAAGTTGGAGGTTTATTATGCTGATAAAAAATTATATTTTGGTTTATTTGAATTCAAAGTTAATAGTTTTTAATAGTATTATATTTTCTATAACCATACTATTTTGCTCCTTTAATTTTCCAAAGGAAAAAGATTTAGATGTTCCTTTTCAAGGTAACACTATATATATTGTTTATACACAAAAAAACTGTTTTGATTGCTTCACGAGATTGAATGAATGCTTATATAGCAAGTATGGTAGCAGCGAAAAGTTGTTTCAAATCAAGTACATATTTTATAATCTCAATTTTGTAACAACAAAAGTTCTTTTATCAAAATTAAATACATCAAAGTGTTTTTCTGTAGTTAATGTTACTAACCCAAAAGTTATCAATCAATTGGACAATTTGCTAGATGATCAGAAAATAAGTCCTTATGTTGTTATTGATTCTAATAAATTGCTCAAATTGATTGATTACAAAATTTTGTTTGATAAAGATGGAATGCTTAATGATACTGTTTTTAAATAATTATAAGTTATTTTTTTTCAATACCTTTTATTTTTGTTAGCGACTTGTTTTATTTTATTTCAATTCTCTATTTTAAACCATGCTTTTTGTAAACTCTTTTTATACATACGCCACAGCTGCTTGGCAGATTTTCAACTTAGTATTAATCATTTACGTTATTGTATTGGTGATTAAGTTTTTACGCAAACATTCCTAAAT
>CAMBYG010000044.1 GCA_945872085.1 Chitinophaga pinensis | reverse complement strand
TTTTAATTCGGTTGGAGATTAAAAAATTATACGCTTAATTTATTATAACAGCAGGTACCCTTTATCGATTCCATTTTAAATTTTTAGAACTAAACCATGCTTATAATTATTTAGAAGATGCGTTGCGATAGTCGACAATTAGTATACCTGAAAGAAACATAGAAAAAAAATTATAAAATAACTATACATATAATAAAAAATCATTAACTTTAAATCTAACCAAAATCACAACTTAAATTATGAAAAAATTAATTACTTCTGCAAGCCTTTTATTATTGAGTTTTGCAACATTTGGACAAGGTCTAAGCTCTAAAAAAGGGCATGCTATTCTTCCGGAAGCAAAAGATTGGTCGATCAGTTTTGACGCTGTGCCATTTTTAGATTATGCGTTTGATAAAACACGAATTTTCAGCAACACGGCACCATCATCAGCTGCAAAAGCACTTAACTTCCAAACACCAATGACCATTGTTGGGAAATACATGATTGATGAAAATACTGCATACAGAGCTAAAGCTCGTTTTGGTATTAACAGAACTAGTAAAGATACTTTAGTAAATAAAGTAGGCAGCACTACAGGCGAAACTGTAACTGATAATATTAAAGAGTCTGGATTTGCGCTTAGCTTAAGTGCAGGAATTCAACACTACAGAGGTAAAGGTCGTTTGCGTGGCTTTTACGGTGCTGAAGGAATGTTAGGCATTAGCAAAAACGGTTCTAAATCTTATGAATATGGCAATCCAATTGCAGCTAATAATCCAGGTGTAAGAACATTGAAGGACACAAAAGGTATGACATTTAGCATAGGTATACGTGGTTTTATTGGCGCTGAATATTTCTTTGCTCCAAAAATGTCAGTAGGAGCAGAATTTGGATATGGCATTAGTTTAACGACAACAGGACAAGGAACTAAGGAACAAGAAGAATGGGATAATGGAGTAATTACTAGAACTACAAAAACAGGAGGAGGATCATCTTTTAATTTGGATGTAGATAATGCTAATAGTGCTATCACTTTTTCAATTTATTTTTAGTTGAATAAAAAACAGTTTTTAAAATTAAAAAAAGGACATCCCAACTGGATGTCCTTTTTTAATTCACCATAATTATAAGCATAAGAAGTGCTTACAATTACTGATATTATAAGTCCAACAATAGGCTTAAGCTATGGACATAGATGGCATATCAAAAAATATGTAAAATACTTTTAAAAAAAAGTTTAAATTAATTGAATTGCATTAAATTTGCGAATATTACAGTTTAGTAATCATTTTTAAAACGTTAATTATTATTCACAATTAAATTTTCTGCTATGAAAAAACAACTCCTATTCGCTGCTGTTGCACTTGTTCAACTTCAAGCACAAGCACAACAAAAATTAACACCAATTACAGCACCCCACATTAATCAAGTAATGCCTTTGAAGAATTTTTCATTAAAAGACATTCAAACAGAAAAAAAGAAATTACAACAATCTACTGCCAACAAAGGCACTGCCAACACATCACGATGGTATAATTATGTTGATTTAAAATCGAAAATTGATCCAAATATTAGTAATAATATCAAACTGACTTGGCTATGGCATAAATATGATATGAAAAGCACATTTGGCACAAGTGTTGACACTGTATATATGCGTACTTATGGCACTGCGCTAGATCCCTCTTCTGTACTATTTAATGTTGCTGGCTTATATCCTGGAGAAATGGCCATAAAATCAACCGATGCATATGCTGTAGATTCTGCTATTGTGTATGGCATTTATGACAGAGTAGCAAACTCTACTACTGTAGATACCTTGCGCATATCTATTGTATATGGCGCAGGAAACAATACAAATATGCCGATATATTATTTCACAGGTATGCAAACGCAATTTCAAAAAGACACAGTAAGATTTGCAATGATGTACTTAGATTCTGTAAAAAGATGTGCATTAAAAAATCCTAATGCTAGTAATATGCCTAATGTACTTATTATAGATAAATATCTTACGCAAGCAAATTTAGCTGATACATTATCCAATGGAATGAACTATTTTAAATTTGCAGTGCCAAATTTTAATGTGCCAGCAAACGGCATTGTAGGCATGACTGTAAGCTATAAATATGGCGGAACTTATACTCCATTCAGTATGCTTTTTGCAAATAATAACTTCAATTATAATGCTTTTTCTGGAATTTGGTATGAAGAAAATGCTGGTGGCTCCCCTGCATATACAGAGGGTGAATATAATTATGGATTTATTTCACCAATGCCATTGCCATCAACTGATGGCTGGTATGGATCATTAATACCAATGTGGGCTTATCCTGCAACATTAGGTTTAGAGCTTCCTTTAATCGATTTAAAATTATCTTGCACCACTTGTAACACAACAAGTGTAACGGATGTTGAGTCTAATATCGAATCTGTGGTAGCAGCACCAAATCCTGCTAATGATGCATTTACAATTTCTTTTAATACACTTAAAAATGCATCGTCTAAAGTGACTATCACAAATTTATTAGGTCAAGAAATAGACACTAAAACAATAGCAAGCACTGCCCATACAACTTCTAAAGCTGTATTTAATGTAGCTAATCTGAATGCTGGTGTGTATATCTATACAATTACTTCAAACGAACAAACAATTAGCAATCGTTTTGTAGTTACTCATTAATCGCAATACCATTAATACAAAAGCCTCCGTTTTACGGAGGCTTTTGTATTTATACACACTATATTGTATTAACTTCATAATTAGCCATTATAATCGGCCGTTATAACTATCATGAAAATACTACTGATTATCACTCTTTGCTCCTTCCTATTTTTAAGCGTAGCTGCTCAGCATATTCTTACGGAGGATTATAATAGCGCTCAACGATTTTCTATCTACCAATCTAATCCACTAACCTTATACCTTTTTGAACGTATAAAACTAGAATACCGTTTTGATGAAAAAAATGCAATTAATATAGCTGGTACTCGGTATTGGAATGAAAACATTGGTTACCAAATAGCGACAGAATATAGGAGGTATCATTATTTCACTGAAAAGAACGAATTCTTTTATTACGGTAGATTAGGCTTTGGAGAGCAATTTTATAATGATGGTCAACATAATAAAATGCCCTTTGTATATCTAAACTACAGCGCAGGCATTGGGGTGCACTTCAACATTACCAACCACTTTTTTTTGGACCTATCCGGTGGTTTAAAGTTTATAACTTATGATCGCTTCCCTTTAGATATACCCTTTAGTTTTCGGTATTTTGGTCCGGCTTCAATTGCCGATTTTTCATTTTATTTTGGATTCAACCTTTAAAACACAAAGAGCTACTCATTTATTCTACAACTGCCCTAAACGTGTCTAACAAAGCTTCATCGGGTTTATGAATGAAAATACCCGATTGGCTATTTTTTCTCACCCCCCTTACAAATAAATAGATTACTCCTCCAAAATCTTTTTGGTAATTAAAATCGGGTTTTCGGAAGGTTAAATATTTACATACCGCTATCGTATAAATCAAATATTGTAGATAATAGTTATGCTCTTCCATAGCAGCTCGAAGATTTTCAATAGTATAGTCTGCTACTTGAGCGCCTAAAAAATTAGATTTCCAATCGAGGATATAATACTTTTGATTGTGCTCAAAAAATAAATCTATTTTCCCATTCATAATCCCCTCTAACTCTTTAATGGATTTAATCTTAAAGGGCAATTCCAGATTGGATAATAGTTCTAACTGCTCAGTAGCAAAAGGCCTTAAGGGAAAATCAAACTCTAATTCATTAATGCGTTTATCATTAGTTACTTGCTGCAAACAAAAGGTGTCGGAAGTTGTTATGGGCGTACACACCAATTCCAGAAGCATTGCTTGAAACTGTGCTATCAGTAGCTCACTTACTTTCAAACCCATTCGCTTCAACGCTTTTTCAATAAGATAGGGCCAATTGGCATCATCAGCAAAATTAATATGCTCCAATAAATAGTGAATCAAATTTCCAGTTTGAGCACCTTTTTTGAGTTCCCTAAATACAAATTGATCATATGCATCAGCAGATTGAAATGGCGAGAAGTTTATAGGCATGGTTGTATGTTCTGGATTCAAAGCACTATAACTCGACCTTGCCCAATGCATTTGTTGCATTTCTAATTTATGCACTTTTTTATATACTGGTAATTTTTGATTGGGCTGCACATATCTAAAATTGAGATCCACATTAGGTACCTCCCAGAAAAATTGATCCATTAAATCTGAATCCTCTTTGAATGCAGCAATAAAATTTTTCAAAGAAGAGGATTTGTAATAATTTGCTGTGTTTTCTGTTATAAAACACTGGTATCGAGCACGCGTAATAGCTACATATATTAAGCGTCGGTTTTCTTGCTCAGCCTGCTGTATTGCAAGTGTTTTTTGTATGTCTGTTCGACTATCTTTTTTAACAACACAATAAACACCAGTTTCAGGATCACGATAACTACTCGTTTTAAAATGGGCTTGTTCGGCTAATAAATCTAAATGAGGAGCAAGCACAATATTGTATTCCAAACCCTTGCTTTTATGAATAGTAACGATCTGCACAGCATCTTGATCACTTTCTATGCGTTGTTCATACTCATCCCCTTCGCGCGCCTCCCCTTCCATACCTTTTTTAAACCATTGTAGTAATTCTTCTGCATGTAGTTTTTTCTTAAAGGCAATTTTATGGAGTATTTCAACTAATTGATGAATATTAACAACTCTTCGTTCTGGTTGTTCAGCAGCCGGATCATATAATTTTAAACTGAGCTCATAGTCTGCAAGAAATTGATGCAGCATCACATATACCCCTCTGTCTTTCCATGTATCTTGATACTTTTTAAATTGTTGAAGTAACGCTTCTTCATCAGCATGTAAAATAGCATCATCAGTATAGCCAACTAAAGGGGTAAGTAGTGCTTTATTGATAGTGCTTCTTGTGCAATTGTAAGCAGCATCTAATACGTAGTACAAATGAAGCGCATCATCTGAAGCCAATAATTTAGATTCATCAATAGTTACAGAGGGTATCCTCAATTGTGCCAGAATAAGTTTTACAGCTTTAGCTTCCTTTTTTGAACGAACTAAAATACCCAAATCTGATGGGCGCAAAGCTCTTGCGGCTTTATCTTTCTCTTCTAATTCAAAATTACCCGGTGTAAACAAATGAATAAGTATACATTTTAAAGCATGATATAAATCTTTCTTCTTGGGATGAGCGGATAATTGTAATGGCTTAGTTTCAATACCTTTAAATAAAAGCTTGCCTTTACTATTTCCACCGGGAGCCTCTACTTTTATATAACTGATTGCATCTTGCAAAATGGAATCTTCTTTAAATGAAAAAGTATCAAATTCATGCTTAGGTAGAAAAAAAGAATTCATTGCTTGTATATAAGCATCTGAAGATCTAAAATTAACATTCATTTGATGTAAAACAGCTACATCTTGCTTAGCTTTAAAATAGGTATTAATATCTGCCTTTCGAAACGCGTAAATAGATTGTTTAGGATCGCCTATATAAAATAATATGGTTTTATTTTTAAATAAGCATTCGAAAATAGCATATTGTTCGCTATCCGTATCTTGAAATTCATCTATAAATACAGCTTCGTATTTTGTATGCATGGCTCGAACAAGTGCATCCGATTGATCTCCATCTAGCAAAGCCTTATAAAGCAATGAAATCATATCGTCATAGGTAATTACACCACGACGTATTTTTTCGTATTGGATTGCTTTTTTAACAGCTTTGATAGCTGCAATATTTATCTGATAGGCTATATTCCTGAAAAAAGAACGTTTTTCATTAAGTAGTAAAAGCAACTGGGTTATTTCTGGTAATAAAGAAGCAAATATTTCCTTGATATATTTAGTTTCAGCCTTTGTTATAATATTGTTTACAACTAAATTCCAATCTTCTGCTTCAAAAGAAACCAATAGTAGATTTGAAGCACTTTTACTTTTTTTAATTGTATTTAAAAAGGTCTCTTTCTGTGCAGAAATTTGCGATAAAACAGAATCGAAATGTTGTTGAATTGCTTCTTGTAAAGAATCGTAATCTTTTAAAACTTGATTTTGATAATCGTCACTTAAAAAATTATAGGGCAAAGCCGAAAAGGCAACAAGCTGTTTCCCAGCTAATGCTTCTTTTACAATGTCGAATGTCTTTTCATGCGATAATTTGAGCGCTAATAACTGTTCTAACAAAGGAACTTTTATAGTAGTAATTTGCTTTCTCCAGAACTCATTAAATACATCTTCAGCTATTTGACTATGTTCATCAGGCGTTAACGTAGCTGCACCAAATAATTGTTTGGTTTCAAAAGAAAATTCGGATAAAGTACGCTGACAAAAACTATGTATGGTCAATACCGATGTTTCATCTAAAAATAATTGTGCAACATGTAGTTGTTGCGTTATAACTTCGCGACCCTGCAATTGACATTGTTGGTCTATGTATTCGCCGATAGTATGATCATCAATAATTCCGCCCCTACTTACTTTCAAAGCTAAACGCACAAAAGAACGCACCCTCGTTTCCAATTCAGCAACGGCTGCTTTGGTAAAGGTCACCATAAGTATTTTCTGTATAGGTATATGTTTTTCTACAATTAATCGCAGGCAAAGCAATGCTATAGAATAGGTTTTCCCAGTTCCCGCGCTTGCTTCTATAAGGTTACTACCTTCTAATGCAACTTCTTCAGGTTTAAAATTATCATTAATTATAGTGGGCATTGCAATTATTTATCGTTTTTAATCTCTTTAAATAAATCAGGCAAACGATTCCTTATGGGCGTAAAAAGCGCTAAGGTAGTAGACCTCAATAATGAATAATGTGCTTCAGAAAAGAAACCAAATTCAATGGCTTTTTCTAAATAAATATCCTTGAAGGTAAAATCCATTTCTTTTTCTTTGGTATTTTCATAGGCTTCCATAAATTCAATATAATCTTCAGACAAAATACTGAGATCATTTAACCCAAGGGCATAATAAAAATAAAAATAAGTATCATGACCTTGCTTGTAACAATTAAAATAATATTCTAAGGTCTTAAAGGCTTCCAATTGAGTTATTTCACCTGCAGGAATATACAAGTTATCTTTAATTTGCTTAGCAATAAATACCATTTCCAATACATAGCCATTGGCCAACAACAAAAGATAGCGAACATAATCCTTCAAAAAGGCTTTCAAATGCTGACTTGAAGTGCAAACACAGATAAATTTATTTCCATATACATGATCTACTCTACCCTCAAGTTGAGAAGAATTAATTGCTAGTGCTACATCATAAACTTGCATTTCCATATCCAAGCGTTGTTCTTGAAAACGAAGCCGCAAGGAAGAAGCCTCATTAAGTATATTTGAAAAGGTGACTTTCCCCATATTATGCAAAGGCAATTTGCCTTCTTTTTTAGCCTGTGCATAAAAATCTAGCACTGCTTTTTCCTCTAAATAAATACTAGCATCTTGTAAAGACCACGCAGTTAAACCATCTAGCTCAAAAAGCTCGTGATCTTGCAACAAAACTTCTTCTTCGTAGTAATAAACATTTAATTGTTTATTAAAATATAGCTTGGGTGGATTTTGTAAAAATTTTCCAATTTCATCTATGGCAATGGCATTAAATTCAAATACTTTCTTATGCAAGGCGGAAGCAGGAATTACAATTCCAGTTTTATATCGATCATCTGTCAAATAATTTAATAAACCACCATCTGGATTATATTGATGACTAAAGCTATGTAAAGGATGTATTGTAACCCAATCTTTTCTAAAGCGATCGGTATCCTTGCCATAGCCCCGTGCTATATAATCTATTAGTTCATCTACCAAAGAAGAAGCTGGCAAAAATGCACCATCCTTAGCATTCACAGCTATAAAACTAATATATAAAAATTGCTGAGCAGATAGAAGGGTCTCTAAAAAAAGATGTTTATCATTATTCTTCACATTTCTATCACCTGGTTTCCAGTGTTGTAATAAGCTAAAACTAATAGCCGTTTCCTTACGAGGAAATTTATCGAAATTCATACCCAACATAGCCACAATTTTAAATGGTATGCTACGCATAGGCACCATAGAACAAAATGTGATGCCGCCTTTCATAAAAGAAGCAGCTTTTTGTTCTACTTGCAAACGTTTTAAAAAACTAAATCTAAATACATCAAAACTAATTTTAATCGATTCATCTTCTTCCAACAATAACAAAGACGCTGTCAACTGAATAAATTTTGCATATTCTTCATCTTCGCCTTCTCCTGCAAGTACGATCATGTCATCTACTAATTCTTGCAAATATATCGCCCACTCAGCAATAGTTTTATCTTGCAACCTAGCGTCCATTTTTCTTTGCAGTACCTTTACAAAATAAACTAGCCGAACGGCATCCAACGCATCATTACCCTCCATGGTATTTAAAGGAATGAAGGTATCTATACCATCATTTACTGCTACCTCTCCACTCATACAAATGCCATAGATTATTTTCTTGAGACCATAGTTCCAAGAAATAGATCTGGTTTCATCGGCTACTCTTCCATCTTTACTGAAAATTATACCCGATTGGCGAATGGCATCTCTTAATAGTGATACATCATTCAACTTAAAACGTTTGCGAATTAATGGCGCATCTAATAATTGTAAAACAGCTTCTGCTTTAAAACTATTAGTATCAAACAACAACAACTCTTGCAACGTATTAAAAAGAGACACTCCTGAGGTATAGGACTCATCTGCAATAGTATAAGGGATCTTATAAGGAGCATTTCCGAAAACAGCATGAACATAAGGCGCATACAAATCAACATCACTTAGCAATACTACTATATCCTTAGGGGCAAACAATAGCTGTTTTTGATCAATAAGCGATAAAATATAATTATATAAAACTTCTACTTCTCTTACAGGTGTATATGCTCCATTAATTGTAATCGTACCATCAACTACATCTTTATCTGTAACAAGGTTTCGATCGGTTGAAGCTGCATTATTGTAAATATCTGCTTGTATTTTTTTAAGCAAACTATCGGGATCTAGTATTGGAATGGCCGCAGCAGTATCATACTGATTTACAAACTCATCTTGGTCCATCAACAAACCAAAAGACTCCTTTACTAAAGCACCCCAATTCATCAATAAATCATTACCTACCGCAAAATTCATTGGCAACGATTTAGTAATACCCCTTTTTTGTAATAAACGAGCTATCTGTTTTTCTGATTTATCATCAAGCCACCACTGCTCAGGAGATGGATTTACGAGATATAAATGAATATCCATAAACTTGGAAAGCGCATGATAAATCTGAAGATAAAAAGGCGTAATTACCGCTATACCAAACAAATACAAAGCAGGTACTTTATCCGTTATTTGTTTACGAGTAGCCTCTTTTTGTAATTCGTTTAATAATGCATTTGCGGTGTCTGTTCTATCCTGATAATTAGCTACTAATGTTTCTCTCAACATCACCCAAAGCCACTGTTGCCAATCTTCAACACCCGCTATACCATTATGCTTATTCCATTCTAAAATAGTGGTATGCCTATATACTTGATATTGATCAAACAAATCCGTTAATTCGTCTGTTAACGCTATTCGTTTAATATCATTTTTATGATAGTAAGATGCAATATGAGGAAAGGTACTAGTAAAGGTATCTGAACCTAAAAATGTATAGACCGACCACCGCACTCTTTCATTCGTTAAAATAGCTTTACTGCTTGGCATACATAATTTACATAAGGTAGCAATAATGTCATTGGGCTTGCTAAACTTTATATGTGCGGCTATTCCATTTTCAATTGCAAGTTGTTGTTTCAACCAACTGTTCATTCCTTCCGTTTGGGTAATTACCCACTGAGGTGTAAAAGGATTATCACTCGTGTTTTTAAGTGCAGCAGCTAATTGCAACGACAAGGGTTGTAAACTGTTAGAAACATTTAAAAATATACTCATGCGCTAACACCCTCCTTTTGATTTGCTTCTATCCTATTTTTAATACCCGAAATACGATGAATACTTGATTGAGCAGCTTGTAAAATCGTCTCTTCGGCACCCACTACAACAAGGTATGTTTTCGCTCTTGTAATTGCGGTATAAAGTAGCTCTTTAGTTAGCATAGGCATTTCCATTCCTTCCGGAATAACAACCATAACCTTATCAAACTCTGACCCTTGACTTTTATGGATGGTCATGGCAAAAACACATTCATAATTAGACAAATAAGCTGGGAGTACTGATTTAAGAGTACCATTGCCAGAATCAAACCAAACCTTTAATACTCCATTAGCATCGGCTCTCACTATACCAATATCTCCATTATACAAACCTAAATCATATCGGTTTCGGGTAATCATAATAGGTTTGTTTTCGTAAAATTCGGCATCTGGTTTTATCAGGTACATTTTTTTTAATTGATCCTCAATAATTTTATTGATAGCATACAAACCTTGAGTGCCAGCCCTTACAGCAACTAAAATACGTTGCTGGTTAAATAGATGAATTGCTTTTAAAATATCTGGTTCTAGAATATAGTTTTTGTATGCACTTATTATTTCATCAAAAGCTTCTTTTTGGAAAACAGGATAAAAAACGATTTTATCATCCGGAATACGTATGCACTCTTGTATATTTTCTATAGCACCTGTTATGATAGCCTTACTTAGTTTACCAATGGCCCCAACACTATTAAACCGGTGACTAAATTTCAATTCTAAAATATGACTAGTAAGTAATGCAGCTGTATCTGTTGCATTTTCCGAAGTTAATTTCCTATTATCATCCGGTATAAATTGGTTAATCCAATCTATCTGATTATTCGTAAACAAATTGAGCTGCGGTATACTAGCACACAAATCGCCTAACAAACTACCGGCTTCTACAGATGCCAACTGATCCTTATCTCCTAACAATACAATTCTTGCATGAGGAGCCAAAGCATCTAACAACTTGGCAAATAACGGCAAATCTATCATTGATGCTTCATCTACAATTATCCAATCATAGGGCAAAGGATTATTTGCATGGTATTTAAAATTTACCGTATCTTCTTTATAACCTAATAAGCTATGAATAGTGCTTGGCTGCAGGCTATTTATTTTCTGCTTAGTAGTAAGGGCAAATGGCAAAGAACTGTTCTTTAACGCATCATGCATGCGCATGGCAGCTTTTCCCGTTGGCGCTGCTAAAGCAATTGCAGTTGTTGGTTGTAATTCAAATAATAAAATAAGTAGTTTAGCTAATGTAGTGGTCTTACCAGTACCGGGACCGCCAGTGATAATAGTAAAATTATTTAATAGTGCTTGCAAAACAGCTATCATCTGCCAATCGATACATTCTTGAGAAGGCAGACTATTAATTGCATAGGTGGCTTGTAGACTTTTAATCAAATCGATTAAACGTACTAATTCACTTTTACGGGCAGGCAATTCTGAAGTTTCATTTTCTATAAGTTTACTAATCTTATCAATACATATAGACTCGTATTTAAAATAACGCTGAAAGTAAAGATGATGATCATGAACAATGAACGGGGTGTTTAAACCATCTTCTTTAGTACTAATTAGTTGTTTATTTTGGAGTACTGTTTCTATGGGCACTAAAGATGCGTAAGGCGTTGTATTGTCGAAAAGAGAAGGATCATTTAAATTTATACATACATTACCTTCTGAAAGTTTTTTAGATAATACATAAGCATAAGGCCAAATATTTTTATCATCAAAAAACTCAGCAAACTGCCTATGTATGTCATCGGTAATAAACATAAATTAGATTAAATTATTAATTTTTAGCACTGTGTAAATTCTTTGCATTCGCATCTATATGTTTGTATAAAGAATCATAACAAGATGGCTTTCTCGATATACCTTTTCTATTACATGATGAAAATAAATAAAAAGATATAATACCTATTATCAAAAGCTTCATAATTTACAATTTAAAACAAAAATCCTTATTAAAATTAATTAAAACAAAATAGTATTAAAATAAAAAGGGGCTGTAAAATACAGCCCCTTTTTGAAATTAGCATACGCTAATCTTGTTTCATTATCTTATCTATATGGCGTAATTGATGTTTATCATCAAATAATCTAATGGTATAAATACCCTGTGCAAATGAAGATAAATCTATTTCATTTGAATTTTCTATAGATTTAACTAAAGCACCAAACATATTATAGACTTCAATATTTGAAGCAGATAATCCATAAACAACAAACTTGCCCGTTGTAGGATTTGGTGCAGCATATATCGCATTTTGCTGAATGGTATTAACACCCGTAGTAAATGCATAAACATTAGAACTATCAAAACAACCAAAGCTAGATACTTTAACGGTATAATTACCCATTTGATTGATCATAATAGATTGTCCGTTTGCACCTGGAATAGGCAATCCATTTAAACTCCATTGATATGTAGCATATGCTTGAGTAGATAATAAATTACCATTTTGAACAATTACTGGTTTAGTTAGCGAGTGCACCACAACGCCATACAATACAGATGTTCTAGAGCAACCATTAGCTGTTACTTTTACTTGATAAAATGCTGCAGTTGTAGCATAAGCTAAAGATGTAGTAAAGCCTGGCATAAATACATTGCTTTTATACCACTCATAACTATAACCTACACCAGCAGGTGTGCTCATGAAAGCCGTATCGCCCTCGCAAATAGTATTAGTATTAACGGCTGTAATTACCGCAACAGGTAATGGAATTTGAATTACTGTTTTAGGTGCAGAGGTAGTACTGCAATTATATTGATTTTTAACAATTACTGCATAAGTACCAGGTTGCGTTACCGTATAATTAGTATTAATAGCATTAAAAATTGCATTTGTACCATTATACCATTGATAGGTAAGATTTGCTCCTGTATTTGCATTTAACACTAAAGAACTACCCTCGCAATAGCTTAATGTAGTATTTAAAATAGTAGCATTCGGATATGCACTAACTATAATATTAGCATTGTTAGTGTTTTTACAACCAGTAGTGGTGTTGGTTATGGTCAAATAATATCTACCGCTATCTAACATTGTTGTAGTTGCTTTTGTCGGGTTGCTTAAGGTACTTGCAAAACCATTAGGACCTGTCCATGCATAGGTAACACCCAAGGGCACATTATTACCAAGACTTAAACTACCACCTACACACAAGGGCGCATTAGAAGTAATTGCTGGTACTATCGGTAATGGATTAACTGTAATAGTTAACGTATTGGAGGTATTTGAATATACCAGTCCATTAACGTACTCTACTGTATAAACCCCAGGCTGTGTAGCTACATAAAAGCTATTAAAGTTAGTTGTGATTATATTCCCATTCCATTTCCATGCATATTGTACATTTGGAAGACTTGGAATGGTAGGTACACTAAACACTACGCTATCTCCACTACAGAAAGTTGTAGGCCCTCCAGCTGTTAAAACAGGAGTTGGTAAATTAATAACACTCACCGATATGGTATTTGAATTAGCACTTACGCAAGTGGTGACAGATGAAGTAACCACTACATAATAGCTTGCCGTAGTAGTAGCAATGTACGTATTAGTATTTGCGCCACTTATAGGTAATCCATTAGCATACCATTGATATACATAACCGATACCGGTAACTGCAGTAAGCACAACATTACTACCGTTGTAGAAGGTAGTAGCACTACCAGCAGATATAGAAGCAATTGGTAATGGATGTACTGTACAAACTTGGGTATTAGACACAGCAGAAGTGACGGTACCATTACGTTGCGTAAACGTATAATTACCAGACGCACTTGCAGTAAAGGTAGTGGTGGTAGCACCTGCAATAGCCACGCCATTATTATACCATTGATAAGACATACCGGCAACTACAGTTGCTGTATACATCACTGAGCCTCCTTGACAAAAAGTTGTTGGTCCGTTTGCAGTAATTACAGGGGTAGGAATTGTATTTGCAGTTACCGCTATTATATTTGAAGTCTGACTACATCCATTAGCATTAGTTACAACAACCGTATAAGATGCAGTAGTTGTAGCAGCAAATGAAGAAGAAGTAGCACCAGTGATTACAGTAGTGCTATTTTGATACCATTGATAGGTCAAACCTGTACCGATATTTGCAGACAAGGTAACAGATGAACCTTGATAAAAAGTTATTGAACCACCTGCAGAAATTGTTGAGGTTGGTAATGTATTTACGGTAACCGTTGTAGCAGAAGACATAGTTGAACTCACCGTACCATTGGTTTGAACCACGGTATAGCTACTGCTGGTAGTTGCAGAAAATGATGAACTTATTGCGCCTGAGATAGCTACTCCATTACTATACCATTGGTAAGTAAAACCTGCATAAGTAGTAACAGATAATACAACATTAGCACCTGTACAGAAAGTAGTTGGTCCGTTTGCAACAATTACTGGTGTAGGCACAGCATTTACAGTAACTGCAACTGGTGTAGAATAGGTGAAGCAACCAAAAGAATTGGTGATCTTAATTGTATAACTACCACTTACAGTTGCCATATAAGTAGCACTTGTTGCACCTGAAATTAAGGTAGTTCCATTATACCACTGATAAGCAAAACCAGCACCTGTATTGGATGTCAGAATTACATTGCTACCATTATAGAATGTAGTTGGCCCACCCGGAGTAACCGTTGCTGATGGTAAACTATTTACCGTTATGTTAATAGGCAATGAAGGCGAAGAAGAGGCAGCACCATTGGTTTGTACAAATGTATAACTACCTGCATTAAACACTTTAATGGTTGTAGCTGTAGCACCAGAAATGGCCATACCATTATTGTACCATTGATAAGTGAAGCCAGAAACAACTGTTGCAGTTAAAGTAACAGAGTCTCCGTTACAATACGTTGTTGGTCCGCCTGCACTTATAGTTGGTGTTGGGATAGCCCCCACAGCAACGGTAATTACATTTGAAGTATTCGGACAATTTGCAGTTGAAGTTATTTGAAGCGTATAATTTCCAGACATCGTTGCGCTAAA
Source organism: Chitinophaga pinensis (assembly GCA_945872085.1). GTDB lineage: Bacteria > Bacteroidota > Bacteroidia > Chitinophagales > Chitinophagaceae > CAIWHF01. The sequence goes on along the minus strand of CAMBYG010000044.1, from coordinate 1,227 downwards.
TGAATTTGTGGTAGCGCCAGCTATAGGAAGCGTTCCATTGTACCATTGATAGCTCACTCCCGCAACAAAAGTTGATGAAAGAGAAACGTTACCGCCATTTACAAAGCTTGTAGGTCCACCAGCTGTAATAATAGCATTTGGTAGCGCATTTGCCGTAACACTTATAGTATTGGAAATAGAAGAAGTAACCGAACCGTTGGTTTGGGTAAATGTATATGACCCCGTGCTGGTAGCAGTGTAGGTAGCTGAAGTAGCACCAGAAATGGCTATACTGTTAAAGAACCATTGATAAGTCATTCCTGATTGAGCTACTGCAGACAAGCTAACATTTGCACCCGAACAAAAAGTTGTAGGTCCACTTGCACTGATAGTAGGAGTAGGTATTGGGTTAACAGTAACGACGGTAGCTGAAGATGTAGATGCACATAAAAGTGCATTGGTTATTGTAACTGTGTATGAACCAGAGATGGAAGCACTAAACGAATTGTTAGTAGCTCCAGAAATCGTAGTTCCATTGTTATACCATTGATATGTATAACCGGCACCGGTATTTGCAGTAAGACTCACGTTGCTACCTGCAAAGAATGTAGTAGCACCACCTGCTGATATCGTTGCATTTACAGTACTTATAGCCACACTTGTACTTACAGATGTTGTTGAATACGCTCCATTGGTTTGCGTAACCGTATAGATACCTGCTGATACTGCTTGATAGGTAGCAGCAGTTGCCCCAGCAATAGCTACACCATTTAAATTCCATTGATAATTTACTCCTACAACTATATTAGAAGATAAAATCACATTACCGCCTGGACAGAAAGTTGTAGGTCCGTTTGCAGTGATAGTAGGAGTATTAACAGGGGTTACATTCACAAAAATAGTATTTGAAGCATTACTAATACAACCATTAGCATCGGTAATACGAACATTAAAACTTCCAGAAGTTGTTGCTGTAAAACTAGCACTTGTAGCACCCGATATAAGTGTAGTTGAATTATACCATTGATAAGCAAAACCTGTTCCCGTATTTGATGTTAAGGTTACATTCGATCCTTGCAAAAAGGTAGTTGGACCACCCGCTGTAGCCGTAGCGGTTGCAGGCGTATTAACGGTAACACTAATCGCATTAGAGAAACTAGACGTTACACCTCCATTGGTTTGCGTGAAGCTGAATGAACCACTTACACTTGCTGCATAGGTAGCAGCTGTTGCCCCAGCGATCGCTGT
>CAMBYG010000043.1 GCA_945872085.1 Chitinophaga pinensis | reverse complement strand
ATCAAAAGTTTTGGGTATTACACTCACTAAAAGAGCCAACGGATCTGCTTCAAGTATAGAACTAGCTGGTTTCCCCCATCATTCCTTAGATACCTATTTACATAAATTAGTTAAAGCCGGTTATCGGGTTGCTATTTGCGATCAATTAGAAGATCCTAAACAAGCAAAAGGCATCGTAAAAAGAGGCGTTACCGAGTTAGTTACGCCTGGTGTAGCTACAAATGATAAACTACTAGATAACAAACAAAATAATTTCTTATCGGCAATTTATTTAAATGGCGATACTAGTGGAGCTGCTTTTTTAGATATCAGCACGGGTGAGTTTTATGCTGCTCAAGGCACCGAAGCCTATATAGATAAACTATTACAAAGTTTTCAAGCGGCAGAAGTAGTCATGGCTAAATCTAAAGTACGCTATTTCAAAGAGCAAATCGATGCGCATGTGTATACTTTTGGATTGGAAGATTGGATTTTTCAAGAAAATTATACCCAAGATTTATTATTGCAGCATTTTCAAACACAATCATTGAAAGGGTTTGGGTTGCAGGATTTACCTGCAGCTACCATTGCTGCGGGCGCAGCTTTACACTATTTAAAAGACACAGAGCATAATCGCCTTCAACATATTAGTACGATAAACAGAATTATAAATAATGATTTTTTATGGATGGATCGATTTACCATTCGAAATTTAGAATTATTAAATAATGGTAGTGACCAAACACAGAGTTTATTAAAGAGTATAGACACCACCCTAACCCCAATGGGTGCTCGCTTGATTAAAAGATGGTTGATTTTTCCATTGACCGATAAGAAGAAAATTGAAATCCGTCAGCAAATTGTATCTTATTTTATTGATGCTGTTGACATTGCAACTACCTTACGCTTATCATTGAAACAGATTGGTGATATCGAACGATTATTGGGTAAAATTCCAATCAGAAAAATAAATCCTCGAGAGTTATTTGCATTAAGCAAAGGACTGCATCAAGTAGCTCAAATTGCTGATTTATTGCACGCTACAGCGCAAGAAGTAGTAAAGCCCTTAATTTCTTTAATCGACCCTCTACAAAGTATTCAAGATCGAATTAATAATCATATAGATGAAGATGCCCCAGCATTGCAATCTAAAGGAAATTATATTAAAGCTGGAGTAAATGAAGAACTAGATCAATTGCGATCGATTTCTAAAGATGGTAAAACCTTTTTACAAAAAATACAGGAAGAGGAGATCCTTAAAACCGGTATAAGCTCCTTAAAGATTGGCTTTAATAATGTATATGGATACTATTTAGAAGTTACCCATGCCCATAAAGACAAGGTACCATCATCTTGGATTAGAAAACAAACCTTAACTGGTGCAGAGCGCTATATAACACCTGAATTAAAAAAATACGAGGAACAAATATTAGGTGCAGAGGATAAAATTGCTGCAATTGAAGTTCAATTATTTAATGAACTAATTACATCCATAGAGCCCTCCATTCAAGCTATACAAACTAATGCTCAGGTAGTAGCGCAACTAGATTGTTTGGCTAGCTTTGCTCAACAAGCAATTCAATATCAATATTGCAAACCCATTCTCTCAGAAGATGATGCCATTAGCATAAGCGAAGGAAGACATCCGGTAATTGAGCAAAATTTGGCTCCTGGAGAACATTATATAAGCAACGATATCCTTTTAGATAAAGATGAACAGCAAATCATAATTCTAACTGGGCCCAATATGAGTGGTAAGTCTGCTCTATTGCGTCAAACGGCTTTGATTACAATCATGGCTCATATGGGCGCTTATGTACCTGCTTCTAAAGCTGTTATTAGTCTAACCGATAAAATCTTTACTCGTGTTGGCGCATCCGATAATCTAAGTGGAGGTGAGAGTACTTTTATGGTGGAGATGAATGAAACAGCCAGTATCATTAATTCCATTTCTTCAAGAAGTCTCTTATTGTTAGATGAAATTGGACGAGGTACCAGCACCTATGATGGCATATCCATTGCTTGGTCTATAGTAGAGTTTTTGCATCAATCGGAGCATAAACCTAAAACACTTTTTGCTACCCATTACCATGAGTTAAATGAATTAGAAAATCAGTTTGAACGCATTCAAAATTTTCATATCACGCATAAAGAAGTAGGTAATAAAGTTGTCTTCCTGCGCAAACTAGCCAAAGGTGGTAGCAGACATAGTTTTGGTATACAAGTAGCCAAAATGGCCGGAATGCCAAAATCATTAACAGATAGAGCGGATCTACTTCTTAAGTCATTAGAAGAAAAACACGGACAAGCTACAAGTTTACAAGAAAAAGTAAATCAAGCCACTAAAGCGCCTCAATTTCAATTAAATATATTTGATGGATTGAGTAGCGATTTAAGAGCTATTCAGGCTGTTTTAGATGCGCTAGATATCAATACCCTAACTCCTGTTGAAGCACTGATGAAATTGAATGAGCTCAAAGAAATTGTAAAAAATTATAAATAAAAAAAGGGATTCTGTTGAATCCCTTTTTTTATTATCGAATTGCTTTTCTTATGGCAACTAATTGTTTCATGAGTTGCTCAAATTCATTTAAGTGTAGCATATTAGCACCATCTGATTTCGCATTAGCTGGATCTGGATGGGTTTCTATAAATAAACCATCGGCACCCACGGCAATAGCCGCCTTAGCAATGGTTGAGATCATTTTAGGATTGCCACCCGTTACACCGCTCGTTTGATTAGGTTGTTGTAAGGAATGCGTACAATCCATAATCACCGGTACATTAAAGGCTTGCATGATAGGTATACTTCTATAATCTACCACTAAATCTTGATAACCAAACATGGTGCCTCTGTCGGTAAGCATTACTTGGTCATTACCGGATTGCACAATTTTATCTACTGCAAATTGCATAGAACCTGGAGATGAAAACTGACCTTTTTTTACATTTACAGCCTTACCTGTTTTTGCTGCAGCAACTAATAAATCGGTTTGTCTACACAAAAAAGCAGGAATTTGTAAAACATCTACATACTTTGCAGCTAAAACGGCTTCTTCTTCTGTATGAATATCGGTAACTACCGGTATATTAAAGGTATCTCTAACTTTGGCTAAGATATTCAAAGCGGCTTCGTTGCCAATGCCCGTAAAACTGTCTATTCTAGTTCTATTGGCTTTCTTGTATGATCCTTTAAATACTAATGGTATTTGGTAGTTAGAACAAATTGCAACTAATTGTTCCGCTATTTGCATTACAATTTCTTCTCCTTCTATAACACAAGGACCAGCAAGAACGAAAAAATTGTCGGATGATGTTTGGTTTAATAATTTTGGTAGCATGTATAGTTTATTTTAGCATTCACTTAAGCTGATCGGGATATTGGTTGCTAAACCACCTTCAGCCGTTTCTTTATATTTATGATTCATATCGAGCGCCGTTTCCCACATGGTTTTTACAACAGCGTCTAAAGATACTTTTGCATTATCTGGGTTGCTCTGTAATGCCAATTGAGAAGCCGTAATTGCTTTTATAGCTCCCATGGTATTGCGTTCTATACAAGGTACTTGTACAAGCCCTGCAACAGGATCACAGGTTAAACCAAGGTGGTGTTCCATAGCAATTTCCGCTGCCATCAAGCATTGTCTTACACTACCTCCTAATACTTCTGTTAGCGCAGCTGCTGCCATTGATGAAGAAACACCAATTTCGGCCTGACAACCACCCATTGCTGCTGACAAGGTAGCTCCTTTTTTGAAAATGGCTCCTATAGCAGATGCGGTCAATAAAAATTGAATGATTTTTTGCTCATCAAAACCATCGCAAAAACTAATAAAATAATGCAAAACAGCTGGCACCACTCCTGCAGCACCATTGGTTGGGGCTGTAACTACCCTACTAAAAGATGCATTTTCTTCATTTACGGCCAAAGCAAAACAGCTTACCCAATCTAAGGTATATTTAAAAGAGTTGCCGCCATTATTTATTTGTGCAATCCATTCTTCATAATTTGAATACGCTCTATCTTTTATTAAAGTAGTATTTAATTTAGCAGCTCTTCGTTCTACATGCAAACCACCAGGCAACTCTCCACTAATATGGCATCCTCTATAAATACAATCTCGCATCACCTGATAAATCTTTAGCGCTCCTTCTTTTGTAAGTGCTTCAGATCGCCACGCTGTTTCATTTTCAGCCACTATTTCAGAAATAGGTAAGCCTGTTTTGATACACCAATGCAATAAATCTTTTGCGGTATCAAAAGGAAAATGCAATTCAAGATCAGATGATTTTTTATCTTCTTCTTGTTCCTGTACTACAAACCCTCCACCAATAGAATAATAGGTTTGAGCTATTTCTTCTCCATTGTTAAAGGTGCATAAAAAAGTCAATGCATTGGGATGAAAAGGCAAGCTTTCATTCATCAAGAAAACAACGTCTTCCTCAATTATAAATGGAATGGTGTGACTTTTGCCTATAAGTAATTGTTTGCTTTGCGCAATCTCTTGTATGGTACTATCTATTTTATTGACATCGAAAGTTACCGGGTCTTCATTGCACAAACCCAAGATAACAGCTACATCCGTACCATGTCCTTTGCCTGTTTTAGCTAATGAACCGTATAGAAGTACTTTTACATGTACAATATCCTTTATGGAATATTGACTTTGTACTTTATCTAGGAATTGCATAGCTGCTCTCCAAGGACCTAAAGTATGAGAACTACTTGGACCAACGCCTACTTTAAAAATATCAAATAAAGAAATAGATTCGCTCACAAATAGCTTATTGAATAGTTAATTGAAAAGGCATTAGCATTTGAGCTTTACCTTGAATTTGTTTTAACTGATGTATTTTTTTCAACCAAATAAATTCGGCATTCATTTGTTCTTGCATATAAGACTTTGCAATGGCAGATGCATTTGAACCTTTGAATTTTTGTAAAAATAGTTCCAATTTATCTACAGGAGATGGGTAGCTTACAACGCTATAATCTTTTACATGTGCTATTGAAGCAGCAGAAGCAAGTGCTCTGTCTAAGTCACCATAAGCATCTATTAAGTGTAAACGCAATGCATCAACTCCTGTCCATACTCTACCTTGAGCAATGGAATCGACTTGAGGCATAGGAATATGACGTCCATTAGCAACACGCGTTTTGAAAATACCATAAATCTGATCAACACTTTGTTGCATTAAAGAGCGTTCTTTATCGGTAAACTGTCTTGTAGCATTAGGAAAATCTGCCATTGGCGCATTTTTTTCTGCATCTAACGTAATACCTAATTTATCAGTTAGTAGATTTTCAATGTTAAACATCATACTAAATACGCCTATACTTCCTGTAATAGTGCTTGGTTGTGCAAATACACTATCACCATAACTAGCAATATAATAACCGCCTGAAGCAGCTACATCACCCATGGAAACGATGAGCGGTTTTTTCTTTTTCAATAATTGCAATTCACGAAGCATAATTTCAGACGCTAATGCCGATCCACCAGGTGAATTAATACGTAAAACAACAGCTTTTATTTTATCATTATTGGCAATTTTTCTTATTTCTTCAACCATTGTTGAAGAAGCTACTTGATTTTCATCCGATTGCTTGCCATCAACTATTTCTCCTTCAGCATACAATACCGCTATTTTATTGGTACTTTCTGTCAAATCGAAATCTAATTGACTTACATAATCATTCATACTCAAATAATTAATTGCTTTTAAATCTGCAGCCTTAGTTGCTTTCATGATAAGAGTTTCAACCTCATCCCAATAGTATAATTTATCTACCAATTTTAAATGGAGGGCATCTTGTGCATTTTGCGCTTGCGCATTTACAGCTATTGTATTGATAGCAGCAGGAGTTAAATTTCTAGATAAGGCAACATCTTGAGTATATATATTCCATAAGTGATTTTGAATGGTTGCTAATTGCAAACGATTGGGCTCACTCATTTTAGTTGCTCTAAATGGCTCAGTTGCACTTTTGAACTGACCAGCATAAAAGATCTCAGGTGTAACACCTAGTTTATCCAATGTACCTTTGAAGAACATTAAAGAAGAAGCCAAACCTTTGATCTCCACAGATCCTATAGGATTTATAAATATTGAATCGGCAACGGAAGCTAAATAATAATCACCTTGAGATATGCCATCTCCATAAGCATAAATAAATTTCTTAGACTTTTTGAAGTTTAATAAACTGCCGCGCATCTTTTGAGCTGTTGCCCAGCCCAAGCTAGCTCCATTAGTTTTAATTAAAATCCCTTTTATTTGTTTATCATTTTGTGCAAAGGCAATAGCTTGATTGAATTCACTTAAACCAAAATTGAACCCATCTTCGTCATTCATAAATGAAAAACTAGATTTTTGACTTCTTTCTTTAATTATAGATGACAAATCAATTACTAAAACGGAATTTTCTTTAACCGAAATTTCTTTTTCACTGGTAGCATCGGATACTGCTGAAATTAGAAATCCAATTAATACGCCAAACACCAATATGCCCGCAACAATCATAGCGAATAAAGAGGCAAAGAACATTTTAAAAAACTGTTTCATAATATTATTTTTTTTTCAAAAATACACATAAATAAAATGCTTTGTATATTTTTGACAACTACTTATTTTATTTAACATTTTAGCCTTCATTTATGGCTTTAGCCTATTTACTTTTGGGCAGCAATATGGGGCATTCCCAGTCGCTACTCTCTATTGCCGCAGATCATATTCAGCAATTAGTTGGACCTATTCAGGTACAATCTTCTATTTATATTAGTGATGCCTGGGGAAAGGAAGATCAAAATCCGTTTCTAAATCAAGTTATATCAATTGAAACATCCTTGTCGGCAGCTCATTTATTAAAATCCCTATTGCAAATAGAACAACAAATGGGTAGAATTCGATCAGTAAAATGGGGAGCCAGAATAATTGATATCGATATTCTATTTTACAACAACGAAAAAATACAACTCGATGCGCTCACCATTCCCCATCCAGCCATAGCTGATCGTCGTTTTACGCTTATACCGCTACATGAAATTGCTCCATATTATACACACCCCGTATACCAAAAAACCATTGCCTGGCTATTAGAAAATTGCCAAGATCCTTTAGGGGTAAAACTATTAGAAGATTAGTAGCATTTTTCGAGTTCAGGTTATATATTTGCAATCGGTATGAGCTATAGATTTATTGCAGTAGAAGGAAATATTGGTGTAGGGAAAACAACCCTATCGCGTATGATAGCGCAGCATTATAATTCTAAATTAATATTAGAAGAATTTGTTGATAATAATTTCTTACCCAAATTTTATAATAATCCAGAACGTTTTGCTTTTCCACTAGAATTGTCTTTTCTAGCCGATCGTTATAAACAACTCAAAAACTTACTGAACAGTCAAGATCTTTTTCAAGATACAATTGTCAGTGATTATCTATTTATAAAGAGTAAATTATTTGCAAAAATCAACTTGAAGGAAGAAGAATATGATCTATTCCAACGCTTGTTCGATATCATTCAATTACAATTACCAGAGCCAGATTTACTTCTCTTTTTAGATGCTCCTATACCCAAATTACAAGAGAATATTCAGAATAGAGGCCGTGCCTTTGAAATGGATATTGAAGATACCTATCTATCTAAAGTTAATAACGTTTATGCAGAATATTTAAAAACTATCAATGTTAAGGTACTCTATATCAACATGGCTGAATATGATTTCTTAAACAATCCGAGTGATTTTGAAAAATTAATTCAATTTATAGATCATCCTACCACTCATTCTATAAACCATCTATAGGCTATAAATATTAGTTAAAATAGCGAATAGGTTTAGGCTATGCTTACTTAACATAGTATCTTTAATTATAATTAATTTGCTAGACTCATTTATATTAGTTAAATTACTAATAGAATATGCATCTAATCATTAATTAGTGATAAACTAAGTATATGCCTGTAAGCAAAAAGAAGACTATTAAAAACAATTCCATTCTTGCAAAAGAACTTCATAACTATTTTGGATTCGATACTTTTAAAGGCGAACAAGAAGCTATTATAGAAAGTATTCTAGATAATAAAGATACTTTTGTAATTATGCCAACAGGTGGGGGCAAATCGCTTTGCTACCAGCTACCCGCTTTAATGAGTGAAGGTGTTGCCATTATTGTATCTCCCTTGATTGCATTAATGAAAAACCAAGTAGATTTAATTAGAAGTTATAACAATGTAGATCAAGTAGCCCATTTTTTAAACTCTTCACTTACCCGTGCGCAACAAAAGCAAGTAAAAGCTGATTTAGTTTCCGGTATAACAAAAATGTTATACGTAGCTCCTGAAACACTTACTAAAAAGGATAATATTGATTTTTTCAAAGACATAAAAATTTCCTTTTTTGCAGTAGATGAAGCCCATTGTATATCAGAATGGGGTCATGATTTTAGACCAGAATACCGTAAATTAAGAGGTATAATAGATGAAATTAATCCCAATATCCCAATCATAGCACTTACAGCAACAGCCACACCCAAAGTACAAGATGATATTGTAAAAAATCTTACCTTAAATAATCCTAATATATTTATTTCTTCCTTCAACAGAACAAATTTATATTATGAGATACAACCAAAAGGAAAAAAAGAACAGACTTTACGCAACCTGGTAAAGTTTATCAATACCATGAAAAACAAAAGTGGTATTATTTACACCCTCAATAGAAAAACTACAGAAGAACTGGCTGATACCTTAAAAGCAAATGGCATTAAAGCAGTAGCCTATCATGCTGGTTTTGAATCGGCTGATAGAGCTAAGAGACAAGATATGTTTTTGATGGAAGAAGTGGATGTGATTGTTGCAACCATTGCCTTTGGGATGGGTATCGACAAGCCAGATGTTCGTTTTGTAATACATTATAATATACCAAAATCAATCGAGAACTATTATCAAGAAACAGGTAGAGCTGGTAGAGATGGATTAGAAGGTAAATGCATTCTATATTATTCTCATACAGATGTTCAAAAAATGGAACATCTTATGCGCGATAAACCTTTGAGTGAACGAGAAATGGGCGCTCAGTTGATAACAGAAACCGTTTCGTATGTAGAATCGGGCGTTTGTAGAAGAAAATTACTCTTACATTATTTTGGTGAAGAATATACACAAGATAGCTGTGGCCAATGTGATAACTGTCTACATCCAAAAGAAAAAATAGAAGTTAAAGACAGTGTAAAAATTGTATTAGATACTATTCATCAACTAGATGAGCGTTTTAGCATCAACTATATTGTTGATGTAATTTTAGGTAAGAAAAATCCACAAATTGCTACTTTCCGTCACAATAAATTAGCGTGTTATGGAAGTGGGTTAATTATGGAAATGGATGATAATTTCTGGCAATCATTAATCCGTCAAATGATGTTAGAAGGTATGATTAGAAAAGATATCGAAGAATATGGTATCCTAAAAATCAATCCTAAAGGTGAGAAATTTTTAAAGAAACCATATTCTATAAAAGTTGTTCTAAACCATGTATTCAATGAAGATGGGAATGATGAAGAAATAGAAACTGGAAATTCTAATGGCGTATTTGATGCGCAATTATATGCCATGCTTAAAGAAACAAGAAAAGAAGTAGCTAAAGAAAAAAATCTACCACCATTTGTGGTTTTCTTAGAGAATTCATTAGAAGATATGGCCCTCAACTATCCTACAACTATGGATGAGTTGGAGCGCATCCAAGGAGTAAGCAAAGCTAAAGCACTCAAATTTGGTCGAAAATTCATCACACTTATTGCTCAATATGTGGCTGATCATAATATTGAAAAACCAGATGATTTCATCATGAAGAGTGTGGTCAATAAAAGTGGAATGAAAGTTTTTATTATCCAAAATATTGATAAAAAAATACCTTTAGAAACTATCGCCAAAAACAAAAGCTTATCTATTAGTGAAGTACTCAATGAAATTGAAACTATTGTAGCTAGCGGCACGAAATTAAACTTAGATTATATCATAGACCAAGAAATAGACGAAAATGACCAAGATGATATCTATGATTATTTCAGTAATTTCAAAGAAGACAATTTAGATGCTGTTTTTGAAGAGTTTAAAGATAGCGGCATGAGTGAAGAGCATATACAACTTATGAGAATTAAATTCCTTTCCGAATTTGGTAATTAATAAAAGAGCCCCGAAAATTCGGGGCTCTTTTATTAACTAATTATTTCTTATTTGTTTTTCTAGCTACAATAGATTTATATCCTTTAATAAATAGGGATCCCAAATTACGATGAGGTGGTACATAATCATTGAATTTATCTTGCTCTGCTGTACTTCTTGTCTCAAACTGACTTTTAAGTTCATTCCAAATAGTAACCCAACTTACATCTTCGCCTGATAATAATCTATCATTAATTTCTTTTAAAATAGGCTCATTAACATCTTTAGAACCCGTTTGCTTTGTAGAGATTAAATGAGCATCGGGAGACATTTTCAAAACAGTTGCTAAATTATGATACCCCCCACATGATCCTAGCATCACAATCTTGGTTTTATTATTTAATTGTTCTATTGTAGTTGGCAAATGATAACTATGCCCTCTATGCACAAGCATTGTTACAGCAATAGAATTTTCTTTCAAGTAAGCAACAAGGGCTTTCTGAGCTGTTTCATCCTCAGGCTCACTTAATGGTAGGTTAGCATAAATCTCAATAGGTTTCCCAGTTTTTGAATTGATTTGAACCCAATATTTATTGGTTTGTATTTGCCATTTTGCAGCATCTTTAAAATTATTTAGAAAAGAAGCATAAGAGGCTTTCCCATCTTCATCACCATAAAAGAAGAAATGTTCTACAACTTTACCAGAATCATTTACCATATCTGCATAAGGCATAAAGTATACGGGTGGCAAACCTAGTAATTTTCCAATATTGGCTTTTGGGTTATTCAATCCATCAAATAAAGCAGCTAAAATTGCATAGATATATAAGCCCTTTTTATTTCTAATGGTATAACAACGTTCGTAATTTTCTTTTACTTGATTACGTAAAAACTTTGACAAGGTAGAATCGCTAATACTACCAAAGGCATCGGCTACATTTACGGCACCTTCCAAATCATCTGCTTTGCCTGCTTCTAAATTAGAAACGAAATCTGTTAGTAAGGTTATACTTTTTGATTCTTGCATAGTAGCCAAAAACTCATTAAGCGTATTATAACCCGCACACATTCTAATAAATGTTCTAAAATATTGATAGTGTAAAGATGCCAATAAAGAATCGCCACTTACTGTTGTATCCATGCGAGCAAGCATACGTTTAAAGGTGCCTATAAAACTACTCGTGTATATCTCATCTTGGCCATACAACATGATAAAATACAAATCTTGCGGCGACATAATTTCGATGCATTTGAAACGTTCTGCATCCTTAGCTTCATGTAATTCGTTCATAGAACGCACATAGGCCAGAGCTCTATAGCTCAACTCGGTAGTATAAGTATCAGATGTATCTTTTTGTTGAGTAATTTTAATTTGTACTAAGTTTTTAAAATATAAATCAGGGTTAGACGTAATCTCATCTACTTTATCTATAGTAATTTTATGTGCAGCTATATCACTTAAAAAAGGCATGGCCTTTAATGGTGTTTTAGATTCATTTACAATTCTTACAATTGTCTTTACAAAAATATTGGGCGATTTTAAAATTTTACTTTTCAGTACGGTATTGGATGAACTGTAATAATTGAAAATTTCATTGGGAGCTACAACAACTACCTTTTCAATAATCTGATTGGTGATAACATCATCATTTAATTCTCCAATATGTCTATACATTCGCATAGGGTCTTGATCGGCTAATACTTTAACCAGATAGCGTTTCTCTTCATTAAACCCATCTAATAGGTCAATCTGATTGTATAAATTAAAGTCGGTATGTACTTTAACAAATTCAGGAATCTTGTTCTCATAACGAGCTATAAGTGCCTTTTTTGTCAAATCAACATCTTGGTAGATTTTCGCAACAGTAGCATCTGTATAATTATTGATACGACGCATTGCATTCCATAATACCGTAAGATACTTTATGCGAATTTGATTATCTTCTTGAGGAGTTAGTTGTTCAAAAGGCAAATTCTCTATCATGGTTTGCATTTGATCTACTTGTTGCAAAATGCAAATGGTTAGAGAGTCCCCCATTTTTTCATTAGCTAAGGAAACTTTCTCATCATCTTCACCATCCAGCAAATCTACTCTATCTTGTTCCTTATCAATACGATCATGGAAGAGTTGTCGATTAAAAGGAATTGGTTTTTTTAAATTGGTTGAATTATAAATTTTTAGTAACGGGTTTTCTTTTACTAAGGTGTCTTTTTTGTTATTGGCAAAAAGCAAAGCACTATTTAATAGTAAAAAAAAACACAAAATAAGTCTCATGTATAAATATTTACATCAAAGATATTTTAAACTTTGACAAAACAACAAACATTTAATTTTTTAAAATTTATTTTAACACTATTTATTTTGCATAACCCTTACCTAATTGATATAGCATATTAGCATGACCAGCAATGGCATCGCCTAAACTAGGTAATTGTTGGTAAGGTATAGCATATTTTTCTGCTACCCGTTTTACTATGGGAGATAGCTTGGGATAATGAACATGACAAACAAATGGGAATAAATGATGTTCTACTTGAAAATTCAACCCCCCAACATACCAAGTTATAAATTTATTGTTTGGTGCAAAATTACAGGTATTATATAACTGATGAACAGCGAAATTATGTTCCATTTTTAAATCGGTATCTGGCAAAGGAAACTCCATGTGACCTAATACGTGAGCAGGCTGAAAAATAAGCGCCAATAACAACCCACATACCAAGTGCATAATTAAGAATCCAATAAATATCATGGATGCTGGTATATTAAAAATAAAAATGGGCACTATTAAAATATTGAAAAAATAGAAGGCTTTAAAAAAGGTTATTTCCCAAAATGCTCTCCAAAAAGAAATGCGCTCTTTCTTTAGTAAATCTTGTTTTTTGTATCTAAACAACAAACGATAATCTTTAATTACAATCCAAAAAAGTGACATTAAAGCGTAAAAAAACCATGCATAGATAATTTGAAAACGATGCATTGATTTAAATGGTGCATGCGGACTTAAACGAAGAGCGGCACCTACATTAATATCATCATCCAATCCTTCAATATTGGTATACGTGTGATGAAGCACATTATGCTGTATTCTCCAATTGAGCGAGTAACCACCAACCAAATCTAAAAACCCTCCCATCAATTTATTAATTCTCTTATTTGATGAGTAGGCTCCATGGTTAGCATCATGCATAATAGCCACACCAATACCTGTCATTCCCAATCCAATTAAAACCCATAAGGAATAAAAAATAATTGGTTGCTGTGTAAATTTACCAGACAAAATAATGAAAAAAGGAATAAAATAAAGCCCTATCATGATTGCAGACTTTAAATACATTTGCAGGTTGGCAAAAGGACTAATTTTATTATCCTTAAAATAAGTGTCTACTTCCTTTTTTAATTCAGGCCAAAAGCCATCTGTATTGGGAGCAAATTTTACAAATGCTCTTTTGTTTGTTTCTTGCATTTATTGGTTTTTAGGAGTTATTAAAATTACAACTTATAAATATAAAATACAAGCCAAAAATATAAATAAAAAAGAGTGTTGTAAACAACACTCTTTATAAACATAAAAACTTAAACAATTATAAATGTATAGCTTCGCCCAAAGCAACTTCAATAGCATCTTTAACGCTCTCACTCATGGTTGGGTGAGGATGGATACTATCTAAAACTTCGTGCCAAGTAGTTTCTAATTTTCTAGCCGTAACGGTTTGAGCAATGATTTCTGTTACATTAGCACCAATCATGTGCGTACCTAACCACTCACCATATTTAGCATCAAAAATAACTTTTACAAAACCTTCCGTTGCACCAGCAGCACTTGCCTTACCACTTGCAGAGAATGGAAATTTACCAACTTTCAATTCATAACCTGCTTCTTTAGCTTGTTTTTCGGTCATGCCCACAGATGCAATTTCTGGAGAGCAATACGTACAACCTGGAACATTACCATAATCGATAGGTTCAGGTTGATGCTTGTATTTACCTTCTTTATGTGCAAAATTTTCAACACAAATGATTGCTTCTTTTGAAGCTACGTGCGCTAATGCTTGACCAGGTGTTAAATCACCAATCGCATAAACACCATCAACATTTGTTTTTCCAAATTTGTCAACTATTACTTTTCCTTTGTCTTGCGTAATATTTAAGGTTTCTAAACCAATATTTTCAACATTAGCTACAACCCCCACAGCACTCAATAAAACATCTGCTTCTAAAACGATATCTCCAGTAGCTGTTTTTACTGTTGCTTTTACACCGTTTCCAGAAGTATCTACTTTTTCAACAGAAGCATTGGTCATAATTTCAATACCTTTTTTCTTGTAAGATTTCTCTAATTCTTTAGAAATATCTTCATCTTCAACAGGCACAATGCGTGGCATAAACTCCACAATGGTCACTTTAGTTCCCATATTATTATAGAAATAAGCGAACTCTACTCCAATAGCACCACTACCAACAATGATCATTGATTTTGGTTGCGTTGGTAATACCATTGCTTCTCTATAGCCAATAACTTTTTTACCATCAATTGGCAAAGTTGGTAACTGACGAGCTCTACCACCCGTAGCTAAAATAATGTGCTTAGCATCATAAGTGGTTGTTATACCATCAGCTCCCATCACCTCTACTTGTTTTTTAGCATTCAATTTGCCAAAACCCATAATGGTATCAATCTTATTTTTCTTCATTAAAAACTGAATGCCTTTACTCATTTTATCGGCTACCCCTCTACTTCTTTTTACAACAGCAGGAAAGTCATGTGAAAAACCATTTACAGTAATGCCATATTCTTGAGCATGTTGCAAATATTCCATTACTTGTGCAGATTTCAACAATGCTTTTGTAGGTATACAACCCCAGTTTAAACAAACACCACCTAAGCTTTCTTTTTCCACAACTGCAGTTTTGTAGCCTAATTGCGCCGCTCTAATTGCTGCCACATAGCCACCTGGTCCACTTCCGATAACGATTACGTCGTATGTCATATTCTTTAAAGTTTAATAGTTATAAAATGCACCGCAAAAGTAGGCATTTCTTATACAATTTATAGTTTTTTTTGAATCTATTTTAGTGTTTGGGGTTATTGAGTTTGCTATGGTGACGGCTGTATAAAAAATACACAACAAAACCTATGGCCAACCAAGCTGCAGATAATTTTTTAGCATCTTCACTTAGCTTATACATTAATACCGTATTTATTAAAATACCTAAAATAGCTATTACGGGCAATGCAGGAACCTTAAAATTGCGTTGCAAATTTGGCTCTCTAACACGCAATAACCAAACAGCAACACATACCATGGTGAAAGCAAATAAGGTACCAAAACTTGTCATATCGGCTAAGGTGCTAATAGGTGTAAACCCAGCTACCAAAGCAATAACAACACCAATAAAAATGGTGTTTTTATAAGGTGTTTTATTCGTGCTATGCAAATCAGAAAAGAATTTTGGTATCAATCCATCTTTACTCATACCTAAGAAAATTCTTGATTGTCCCAACATCATCACCATTAATACAGAAATCAAACCCACTGTAGCTGCAATTGTAATTAAATAAGAAGCCCAATTCATACCTGCTATTTGAAAAGCATAAGCAACCGGCGCTTTAATGGCATCTGGGTAACTTCCATTTGGATTAAAGTCGGTATAATTAATCATACCGGTTAATACTAAGGATACCAAAATATATAATACAGTACAAACCAACAATGAAGCAACGATAGCAAAAGGCACATCTTTTTTAGGATTGATGGCTTCACCAGCTTGGGTGCTCACAGCATCAAAACCTACATAAGCAAAAAAGATAGCTGCTGCACCAGAAAAAACGCCTCCCCATCCATAGGCTTCTACTGCTTTCCCTTCTCTTATAATGGTAGTTGCTTCTGGAATAAAAGGATGCCAATTAGATACATGAATACAAAAAGCGCCAGCAACAATTACAAATAATACGGCGGTTACTTTCATTATTACTATGATATTATTAGCTTTAGCTGCTTCTTTAGTGCCTTTTACTAATAAAGCTGTTACCAATAGTACAATAAGTGTTGCCGGTAAATTCATTGAAAATCCATTGCCCGTATAACTGCTTGGATCTTGAGTAAGATATAAGGGTAATTCTAAATTAAATAAATGCAGGAGTTTATTAAAATAGCCCGACCAGCTCACCGCTACCGTCATAGATCCCATGGCATATTCCAATATTAATCCCCAACCAATAATCCATGCAAACAACTCCCCAATAGTTCCGTATGCATATGCATAGGCAGATCCTTCTACCGGAATCATACTAGCAAATTCTGAATAACATAAAGCGGCAAACACACAGGCAATACCAGCAAAAACAAAAGATAAGGCCAATGCAGGTCCTGCGTGATAGTAGGCTCCAGTTCCGGTCAACACAAATATACCACCACCAATAATGGCACCTATACCAATAGCTGTTAAGCTCCATTTTCCTAATACTCTTTTTAGTTCACTTTTTTTCATGTCCGACTCAAAGGACTCAATCGGTTTTTTGATAAATAAATTCATGGATATTACATATTTTAGTTCGACTAAGATAAAAGTATTAACGGAATTTTACTATTAAAAGAGTATTATTTCCTTTAACTTTGAACAAAATTTTTTCTATACCCTATTCATGCATCGTATACTTTTCATATTCTTCTCCTTACATTTTATTGTATATACAAGCATTGCGCAACAACGCATACAACTTCCCAATGTTGCAATTGC
>CAMBYG010000042.1 GCA_945872085.1 Chitinophaga pinensis | reverse complement strand
AAGGTATTGCCTGTTAAAGCAGATGCTGGAATAGTAATGCTACCGGTTTCTGTATGTCCACCAAAAAATGTAGTAGACGAAACGTATACTTGCTCACCAGGATCGGTAAATAATCCATTCTGATTGTAATCAATATATACCTTTGTTATATTAACATTGGTCAATGAATAACAATTTGAAATAGTTATTGATAAAGGATAAGAATAGGTTTGAATTACGTTTGCCGCAGGAACGTTGGAAACAAAATTAGAATACATACCAGCATTACTGTTCAATCCTGGTGCTAATGTATTACATGAAGTATTATTATTAATATTCGAAATAGTAAAATTGGTAATATCCTGATATAAATTGGATGTTGCCGTAGAATTACAATAACAATTTAAAAATGAGCTTGATGCCACTGCAACCACTGTAGATGATGCTGTGCTTGAGGAATTTGCACA
Organism: Chitinophaga pinensis; assembly: GCA_945872085.1. Lineage (GTDB taxonomy): Bacteria > Bacteroidota > Bacteroidia > Chitinophagales > Chitinophagaceae > CAIWHF01. Next base: position 16,655 of record CAMBYG010000042.1, on the reverse strand, counting down.
GGTTACAATACAGCGATAATCTGTTGCAGCGACTTGACCAGTAATAGTGCAGGTTAAAGCAGTAGCACCTGCCACAGTAGCATTAGTAAATTGCGCATTACTAATAACACCATTTGCTAAATTAAACCAAGTATTTGCGCCTGCAGCGGAATATTGCCACTGATATGAAATTCCAGATGCAAGCGTTGAACCTGTTAGATTTAATGTAAAAGTAGCTGTAGGACATACAGATGGCGAAGACGCATTTGCAGTACCTGCAGTAGGTACTCCTGAACATGGAATTGCAGCTACAACAGTAAAATTATAATCCTCACATTCACCAAAGGTGTAGGATGTACAAGGGCTTGCACCTGGTGTAGCATACACATTTCTAACCCTCATTCTTGTAGTTCCTGGTATAGACGTCAATGGAATGGTAAATGATCCAACAGCTGTTCCTCCTGAAGGTGTAGCAGCGGTAGGATTTCTAACATTCTCACCTGGATCAATAAAGTCTCCATCTTGATTCCAATCAACCCATATATACATATATTCAGACCAATAAGGTGTATTGTACAAGGTATAGTTTACAACAGTGTTTTGTACACCAGTATGCCCCATGCTTGAATAAAATATATAATTATTCGCTAACCCACAACAAGCCGTACTGGTATTGGAAATATTGACTGTTCCACCAGTGGTAACCACACCATCAATATAGTCTGCAACCCCTGTATTAGTAGAGCTACCACAGCCATTAGTATATGTGGGGGTGCAATATTGTGCATTGGTAGACAATACAGCAAAGCAACTAAGAATTAAAGAAAATAGAATTCTTTTCATTTTTTAAAATTTAATTATTTGGTCGTTAGATATTCAGTATTGGTAGACTGAAATTAAGATTTCAAGATAGTTGTTTTTTATAAATAAAACAAAAAATTAACAAAAAAGGGCTGCATATGCAGCCCTTTAAATATTTATAAAGTAATAATATCAATTGAACGAAGCACTAACTACTAACTCCTTCGAACCTGGAGTATAAGCATAAAAACCTTCTCCAGATTTTACACCTAATTTACCTGCTTGCACCATATTCACTAATAAGGTGGCTGGTGCATATTTAGGGTTGCCAAAACCATTATGCAAAACTTTTAAAATAGATAAACACGTATCTAAACCAATAAAATCTGCCAATTGTAAAGGCCCCATAGGATGTGCCATACCCAATTTCATAATGGAGTCGATGGCCGCTACTCCAGCTACCCCTTCTTGCAAAGAAATGATAGCTTCATTAATCATTGGCATCAAAATTCTATTAGCTATAAAACCAGGATAATCATTTACAACACAAGGAATTTTTTGAATAGCTGTAGATAGGGCTACAATAGTAGCTGTAACATTGGCATCTGTTGCATAGCCATTAATAATTTCCACTAATTTCATAACCGGTACCGGATTCATAAAATGCATACCAATTACAGATTGCGGGCGTTTTGTTGCAGCAGCAATTTTAGTAATGGAAATAGAAGAGGTATTGGTAGCCAATATACAAGCCGCAGGCGCATGCGTATCTAAATCTGCAAAAATCTTTAATTTCAAATCAATATTTTCTGTTGCAGCTTCTACTACTAAATCTGCATTACTAACACCAGCAGCCAAATCTATTTGAGTGCTTATATTGTCTAAAGCACTTTTCATTTGTTCTTCTGTTATTGCACCCTTTGCCACTTGACGTTCCATGTTTTTTTGAATGGTAGCCATAGCTTTAGCTAGTGCAGCTTCTTGCACATCAATCATAGTCACTCTATATCCTTGTTGAGCAAAGACATGAACTATTCCATTTCCCATTTGTCCGGCACCGATTACTGCTATATTTTTAATTGTATGCATATGATTATTTGGTTTATTTTATTCACAAAGATAAAAGATAAAAGGAATTGAATTGCCTACCCTAGATATTATTATTTAAAGTATTTTAAGAATTGTAGGATACTTTTTATAATTAAATTGTAATTGTTTGTAAATTAGCATTCTTAATCATCTCCTGCATTGCATGAAAAAATCCGTAGTTACCCTTTGGAAAGTATTTTTATATAGTTTCGGTTTCTTTATCCTTTTAACTATTGGATTTTACTTCGGCATTATTGGCGATATGCCAACGCTTTCCGAATTAGAAAACCCAAGCGCATCCCTATCTTCTGAAGTAATTGCGACAGACGGGAGTGTTTTAGGGCGTTATTTTGTACAAGACCGCTCTAATAGTGAGTATAAAGATATATCCCCATATGTATTTAATGCCCTATTGGCAACTGAAGATGAACGCTTTTTCGATCATTCAGGTATTGATGGTAGAGCATTGTTGCGGGTTGCAATTTTTTTAGGTAAAAAAGGAGGAGGCAGCACAATAACACAGCAATTAGCTAAAAACCTATTTCCAAGACAAAAAAGTAATATTTTCACCATGCCCTTTGTCAAATTACGCGAATGGGTATTGGCAGTAAAACTAGAACGCAATCTTACGAAAAATGAAATTCTCACCCTTTACCTAAATACCGTGCCATTTGGCGACAATGTGTATGGGATAAAAAATGCATCCCTAACTTTTTTTAGCAAAACGCCAGATAAACTTAGCTTAGACGAAGCAGCTGTATTAATTGGCATGCTAAAAGGCAATACCCTTTATAATCCAAGAAGAAACCCAGCTAAAGCATTCGACAGAAGAAATGTTGTGTTGAATCAAATGGTGAAATACAAATTTATCAAGCAAGAGGAAGCAGATAAATTAAGTCAATTTCCCATCAAATTAAATTACCATAAAATTGACTATCACAAAGGTTCTGCACCTTATTTCAGACAAATATTAGAACAAGAATTAAAATCCATTTGCAAAGAGCTTAAAAAATCTGATGGTAGTAGCTATAACCTTTACAGAGATGGATTAAAGATATATACTACCATCGATTTGCGCATGCAACTATATGCAGAACAAGCAGTGGAGCAGCATTTAACTAATTTACAAAAGTCGTTTTTTGCGCAAGCTAATTACAAAGATGGTGGCATCTGGAAAAATCACCAAGATGCATTAGATAAAGCCATGAAACAATCGGATCGTTATCAAGCACTTAAAGATGCCGACAAAGAGGAGGACGAAATTTCTAAAATTTTCAATACTAAAATTAAAATGACGGTATTTGCATGGAATAAAAACCATTCTATTGATACCGTAATGAGTCCGATGGATTCTATCAAATACACGAAAATGTTTTTACAAGCTGGCTTTATGGCTATGGACCCCTTTACGGGTGAAGTAAAAGCTTGGGTAGGTGGCATTAATCACGACTATTTCCAATACGACCACGTCAATAAAAACACCAAAAGACAAGTTGGCTCTACTATAAAACCGCTACTCTATTGCTTAGCCGTAGACAAAGGATTTTCTCCTTGCGGAACGCTCTCTACAGGAGCACAACAATTTTCGGGTGCAAAAACAGCCTATAATGCTGGGGGATCTAAAACAGGCTCTTTACCAATGTCTACAGCCTTAGCCCTTTCTATTAATAATGCTGCCTTATTTTTATTGAATCAAGTAGGTATTGAACCCTTTGTAGATTTTGCTAAAAAATGTGGTATTGAAAGCGATATGGATCCTTACCCTTCTGTAGCATTGGGTGTTTCTGCCATTTCGTTATATGAGATGCTTCAAGCCTACACCATGTTTCCGGCAGGTGGTGTAAATACAGAGCCCTTCTTTATAAGTAGAATTGAAGACAAAAACGGTAATCTTTTAAAAACATTTGCTCCTAAACAAAAAGAAATTATCAACCCGCAAACGGCTTTTAAAATGGTGCGCATGATGCAAGGTGTAGTAGATAGAGGTACTGCGCAACGTATACGTAGGTATGGATTATATGGAGATATAGCAGGCAAAACGGGCACAACCAACAAACAAGCCGATGCTTGGTTTATAGGCTATACACCACAACTGCTTGCAGGAACATGGGTGGGTTGCGATGATCGTTTTTTACGATTTAATAGCGAAGCGCAGGGCCAAGGTTCTGCAGCCGCACTTCCTATATGGATCAATTTCTTTCACAAAGTATTTAATGATCGCTCATTAGAGATCAAACAAGACGTTAGATTTAAAGCCCCAGTGCCATTTTCAGATTGCTCTGGTTATAATGCCAATACTATTGCAGATCCAAATGATACAACAAGTGTTCAAACGGTTCCAATTGATCAAACATCTGGGGATATTATTGAAGAAGTAACACCAGAAGAAGAAACACAACCTTAGATGCAGCAAGGAAAAATTATCAATGATCCAGTTTATGGATTTATACAATTTCAACATCCCCTATTATTACAAATAATAGAACACAGCTGGTTTCAACGACTTCGTTATATCAAACAAATGGGTATGGCTCCTATCGTTTATCCCGGAGCTATTCATACCCGATTTCAGCACTCTTTAGGCGCTTGTCACTTAATAACAAAAGCGCTTAGTGTACTAAGAAGCAAAGACATAGCCATTACTGAAGATGAATTTTTAGGCACTCAAATAGCAATTCTTTTACACGATATTGGGCATGGCCCATTTTCGCACGCCTTAGAATTTACCCTACTTGATGGTATCACCCACGAGCAATTATCCATTCAAATCATGGAGGCATTTAATCGTCAATGGCATGGGCAATTAAATACAGCCATAGCCATTTATAGTAATACATACCCCAAACAATTTCTTCATCAATTAGTGTCTAGTCAACTCGATGTAGACCGCCTCGACTATTTAAATAGAGACAGCTTTTTTTCTGGAGTTTCTGAAGGGGTAATCGGTTATGATCGCATCTTACACATGTTAAATGTTGTAGACGATAAAATAGTAGTGGAGGAAAAAGGGATTCATTCTATTGAGAAGTTTATTGTTGCAAGACGCCTCATGTATTGGCAAGTATATTTACATAAAACTGTTTTGGGAGCAGAAAAACTCCTGATCAACATTTTAAAACGAGCTAAAGAATTAGCTAAAAATAAGGTGGAATTATTTGCTAGCCCATCCTTAAGTACCTTGCTCTATCATAATAAAGATAATAATAAAGCCGTTTCTCTTGAACTATTCTGCAGTTTGGACGATACCGACATTCAATCAGCTATCAAAGTATGGCAAAATCATAACGACGAGGTACTGAGTAGATTATGCATCATGTTATTGCAAAGAAATTTATACAAAGTGCAGCTATTATCGCTTTCAGAGCCCAATACTATCGACCAATTTAAGGAACGCTTCCTAGCTGCTCATCCTTCTTTAGCAGACCATATTGATTATTTTGTATTTGAAGGATTAACGAGCAATAACACCTACGATGCTACGGATGAAAACATACTGATTTTACAAAAGAATGGACTCGTTCAAGACCTTTCTAGTGTAGATCATGCTTTGATAAATGATACCTTATCAAAGCCAATCACAAAAAGATACCTTTGTTACACATTACCTTAACAATTGAATTGAACTAATTTAGTATCTTTGTATATAGCAAAAAACTAAATTAGATCCTATAAATTTATTTCATGCAATTTACTGCACTTCAAATAGCAACCTTACTAAAAGGAAAATTGGTTGGCGAACCGGAAGCCAAGATAAATCAAGTTGCAAAAATTGAAGAGGCGAAAGCCGGCAGTTTAAGTTTTGTTGCCAATCCAAAATACGAAGAATATCTATACTCAACAGATGCTTCAATAATAATCATTAATGAAGATTACGAATTAAAACAACCTGTAAAGGCTACATTAATTAGAGTAAAAGACGCTTACAGCAGCTTTGCTTATCTTCTTGAAAAATATAACGAAATACAATCTAATGCCGGTAAAAAAGGCATTGAACAACCTTCTTACATTAGCAAAAGTGCCTCTATTGGCAAAAACGTCTATGTAGGCTCCTTTACTTATATTGGCGACAATGTACTCATTGGCGATAATGTAAAAATCTATCCCGGTTGTTATATCGGCGACAATGTAGTTATCAATGAAGAAACAAAGTTGTTTGCTAGTGTAAAAATATACGACGATTGCTCTGTTGGTGCACGCGTTACTATTCACTCTGGAACCGTAATTGGTGGCGACGGATTTGGTTTTGCCCCGCAAAAAGATGGTAGCTTTAAAAAAGTACCACAAATTGGTAATGTCATTATTGAAGACGATGTAGAAATAGGTGCCAACACTACAATAGACAGAGCTACAATGGGATCTACCATTATTAAAAAAGGGGTGAAACTAGACAACCTCATACAAATTGCTCATAATGTAGAAATTGGAGAAAACACGGTTATAGCTGCACAATCTGGTATTTCTGGCAGTACTAAAATAGGCAAATACAATATGATAGGCGGTCAAGTAGGGGTAGTTGGTCATATACAAACAGCCAATGGCACCAAAGTGGGTGCGCAAAGTGGAATTACTAAGTCTATTGCTACACCCAATACATCGGTTAATGAAACACCTGCCTTTGATTATAAGGCATCTTTAAAAAGCCAAGCTATATTTAGAAATCTACCCGATTTACAAAAACGCATATTGGAATTAGAACAGCAATTAGCTGCTCTAAAAAACCAAATCAATAATTCATAAAAATATTAAATCATACTTTGTGCAAACAAAATCTTCGAATCAACAAACATTAAAATCTCCGGTAAGCTTACATGGTGTAGGACTCCATACAGGAAGTCATGTAACGATTACTATGAAACCAGCAAATCCGGGATACGGTATTCGTTTTCAAAGAATAGATCTTCCAGAACAACCGGTTGTTAAAGCTGACGCAGATCTTGTAGTTGATACATCTAGAGGTACCACACTAGAATACAATGGTGCGCGCGTAAGCACGGTAGAACATGTTTTATCTGCTTTAGTAGGATTACAAATAGACAATGTATTGATAGAATTAGATGGACCTGAAATACCTATTTTAGATGGCAGTGCACGCGAATTTATTGAAGCTATAGAAAGTGCTGGCATTCAAGAACAAGAAGCAACTAGAATCGTCTATAGCATCGATACCAATATCCACTACTACGACCCGGTGAAGAATGTAGATATGTTATTGATCCCGTCTAATGATTATGCTATCACTACGCTCATCGATTTTAACTCGCCCGTATTAGGAACGCAACATGCAACGCTTAAAAATTTGGGAGAATTTAAAAATGAAATTGGCCCATGTAGAACATTTTGTTTTTTGCATGAGTTAGAATATTTATTAGAAAACAACTTGATTAAAGGTGGAGATTTAAATAATGCTATAGTAGTTGTTGACAAAGTTGTTGAAGATGATCAATTAGCTCATTTAGCGAAAGTATTTAATAAGCAAAAAATAGAAGTGAAAAGCGAAGGGATTTTAAATAATATCCAACTTCGTTATCCCAACGAACCAGCTCGTCATAAATTATTAGATGTGGTAGGTGATTTAGCATTAGTAGGGCATGCTTTTAAAGGGCATATCATTGCTTCTCGCCCAGGCCACGCATCAAACGTAGAATTTGCTAAGAAAATAAAACAATACATCAAACAAAATAAACACTTGTCGGATGTGCCGGTGTATGATCCTATGCAAACCCCGATTTATGATATTAACCGTATTGAAAAAGTATTACCTCATAAATTCCCTTTCTTATTAGTAGACAAAATCATTGAACTCAGCGATAAGCATGTGGTAGGTATAAAAAATGTTACTTTTAACGAGCCTTTCTTCCAAGGACACTTCCCACAAAACCCAGTAATGCCAGGCGTATTACAATTAGAAGCTATGGCGCAAGTAGGTGGCATTTTAGCCCTCAACAATATAGAAGATCCGCAAAATTTCGATACTTATTTCTTAAAAATCGACAAAGCTAAATTCAAACAAAAAGTAATTCCTGGGGATACCTTAATTTTAAAATTAGAATTAATCAGTCCTATTCGTAGAGGTATTTGCGAAATGAAAGGAACGGCTTATGTAGGAAATAAATTAGTAACTGAAGCTGAATTAGTAGCTCAAATAATTAGAAAAGAAAAACCATGATTCATCCATTAACCTATATACACCCTGAGGCTAAAATTGCTCAGCACGTTAAGATTGATCCATTTTCTACCGTGCATGCCAATGTAGAGATTGGCGAAGGCACCTGGATTGGTTCCAATGTTACCATTATGGAAGGAGCACGCATTGGTAAAAACTGCAACATCTTTCCGGGCACCGTAATTAGTGCTATTCCACAAGATTTAAAATTTAAAGGTGAAGATACCTTTACTTATATTGGCGACAACTGCACTATACGCGAATGTGTAACTATCAATAGAGGCACCGTAGATAAGCAACATACCAAAATTGGAAATAATTGCTTAATCATGGCTTACTCTCATATTGCACACGACTGTATTGTGGGCAACAATTGTATTTTTTCAAATAATACTACATTAGCAGGTCATATCGAAGTGGGTGATTATGTTATTTTAGCAGGATTAACTGCGGTACAACAATTTGTTAGAATTGGCTCGCACTCTTTTGTAACAGGTGGTTCTTTAGTAAGAAAAGATGTACCTCCATTCGTAAAAGCGGCACGTGAGCCACTATCTTATGTAGGTGTAAATTCTGTTGGATTAAAAAGACGTGGCTTTAGCCTAGAACAGATCAATCATATTCTTGATATATATCGTATATTATTTGTAAAAGGCTATAATGTTTCCAAAGCATTGAGTATTATAGAAGCTGAAATCCCCGTATCTGATGAACGTGATGAAATCATCACTTTTGTAAGAGAAACAGGAAGAGGTATCATGAAAGGCTATACGAGACGACAAAATGAAGATCTGTCTTAATAATATTTCTAAACGCTACCAACAAAACTGGATTTTCAAAGACCTTACTTTGGATATTCAATCTGGTTCTTCATTGGCGATACTTGGCAATAATGGCAGTGGCAAATCGAGCTTACTGCGCATAATTGCTGCTATGCAAACAGCAACTAAAGGATCTCTTACTTATACACACCACCAACAAAATATTGATCCTAACGCTTTATATAAACTATTAAGTTATGCAGCAGTTGGCATGCAATTAATAGAAGAATTTACATTAAGCGAATTGCTTAACTTTCATTTTAGTTTTAAAAAGAGTATTGATCAATTAAGTGTTGAAGAGATTATTTCAATACTAGACATGAAAAATGTTCAATCAAAATTAGTAGGTGACTTTTCAAGTGGGATGAAACAAAGAGTGAAATTGGCGCAAGCTATTTTTACAGACGCTCCTTTATTATTATTAGACGAACCCTGCAGTAATTTAGACAAACATGGTATAGCACAATATCAAAAATGGATAACAACTTACCAAAATAATAGAACTATTATTGTTGCTTCTAACGATAGTAATGAATATAGTTTTTGTGATCAACAGTTTTTATTAGCTTAAGTATACTTACCAACTTCCGCTGGCACCACCGCCTCCAAAACTACCCCCACCAAAGCCGCCAAAACCGCCATTGTCGGAATCGTTATTGGAACCACCTCCAAAGCCTCCACCCATTAACATACCACCTAAAAATGGGGTAATGCCTCCGCCTCTATTATTATTACCTTTCGAAAGTATAAAGATAATAAGCAAAATAAACAATATTAAGCCAATAGAAAAACCCCTCGGCTTTTCAGCATGTTTTCTATCTATTCCTTTATATTCTCCTCTAGTTGCTAAATCTAAAGCACTTACTGCTTGTAGCAAACCATCTAGATATAAACCTTGTTTAAACGCAGGTTTGATTTCATTTCTTATAATCCTACCGCACATAGCATCGGTAAGAGCACCTTCTAATCCCCTACCCGTTGCAATGGTCATTTTACGATCTTCAATAGCCACTAATAAAAGAATACCATTCTCTCTTCCTTTCACTCCAACTCCCCATTGATTTCCTAATTGTGTAGCATAATCTGCTATATCATAAGGGCCAGTGCTTTTAATAATGACTATGGTAATCTGATTGGATGTTCTTTTTTCTATGGCTTCAACACTATCTTCTAAAAGCTGCATTTCTGCATCTGATAGTATGGAAGAAAAATCGTTGACTAAACGGGGTGGATTGGGAGGATTTGGAAAATCGCTATCTGCTGCAAGCGTAGTCATACTAAAGCAGCAAATGAAAAATAGGGTTAAAAATTGTAGTGCTTTCATTTATTTTCCAAATACGATTTCGTCAGCTAATTCATTATCATTGCCAAGTGCATTAGCCGGGAAATGTTGTTGCATAGGAATACTTAAGGTATCAATGCAATTTACAATAGCGCGCGTTAGGTCTATAGACTTTACATCTTTTACAAAACCCTTAGCAGCAGTTTCCCAAAAAGAGGCACCGCCTGCTTTTTCATAAATAGCTTCATCGCCAAAAATGGCAAATTTCTTAGCTGTTGTTGCAATATAAATCAACAAGGCATTACGTTCTTGAGTAGTCTGCATTTGCAACTCTGCAAACACTTCTTTAGCTCTCTCTAAAGGCTCCTCAAAAAAACAATCCCGCTCCATAAAAATGCGAAGCTCACAAGAACTTGTAAGCTCCGCTTTTTTTAAATGCGTTTCTATCAAAGCAATCTCGCTTTGGCTAAAAGGATGTTGTTTTTTCTTAAAGAACATATACTAGAACTGAACTTTGGGTGCTTTTTGTGCTCCTGCTTCTGCTTCAAACATACCTTTTGTTTGAAAACCAAACATGCCCGCTAATAAATTATTAGGGAAAGTACGCACCGTAATATTATATGCTTGCACAGCATCATTAAATGAGGTTCTTGAAAAAGCAATACGATTTTCTGTGCCAGCAATTTCATCTTGCAAAGCCAAGAAGTTTTGGTTGGCTTTCAATTCAGGATATTGCTCAGACACCACCATCAAACGACCTAAAGCTTGGCTTAGCTGACCTTGAGATGCTTGAAACTGTTGTAATTTCTCAGGAGTTAGATCATTAGCGTTCATTGTAATTTTAGAAGCACTTGCTCTAGCTTCAATAACAGCTGTTAAAGTTTCCTTTTCAAAATTAGCAGCTCCTTTAACTGTTGCTACCAAATTGTCTATCAAATCTGCTCTACGTTGGTATTGGGTTTGAACATTAGCCCATGCGCTTTTAACAGCTTCGTCTTTTTTTACTAAGCTTTGTTGTGTATTGCAAGAATAGCAACCGCCCATAAATAGAATTAGTAGTAAAACACCTACTGGAATAAACTTTTTCATATAAATTAAATTTTACAACACAAAGATACGATAGCTATCGCAATTCAAAACTCAAAATCTTTGTTATTATTTATTTAAAATTCAATATTCATAGTATCTTGCATCCTATATTTGATGCCCTACCTATGAATTATTCGTACACCAATGATAGCGCATTTGCACAAGAGCAAGATGCCATAGATTTTTTCAATTCTTACAGAAGCCGCTTTCTTTTCCCTCAGCATGAAGGGAAAGATGTTGTATATTTTTGTGGTAATTCCTTGGGGCTTCAGCCTCAAAGCACCGCTTATTTAATGCAACAAGAATTGAAAGACTGGGCAACTTATGGGGTAGAAGGTCATTTTAGAGCCAACAATCCTTGGATGCATTATCATCACTTATTTTCTGAAAGCTTATCAAAAATTGTTGGCGCACAAAAAGAAGAAGTAGTAGCTTGTAATACCCTAACGGTTAATCTTCATTTATTACTTATCTCTTTTTACCAACCTACGGCTACACGCTTCAAAATTATTATGGAAGCGGGTGCTTTCCCTTCTGATCAATACGCCATTGAAACGCAAGTGAAAATGCATCATCTAGATCCACAGGACGCTATTATTGAATTGCATCCTAGAGAAGGCGAACACACCTTACGACCAGAAGATATTATTGCTACCATTCATGCCACAGGCAACGAATTGGCCCTGGTGCTTTTAGGTGGTGTAAATTATTATACCGGACAGCTTTTCGACATGCAATCAATAACAGCAGCGGCACATCAATTTGGCGCTTTAGCAGGATATGACTTGGCCCATGCGGTAGGCAATGTGCCCTTGTCTCTCCACGATTGGAAGGTAGACTTTGCTTGCTGGTGTTCTTACAAATATTTAAACTCTGGTCCGGGTGGCGTTGGCGGCATCTTTGTTCATGAAAAACATGGCAACAGTGCAGCAACTTTTCGCTTAGCAGGATGGTGGGGCAACGATGAGAAAACAAGATTCAAAATGCAAAAAGGCTTTGTACCACAAAAAGGTGCTGCGAGCTGGCAAATGAGCAATGCCCCTGTGTTTAATATGGTTGCCCATAGAGCATCTCTAGATATTTACGACAAAACAAGTGTAGACATGTTGCGTAAGAAAAGCCTACACCTTACCGGCTATATGGAGTATCTGCTTAATTTATGCACGCACTTGCCATTTGAAATTATAACGCCGAAAAACAATGAAGAAAGAGGCTGTCAATTATCTCTATTGTTTAAAAGTGAGGGTAAGCAATTATTTGAATTCTTAGAGAAAAATGGCGTAATAGCAGATTGGAGAGAGCCCAATGTCATTCGCATTGCTCCAGTGCCACTATATAACAGTTATGAAGATTGTTTCCGATTTTATGAATTACTAATGCAGTATAAAGTAGTAAGTACAAATTAGAAATGGCAGTTTATACCTTAGGCGAAAACACCCTACCTATATTTGACAATCCCATTATTACCATGGGCACTTTTGATGGAGTTCATCAAGGGCATATACAGCTATTTAATAAAATGAAAGAAGAGGCTAAGCGCGTTCAGGGAACGAGTATAGTCATCACTTTCGATCCACACCCGCGACAGTTTTTAGATCCTAATTCGGGCGTATTACTATTAACGCCTTTAGCTCAGAAAATAGATTATATTATAAAATCTGGAATAGACCATGTTGTGATAGTGCCATTCAATAAAGCCTTTGCATCACTAAGCGCACAAGCATATGTAGAAGATTTTATTTGGGAGCGCTTTCATCCGCACACGCTAATTATAGGTTATGATCATCATTTTGGGCATGACCGACAAGGAAATATAGCTTTACTAAAATCCTATAAAGAAAAATATCCCTTTCAACTCATTGAAATTCCTGCATCACAATTAAATAATATAGCAATCAGTTCTACTAAATTAAGAAAAGCTATAGCAGAGGGCGATTTAAAAACAGCACTGGAGATGACCCATCGGCACTATAAGCTAGAAGGGATTGTGGTTAAAGGCAATCAATTGGGCAGAACTATTGGCTATCCTACAGCAAATATTAAGCTTACAGAACCCCTACAATTAATTCCCCAACAAGGTGTATATAGCGGCTATCTTACCTTAGCGCAAGAACGGTTAGCCTGCATGATCAATATTGGCATTAGACCTACCGTAAGTGCGCAAAACAGCATAACAATTGAAGCACACATATTTGATTTCGATCGTACTATTTACGATTCAACCGTTAGCCTTGAAATGCATTCCTTTATTAGATCAGAAATAAAATTCGCTTCCTTAGAAGCGCTAAAAAGTCAATTACACTTAGATGCAGAAACGGCGAAAAATGCACTCCATTCGGACCGCTAAATGAAAATTAATTCCAACTTGCCTATTAATTCTTTTATTAAACTTGCATCTGAAATGGTAGCATTAATCCCTACTGCCTTCCTACTATATGCTGCTAAAAGCAAAATGGCTTCTTCCAATTGATACAAAGGCACTTTAGGTTTGTTATAAGCATTTACAGGCTGAAAATAACCAAGGTATTGTCGATGAAAAGTACCATAGAAAGTACCTATTAGCAAAGGCATAGGGGCCGACTTAGGATTATTTATAAAATAGCTTGTCATTCTGTATAACTTTTCCTTGTCTTTGCTCATCACCAAATTAGGCAGATCAAAAATATTATAATCGCGAGATGCGCCTATATACTTTTTAATCAACTCGGCAGAAAGTACTTTTTCATCTGGAGCATTCAATCTAATTTTATCTAGTTCATTGGCAATTTTTTGTAAATCATTGCCTAAAAAACTAGCTATAGTTTCTGCCTCCCCTTGCCCGATAGTCCAGTTTTTGGTTTTCCCAAAATCACGAATCCATTTAGGCATTTCCATATCTTTCACTTTTTCAGAGGTAAAATAAACCGATCGTGCTTTGACCACTTTATTCATCTTGCTTCTTCCATCTATTTTTTTAAACCGATGCTCGATTAATAAAATAGTACTTGGCATAGGGTTTTCCAGATAACCGATAAGATTATCTAATTCCTTTAGTTGTGACGCATCATGAAGAATAACAACTTGTTTTTCAGAGAACATCGGAAAGCGTCGACAAGCATTTACAACATCTGCCCAAGTTACTTCCCTTCCGTATAATTCTATCAAATTAAAATCCACATCGTGCGGAGCAAGTATAGCTGTTTTAAATAAATGGGTAATTATATCAATAAAATAAGATTCTTCACCATCTACAAAATAAACAGGGGCAAAGTCTTTTTGATTTATATCGTTAAGTATTTTTTGAAAATCAGCTGTCATAGTTTTTATTAAACTTCAAGTAATGGTGGCAGGGGGTCTAAAACAATTCCTTTTAATTTTAAAAAAACTTGAGCTACGGTATACACATCTTTAGTGCAATAAGTAGCAATTCTATTTAAATTATTATCATGCCAATAGACCTTTGCGACATCACTACCACAAATATCATCTTTTGGAGATGGAATTGCAAATAAATGGGCCAATAATGCTAAGGAAATATAATGTTTATAATCACCAAACTTCCATAAGTCTAAAGTGTCTTGATGTAAAACTTCCCAAGGTTTTTTGCCACTTAATTGAAGCACATTAGGAATTTTGAAGCCGTTAATCAATAAACGCCGACAAATAAAGGGCAAGTCGAATTCTTTAATATTATGACCACAAAAAAGAAATGAAGGAGTAAGCAACTGTCTTTTATGTATTACAGATAAAAAATCACGCAGTAAAACAGGCTCATCATCATGTGCGATCGTCTTTACTGCAAATTTCCACGATTCCCCTTCTTTGTGAAAGCGACCTATGCTAATACATACAATTTTTGAAAACTCTGCATAAATGCCTGCTTTCTGTTCGAAAACAGTGTCAATATTTGATGAACCATCGGAGACATTTTGCCAATACTTGGCTTTCTCAGTCCAAAATTCTTTTAATTCAGAAGATAATGATTGAAAGTCTTTAGAGGCAGGAACGGTTTCTATATCAATAAACAATATATTTTTAATACTATCCATAACAACGTTTTTTGTAACTATATTTGTAAAGTAAAAATAACCAATTTTTTATGACGCCAACAAATTCAAATGAGACAGACAAAAAGCCTGTCAGAAATACAAAAACAATTTACATAATCATAATTGTATTGTTAATCATTTCAAATATAATATTGTACCTGAGAGGTAATGATTTAGATAACAAAACCGAACAGCAGGCATTAATGTTAATCAGTACTGATTCTTCTAAACAACAAGTAGAAAACGAATATAATGCTGCCCTTGCCAGACTAGATAATTTAATAAGCGATAATAAGCAATTAGACAGTGTAGTAAATAATAAAAATTCAGAATTAGAACACTTAAAAAAAGAAATTAAAAAAATAGTTAGCAATAAAAACGCTACCAAAGCGCAATTAGCCAAAGCAATGGAGCTGATTAAGAACTTCAATATAGAAATCAGAGCTTACGAAGATCAAATTGCAAGTTTAAAAAAGGAGAACCTCGATCTCCATATTGACAAAAAAGACCTTACAGAAAAAGTCAAAAAGAGTGACGAAGAAAATCAAAGTTTAAAAGAAACAGTTAGAATTGCACAACAGCTCCAAATTTCTAATATCCGTCTATTACCCCTCTCCGATATAAGTCTTTTAAATAAAAGTTATGAAACTAAGAAGGCTAGTAAAGTAGATAAAATAAGAATCTACTTTGATATTGATAAAAACAAAATAACGAGTGCAGGCAACAAACAACTTTTCATACAAATTAAAGATCCTAGTGGTAATATCCTAGCAAATGCTCAAAACGGATCAGGGGCAACTACCAACGAAAAAGGAGAAACTATAGCTTATACCCTAACAAAAAATATTAATTTAAAATCAAATGAAGCCATTAATGATGTCATGATAGATTGGAAACAAGCAGAGGCATTTAAAAAAGGTGCGTATCAGATTTTCATTATATACGAGGGCGATGTTATTGGATACAATGCTATTAGCTTGAAGTAAAATATAACTATTAACAATTAGATAATACAAACAATAGTTATTAATAATCAATTGAATGTAATTTTGTACATAATAACATACAAATAATGAGCGCTTCAATCGATAGAATATTAGTAGTAGATGACGAACAGGATATCGTGGAATTCATCAGCTACACCCTTCGTAGTAAAGGATTTGAAGTAGAAACAGCCAGTGATGGAAACGAAGCGATAGCGAAAGCACTCTATTTTAAGCCTAATTTAATTCTTTTAGATGTGATGATGCCAAACAAAGATGGCAAACAGACCTTAAAAGAACTAAAATTAAAACCGCAATTTTCCAATACCATAATAATATTTATAACCGCACTTTCTGATGAAAAATCAGAAATTGATGGCCTTAATTTAGGTGCGGATGACTATATAGCAAAGCCTATTA
>CAMBYG010000041.1 GCA_945872085.1 Chitinophaga pinensis | reverse complement strand
CATACCAAATTCAAATCTGGTTTGATTACAGAATGGATGTATTCGTATGATCAAATCAATTGGGGTCCAGTACCCAACTCTTTGAATAGAGATACGATGACGATGTTGGTGCAATATCCTAATTATTATAAACTACGTATTATCTGTTCTAATACAAACGATACTGCTTATTCTAATATGTTGTTTGTAAATACGGTTTTACCTTACAAATGCTATTGTTTAAATCAAGCTACCTTGAGTGATTTAGACTCTAGTGATATTGGTGCTTTCCGAGTATATAATTTCATCCTCAATACAGGTGGACCACATGTTAAAAATCCAATAGCAATTCGTCAACGTACGGACAATACCTATATCACCCCTATCGAATTAATGGCCGATTCTACTTATAGAATTGAAGTATACCATACGTTGAAAACAGCTAATCATGCAGATGCTAAGGTAACAGCGTTTATAGATTACAATAATAGCTTAACGTATGAGCCATCAGAAAAAGTTTGGTCGGGCACAACCACTGCTTCTAGTTTTTATATCACAGGTTCTTTCAAAGTTCCTTATGTATTAATCGCAAATAAAGCAACGGGTATGCGTATTGTGTTGAATAATGATTTATCTAACAACAATGCCTCTGATTTGGGATGTGGAAACTATGTATCTGGAGAAACGGAAGACTATATGGTTATGCTTAGAAGAGCTAGTCCGGCGGGTATACAACAAACTGCTAATATTTCTGAAGCTTTAGTATATCCAAATCCTACAGCAGACAAATTCACGGTAGCAATTCAAGCAGCTGAATTTATTAATAAATTAGCATTGAAAATTACAACGGCTACGGGACAAGTAGTGCGTCAGCAAAATTTTGAACAAGTAGGATTGCAATTCTCTCAAGAGCTTTCTTTAGCAGGTTTTGCAAGCGGTTTGTATTTTGTAGAAATCAATGCAGACGGTCAAAAAATGCTTAGAAAAATTACTAAAGAATAATACCAATAAGATCGATAAAAAAAGGGAGGCTACGGCTTCCCTTTTTTGTTTAAGTAATTATGCATTTCAGGGCATAATACTTGCTTAAAATAATATAAAAATTTTATTGAAAAAAGCAAGTAGTTTTTTTAAAAAAAAGTCAAACGCAAGCCTGCAAAGAAAAGAAAATGTTATCCACAGGTATCTGAATAAAATTAGTTGCATCAAATTTTTCTTTTAGATAATTTCGTTACTTCCTCCTAAAAATTAGTTTTTAGATAAAGGAACATTAAAAATAACAAACCCACTCAACCCATAGCATTTATGAAGGCAGCAAAACAAAAAACAAACAAAGGCTTGGCATTTAATCGTCAATACACCAGCGACAGCCAAACACCTTACGAACAATTTACCTATGATTACAGAACATCGGTAATTAGAAATCCAAACGGAGAAAAAGTATTTGAGATGACAGATGTTGAAGTGCCTTCGCATTGGTCTCAAATTGCTACCGATATTTTAGCACAAAAATATTTTAGAAAAGCAGGTGTTCCTCAGGCAGATGGTTCTCTTGGAAGAGAAACTTCTGTAAAACAAGTAGCGCATCGTTTAGCGGACTGCTGGAGAACTTGGGGTTTTCAATATGGTTACTTTGCATCAGAAAAAGATGCACAAGTTTTTTATGATGAGTTGGTGTATAGTATTTTGATGCAGAGCTGCGCACCAAATTCACCACAATGGTTTAATACGGGTTTGTATAATAGTTATGGTATCAACGGAAAAGCGCAAGGACACTTTTATGTAGATCCAATTACAGGAAATTTAGAGCGTTCTAAAAATGCTTATGAGCGCCCTCAACCACATGCATGTTTTATCTTGAGTGTAGATGATGATTTGGTTAATGAAGGTGGTATCATGGATTTGTGGGTGCGTGAAGCAAGAATTTTTAAATATGGTTCTGGTGTAGGTACCAACTATTCTAATATTCGTGCTGAAGGTGAAAAATTAAGTGGTGGTGGTACATCAAGTGGTTTAATGAGCTTCTTGAAAATTGGCGACCGTGCTGCAGGTGCTATCAAAAGTGGTGGTACTACACGCCGTGCTGCTAAAATGGTGTGTTTAGACTTAGATCACCCAGAAATTATCGACTTCATCGATTGGAAAGTAGAAGAAGAAAAGAAAGTAGCAGCGCTTATTGCAGCTGGTTATGCATCTGATTATGAAGGTGAAGCTTACAAAACGGTATCGGGTCAAAATTCAAATAACTCAGTACGTATACCTAATGAATTTTTCCGTCGTTTAGCCAACAACGAAGATTGGGAAATGACCGGTAGAAGTGATGGAAAAGTAATGAAGAAAATTCCAGCGCGTCAGCTTTGGGAAAAAATTGCTTATTCCGCATGGCGTTGTGCAGACCCTGGAACACAATACAATACCACCATTAATGAGTGGCATACTTGTCCGGAGGGTGGTTCTATTAGAGCTTCTAATCCATGCTCTGAGTATATGTTCTTAGACAATACGGCATGTAATTTGGCTTCTTTAAATCTACGTAGATTCTTCGATGAAGCAACGAGCACTTTTGATGTAGTTGGTTTTGAATATATGGCTCGTTTATGGACCGTTGTTTTAGAAATCTCTGTATTAATGGCGCAATTCCCTTCACCAGAAGTAGCGCAATTAAGCTATGACTATCGTACATTAGGTTTAGGTTATGCTAATTTAGGCTCTATGTTGATGGTGAGTGGTATAGCTTATGATAGTGAAGAAGGTCGTGCTATTGCAGCATCTATTTCTGCTATCATGAATGGTATTGCCTACAAAACATCAGCAGAGATGGCGCAAGCTTTAGGAGCTTTCCCTCGTTTTAAAGAAAACAGAGAGCATATGTTGCGCGTCATGAGAAATCACCGTGCAGCTGCTTATGATGCAACAGATGCTTATGAAGGTTTAGAGATTAAACCAGCAGGTATCAATGCTAAATATTGCCCAGATTATTTATTGCAATCAGCTACCAAAGCATGGGATGATGCTGTAATGTATGGTGAAAAATATGGTTATAGAAATGCACAAGCAACGGTTATTGCGCCTACTGGAACAATTGGTTTGGTAATGGATTGCGATACTACTGGTATAGAGCCAGATTTCGCTTTAGTGAAATTTAAAAAACTTTCTGGTGGTGGTTATTTCAAAATCATTAACCAATCGATCCCTACTGCATTAACTAAATTAGGCTACAGCGAAGAGCAAACAGATGCTATTGTAAAATATGCAAAAGGACATGCAAGCTTCGATGG
Source organism: Chitinophaga pinensis (assembly GCA_945872085.1). Lineage (GTDB taxonomy): Bacteria > Bacteroidota > Bacteroidia > Chitinophagales > Chitinophagaceae > CAIWHF01. The sequence continues at coordinate 13,918 of CAMBYG010000041.1, read as the reverse complement.
TGCACCATTTATCAATCACCAAACATTGAGTGAAAAAGGATTTATTGCTGAGGAAATAAAAAAATTAGACGTAGCAGTAGAAAGTGCATTTGAAATTGGATTTGTATTTAATGTATATAACTTAGGTGAAGAGTGTTTGCAACGCCTTGGATTTAAGCCAGAAGAATACTACGATATGAGTTTTAATCTATTAGAATCATTAGGATACACAGATGAGGAAATAGATGCAGCTAATGATTATGTATGCGGAACGATGACAATTGAAGGGGCACCTTTCTTGAAAGATGAACATTTATCTGTTTTTGATTGTGCCAACAAATGTGGTAAAAAAGGCGAACGCTATATTCATGCACACGGTCATATTCGTATGATGGCTGCCGTGCAACCATTCATCTCTGGTGCAATATCTAAAACCATTAATCTACCAAACGAAGCGGTAATTGATGAGATTAAAGATTGCTATCAATTAAGTTGGGAATTAGGATTGAAAGCATGTGCTTTGTATCGTGATGGTTCTAAATTGAGCCAACCTTTAAGCAACAAAAGCGATAAAAAGAAAAAAGACGAAGGCGCTGCAACTGCAGAAAGTGCACTGAATTCAAATATTGTTGATTTAGGAAAATTAACTATTGATGAATTATTAGAAGAAGTAAACAAGCGTGTTCAAGACAGTCCGGATACTACATTGAAACGTCAATTAAGTAGAATTATTGAGCGCAAACAATTACCTGCTAAACGCCATGGCTATACTATTAAAAGTAAAGTAGGCGGCCAGGCTTTATTCTTACGCACAGGCGAATACAAAGATGGTACTTTAGGAGAAATCTTTATTGATATGGCTAAAGAAGGAGCAACGATGCGTAGCTTATTAAATAGCTTTGCAGTTGCCGTATCTGTTGGTTTGCAATATGGTGTACCTTTAGAAGAGTTTGTAGATAAATTTATCTTCACGCGCTTTGAACCAGCTGGAATGGTAGATCATCCAAATATTAAAAGCGCTACCTCTGTATTAGATTATATCTTCAGAGTATTAGCATATGAATATTTAGATAGAGATGATTTAGTACATGTATTAGATCCTGAACATGTAAGCAAATTAGATCAAGTAAATCAAGAATTATCACAAGTGCGCATTACAGCACCTGCTGCTACCAACGAAACCGTAAAAGCAGTAGCACCAAAACCAGTAGCTGCCGCAGCTATGGCTGTAAACAGTGCCGACACTAAAAAGCTAATGGGCACTAGTGCAGATGCACCAGCATGCCGTCAGTGTGGTAATATTACTTTACGCAATGGTACTTGTTATATGTGTCCTAATTGTGGAACTACCACTGGATGCAGCTAATATCAACTAATCCTTAACGTTATAGACCACTCAACTGAGTGGTCTATTTGTTAAATCTCCTTTGTATTGAAAGCTTTACTTCGACTTTATACTAAACAACTTCTTTTGCTTCTTGCTATTTTTGCAATAAGTAGAGTGGTGTTTTTCACTATCAATCATAACAGTTTTAAGGATGTTAGTTACATGTCTTTCCTTAAAATCTGTGGATATGCAGTGCGCTATGATCTAAGTGCAATATGGGCACTAAATATTCTCTATTTTATAGTAGGTATTTTGTTTTTGCATAAAAATCTTTCTTGGTTTAAGTTTGCATTTTACTTGTTTATTGCAATTAATAGTATAGCCTTTGCATTTGAATTTTCGGATTGGATTTATTTTCAATTTAATTTTAAAAGAGCTACGGCCGACGTGCTTTTGTTTTTTACGCGCAAAGGCGATTCGTTATCCATTCTCCCCAGCTTATTTAAAGACTATTGGTATATACTTGTAGCCTACATAGCTATAGTCAATATGTTTTATAAAATAAATAATCTATGGACAAAGGCACTAGTGCCCCTTGTATATACATCGGTTTATAAAAAGATTTTGAGTGTTGCTTTTTATCTAATTTGCATAAGCGGTATAGCTTTAATAGCTATTAGAGGGGGTTTGCAATACGTACCTATTGGTGTACGCAATGCAGTGCAAGTAGTTGACAATAAAGAGGTGCCTTTGTTGATTAATACGCCTTTTAGTATTATCACTACGTTACAAAATCAATTTTTAGAAACGCCTGCTTATAGGCATATAGCTGTTGCACAAGCAGAAGTCAATACGCATAAAAATTATGCTGCCGGAAGCTTTCAAAAAAAGAATATTGTTGTTATCATATTAGAAAGCTTTTCAAAAGAGTTTACCTCATTAGGAATATCACCTAGCTATACGCCTTTTTTAGATTCCCTAATGCATCAAGGCTTGCTTTGTAATAATGCATTTGCCAATGGACTGCATTCGGCAGAAGGTATTCCAGCCGTCTTATCAGGTATGCCTTCCTTGATGGATGAGGCCATTTCCGTTTCGCCTTATAGTACCAACAGCATGCCATCATTTGCTAATTTATTAGCACCCTATGGATATACATCTTATTTCTTTCATGGGGGAACAAACGGAACCATGAGCTTTGATGTATATACAGCTGCTGCCGGATTTCAAAAGTATTTTGGTAGAACAGAGTATGATCATGAAGCCGACTATGATGGAAATTGGGGTATATGGGATGCGCCTTTTTTACAACGCGTAGTAAAAGAACTAAATAACGTAAAACAACCCTTTATTAGCGGTGTTTTTACCTTAAGTTCACACCCACCCTATGCGGTTCCCGATTCGCAAAAAAACAAACTGCCCGTAGGTTCGCTTCCTGCACATCAAGCAGTAGCCTATACAGATTATGCAATAAGACAATTTTTTAAAGCAGCAGCTCAACAAGCGTGGTATGCAAATACCTTGTTTGTAATTACAGCCGATCATACTTCTCCTTTGAGTGTAGATCCATATTATCGATCAGAGATAGGTCAGTATAGTATTCCTATTATATACTATGCACCTAACGATGCTGATTTAAAAGGAGCTTATACTTCGGTTACCCAGCAAATTGATATTCTCCCTAGTGTGCTAGATTATCTGCATTATCCTAAACCATTTTATGCCTTAGGCAATTCTATTTTCCATCCATCACATCCATTTGCCATTACTTATTTCAATCAACAATATGTGTGGATTGAAAACGATTTCGTTTTAAAATGGATTCAAGAAAGAGATCAATATCTTTTTGATAAAAGTATGGATAGTACTTGCCTAAAGTCTATTCAACATAAGCAGAAAGATTCGCTTTCAAGACATTTGCAATCTTTTATTCAAGTATATAGAAATGACTTGAATAAAAATGCCATGAAGTAGCATTTAATTTATTATTTTGTGCTAAATTTATTTATGATTCATCTACATAGTTTTCTTCGATACGCAGTTTTAGTTGCTGCATTATATACGCTCTATAAAATTTGGACGGCTTGGCGCGCCAATGCTGCTTTTGAAAAAAGCACACAAAAAGCAAATTTGCTTTTTATGATTTTATGTGATACACAGTTATTAATAGGTCTGTATTTGTATTTTGTTGGTCCATGGGGCTTGAAGAATATTCAAAATATGGGTATGGCTAATGTGATGCATGATAAAGTTGCCCGCTTTTTTGCGGTGGAGCATTTTGCAGGAATGCTTTTAGCGCTTGTATTGGTGCATATGGCTTACGCCACAGCTAAAAAGAATAGTTCCGATTTGGCAAAACATAAAAAAATGTTTTGGTTCAATTTTATTGCATTGATTGTCATGTTAGCGTCTATTCCATGGCCATTTAGAGCAGCTATTGGAAGAGCTTGGTTTCCTGGAATGTAAGCATGCAACGATTTTTTAAAACGCTATTCGCCTGCTACATGACCTTAGTGTTTGTAGTCACTTTCCTTTTTTTTCTTACGCTAATTCTAATAGTTAGTATACCTAACAATAGAAAAAGTAGAAAACGAATTTGGTATATCAATAGATTTTGGTGTAGGCTAGGACTATTATTGGCAGGCATGCCCATAAAGCGCATGAGCAAATGGCCCTTAGCAAAAAAGAAATGTATTATTGTTTCCAATCATGCTACGTATTTAGATGCTTTAAACTTATTTATTGCCATTCCCACTTATTTTAGACCATTAGGCAAAATAGAGCTCAAACAGTTTCCTTTATTTGGTTTTATTTATCAGCAAGTGGCGGTAATGGTAGATCGGAGTAGTGCACATAGTAGAGCAAGAAGCATGCGTATAATGTGGCGTGTTTTAAAGCACGAATCGAGCATTTTAATATTTCCAGAAGGCACGTTTAATGAAACTGATCAGCCTTTAATTCCCTTCTATGATGGGGCTTTTAGATTAGCCGTAAATACACAAACCCCCATTGTGCCCATAGTAATGCCAGATGTTGTAAATCGTTGGCATCACAATGCTTGGTGGAATATGTCGCCTGGCAAAAATAGAGTGCTATATTTAGATCCAATCTATCCGAAAGGTAAAGATGTGCAAGCTATCAAATCCTTAAAACAAGAGGTATATGATGCCATGGAAACAGCATTAAATTTGTATCTTTGCGAAAAAAATAAATAGAAATTATGGCTTTACAAGTGGGTATTGTTGGTTTGCCAAATGTTGGAAAATCTACACTTTTTAATGCAGTAAGTAATAGTGCTAAAGCGCAAGCTTCCAATTATCGTTTTTGTACTATAGAGCCTAACGTTGGCCAGGTAGATGTGCCAGATGAGCGTTTAGATAAATTGGCTGAGATAGTGGTGCCGCAACGTATTCTTCCTACAACTATAGAATTTGTAGATATTGCAGGTTTGGTAAAAGGAGCAAGTAAAGGAGAAGGATTGGGCAACAAATTCTTAGGCAATATTAGAGAGGTAGATGCCATAGTACACGTTATTCGTTGTTTCGAAGACGAAAATATCTTGCGCGATGAAGGTGCTATCAATCCAGTAAGTGATAAAGAAATTATAGATACCGAATTACAATTAAAAGATTTAGAAAGCGTTGAAAAGAAAATACAACGTATTGAAAAGCAAGCTAAAACAGGCGATAATAAAGCAAAGGCAGCATTAGAAGTACTTAATAAATGCTTAAAGCAATTATCAGAAGGTAAGAATATAAGAGGCTTGCGATTAGAAGGAGAAGATTTAGAAGCCATTGCTGATATTTTCTTACTTACTCAAAAACCGGTATTATATGTTGCCAATGTAGACGAATCATCTATACATACAGGTAACAAATATTCAGAAGCATTAATAGCCGCTGCACATGCAGAGGGTTCTGAAGTAATAGTAATGAACAATACTATTGAAGCTCAAATTTCAGAAATGGAAGCACAAGAAGATAAAGAGTTGTTTTTATCGGAATATGGCTTGAAAGAACCCGGTTTGAATAGATTAATTAGGGCTGCATATACCTTATTAGATTTGGCTACTTATTTTACAGCTGGTGTGCAAGAAGTAAGAGCATGGACGATACAAAAAGGATGGAAAGCACCGCAAGCAGCTAGTGTAATTCATACCGATTTTGAAAAAGGCTTTATTAAAGCAGAAGTAATTGCTTATAATGATTTCATTGCTTTTGGTGGAGAGTCGGGTGCAAGAGATAAAGGTAAATTACGCATTGAAGGTAAAGAGTATATCGTACAAGATGGAGATGTAATGCATTTCCGATTTAATGTATAAAATAAAAAGTCCCACTATACGGTGGGACTTTTTTTATTTGCTATTCATTTGTTGGTCATAGAGTAGTTTACGTTCTTTATTTTCGGGAACATCTAAAGATTTATAAATATAATCTTGTACTAAGCTTCGAATATTCCATTTGTTTATAGCACTGTTTTCATAGGGGAATACTCTATTAGATAAAAAAACAAATACCAACTGTTGACTAGGATCTACCCATACACAGGTGCCCGTAAATCCTTGGTGACCATACGTGTAGCCACTGCAGTGGTTGCTACATGGACCAGCATCATTTGCATTGGCTTGAGGCTTATCAAAGCCAAATCCTTTTCTACTAATTGTAGATTGATAACTAGTAAATAATTGAATGGTACTGGTTTTAAAATACACTCGGCCTTTATAACTACCGCCGTTTAATAACATTTGCATAAGCGCTGCCAATTCAGCCGCATTAGAAAATAAACCAGCATGCCCTGCAATACCACCAAACAATGCTGCACCAGGATCGTGGACAAAACCTTTGATAAGCTGTTTTCTGAAAACGGTATCATTTTCTGTTGGCGCTATATAAGATTCATCCATAATAGATAAAGGCTTATAGCCGGTTTTTCTTAAACCAATGGGTTCATAAAATTCGGTATACACATACTGATCAAGGGTTTTGCCAGTAAGTTGTTGAATAATAGCACCTAGAAAATAAAAGTCTAAATCGCTGTATACCATTTTGCCTTTATTTTCTAAAGGACTTTCAAGAATCATTTTCCAAATGGTATCTCTGTAACTAGTATTCATGAAAAGATCCTTAGCTACTTCTACTGAAAAAGATTTAGTTTTATAATTATTGAAAATCCCTTCTTTAAAATCTGCACTGGAGTCTTTAAAAAATTTATAAAAGGGAATCCAACTTTTCATACCTGCCTGATGCATCAACAAATCTTTAAGCAAACAGTATTCTTTATTGGTGCCTTTTGTAATGGGTAAATAATCTCCTAAGGTTTTATTAAGATCAATTTTACCCTGTTCGTATAAACGCATAATAGCTAATGTGGTACTTGCTATTTTAGTAATCGATGCGAGGTCGTATACGGTTTTTAAATTTACAGGGTTTTCTTCATTACCATCTAAAGTACCAAAGGCTTTATTGAAAAAAACCTTTCCATTTCTTGCAGCTAGTATGCGTGCTCCAGGAAAAACTTCCGCATCTATAGCGCGCTTCATCAAGCTGTCAATTTGATTTAATTCATTTTCAAAAACAACACCAACCTCAGAAAAGCTACTAGCAGGTTTTAATTGATACAACAATTTTTCTTGCGCATGCAAGGTATTGCCAACTATCAATAGTATTAGTAGGTAAAGTATGCGTATAGGTAATTTCATATCCTTATTCAAATCCAATAGGCGTTATAGGTAATGTGCTATTATTTTGAAAAGGTTTCGTCAGGAAGTCTATAAAAGCCGTTTCGGTATAAATATTGGATTCGTATGTAACGAGCAATGCGCTTGCTTTAGGAGCAAATCGAATAGCATAGGGGTTGCCAATAAAGGCTAGACAAACATTTTTATTTTTTTGAATACTAGACAAAAAGTTAATCTCATCATTACTGAGGCCAAAATTATTATTTGGATATGGGCTATAACCTTTAATAGCAATAACAATAGGGTTTGTAGCGGTATCAATTATTTGAGCTGCAGCTGCTAGTTCTATTTTAGGATGATATTTAATTTTCGAATTTTGAGATACGCTTTTTTCTAGCGTGCTATCAATAGCTTTATGAAGGTATATCAAATGGATATGCTCTCCGTTTTTTAATAGTTCTTTTGCTTTGCCTTTTACATCAGTGATAGCTTGATGTGCAATAGCAGCATTAATTTTATCGGTAGTACTATTTAATTTAGATGTTAGTGCAATGGTGTCTATAGTTTTAGGATGGTCTAATCCGTATTGAAATTTAGCCATCAATATTTTGTGAACACTATTTGATAAGGCAGTAGCTAAAGCTGCATTTTCTTTTACAGCTACTTCAATTTTGTTGATTGCTTTTTCTGGATCTTGTGAGAATAATAAAATATCATTGCCTGCTTGGAATGCTTTTAAATCTACTTCTCCTGGTTGATAATAGTTGGCTACACCTTGCATATTTAAAGCGTCGGTAATCACTAATCCCTTGAAGTGCATTTCTTTTTTAAGCAAGTCCGATACAATTGCCGGAGACAAGGTAGCCGGTAATTTTTCATTAGGCTCTAAAGCAGGTACTTGCAAATGACCCACCATGACGCTTTGCACGCCACTAGCTATCACTCTTGCAAAAGGATATAGTTCTACTGCTTCTAAAGATTCTTTAGATTTCGTAATGACAGGCAGTTCTTTATGAGAATCAGCATCGGTATCGCCATGGCCCGGAAAGTGTTTGGCGCAAGCCATTACACCATTGTCTTGCAGTCCTTTGATATAGGCTTCAGAAAAACGGGCTACTTCTTCTTTATGTTCGCCATAAGAGCGCAAATTAATAACTGGGTTGTTCGGATTATTATTGACATCTACTACGGGTCCGAAATTGATATGAACGCCTAATAGTTTGCATTGTTGAGCAATAGAAGCCCCTATTTGATAAGCAAATGCAGGATTTTGAGTAGCGCCTAATTGCATTTGTTTTGGAAAATTCTTTACACTATCCAAACGCATTCCCAAACCCCATTCCGCATCCATGGCAATAAGCAAGGGCACTTGGGCGCTTCTTTGCCATTCGTTGGTAAGGCGTGCTTGTCTTACAGGACCACCTTGCATAAATATGACCCCACCAATCTGTCTGTTTTTAATATAGTATCTTATTAAAGAGTCATTTTGTTTTTTAGTGCCGGAATAAGCGGCTACCATAATCATTTGGGCAATACGCTCTCGGGTACTTAATTTTTGGTAAACACTATCTGCCCATTTAGAGGCTTGTATCGACTGTGCCGCACAAGGAAAAGTAAGCAATAGAAGACCTGCTATCAAAGCAATAAAAGTTAATTTAATATGCATGTATCAAAAATAGGGTAAAGGGATTCAAATATGTTTGTGACGCTATAAAAATAACAAAATTTCTATTCTTTAGGGTATTTTAATACTTGAATAGCATGCATCATTAAGCAATAGGTAGTACCTTTGTAAAAATTTTTTATTAGTGTCGGATGTAATCAATTTATTGAGTGATCATATAGCCAATCAGATTGCGGCAGGAGAGGTTGTGCAACGACCTTCTTCGCTTGTAAAAGAGCTTATGGAAAACGCATTAGATGCAGCGGCTACCGAAATACAACTCATCATAAAAGATGCGGGTAAAGAACTAGTGCAAGTAGTGGATAATGGTATTGGGATGAGCCCAACCGATGCGCGCATGAGTTTTGAGCGACATGCAACTTCTAAAATTAAAAACATCCAAGATTTGTTTACCATTCGCACTATGGGTTTTAGAGGCGAAGCTTTAGCTTCCATTGCAGCAGTAGCTCAAGTAGAATTAAAAACAAAAAGAGACCAAGATGAAATAGGTACAAAAATTATCATTGAAGGCACGCAAGTAATTAATCAAGAACCTGTAGTTGTAAATAAAGGCACTAGCATTAGTGTAAAAAACTTATTTTTTAATGTGCCAGCTCGTAGACATTTTTTAAAAAGCACTACGACCGAGTTAAAACACAATTTAGATGAGTTTATAAGAATTGCATTAGCATACCCAGCTATACAATTTAAGTTTTGGAATAACCAAGTAGAGCAATTTAATTTAACAGCGGGCACCTTAAAGCATCGTATTGTAAGTTTATTGGGCAATCATTTAGAAAAGAATCTAGTGCCTGTAGAAGAAGAAACAGAGGTGTTGAAAATCAGAGGCTTTATTGGCAAGCCTCAATCGGCAACCAAAACCAGAGGCAATCAATTTTTCTTTATCAATAATCGTTTTATAAAAAATGCCTATTTGCATCATGCTGTAATGCAGGCATATGAAAGCTTAATTGAAAAAGAATCGTTTCCTTTCTACGTTTTGTTTTTAGAAATAGACCCTACGCGTGTAGATGTGAATGTGCATCCTACAAAACAAGAAGTCAAATTTGAGGATGATCGATTAATGTATGCCTATCTTCAGGCGGCTATCAAACATGCCTTAGCGCGTTTTAATATTGCCCCTTCATTAGATTTTTCATTAAACGCAGCTATTCAGCATTTACCATCCTTACAAAATACAAGCGATCAACAATCTAGTGCCGTTGGTACGAGTTATTTACAACAAGCATTTCAGCAAAAAAACCAAACGTATTTCATTGATAAGAAAGATGGATTAGAAAAATGGAAAGAACTATATGCCATCAACGCTCCAACAGAGCACACCATTGCTGTGCAAGCGCCTGAATTAAAATTAGATAATGAAGTAGCAACTACTTCCAATGCTGTTTTGATGGTGCAAGGTGCCTATTTGGTATCAACGGTTAAGTCTGGGTTGATATTAATTCATATAAAGCGAGCACAAGAGCGCATTTGGTATGAACGCTTGAAAACAGATTATGAAAAAGAGCAATTGGTATCACAACAATTATTATTCCCAACAAGCTATACTGCAATCCCTTCAGATGCCGTATTACTCCAAGAAATTTTACCAGACTTACGAAGAATTGGTTTTGATATTGCGTCTAATGTTGCAAATGAATTTATCATTAAAGGTACACCGAGTGCATTACAACAAGGAGAAGAAACAAAAATTTTGGAAGCTTTGTTAGAACAATTAAAACATGCTTCAGATGATATTCATTCGAGTAGCGTAGAACGCGTAATGGTGCAGATGGCTAAACAATTTTCAAGAACTACCTTACCTATCAACCATCAAGAAGCACAACAACTTCTGATTGATGAGCTATTTGCGTGTCAGCAACCATCGATTACACCAGAAGGTCAACTTATTTTTAACTTAATTAATAAAGATGCATTAGATGCATTACTAGAAAACAAATAAATAATTATGAGTACAAAATTTTATGCTTTACCAGTAGCCAATATTAACCGCGAAACCGCTACATGTGTATCTATTGGATTTCAAATACCGGAGGAACTTAAAAGTACATTTACATTTATTCCAGGTCAATATCTTACGATTAAAACAACCATCAATGGGGAAGAAATTCGTAGATCTTATTCTATCTGTTCGGCACCTCAAGAGTCCCTAATCAAAGTAGCTGTAAAGCAAGTAGAACAAGGTATATTTTCTACGTATGCTGTGCAACAATTAAAAGTAGGCGATGTATTAGAACTTATGCCACCAATGGGCAATTTTGTTTCTAAAAGTAATGAACAAGCTAAGCATACTTTATTAATTGCTGCAGGGAGTGGAATTACGCCTATGATGAGTATGATTAAAGCAGGCTTAACTAACAATGACCAAGATCGTTTTACCTTACTATATGGCAATCAATCTAGACAGAGTATTATATTTAGAGAAGAACTAGAGGACTTAAAAAATAAATATGTATCTCGATTATCTTTAAATCATGTGTTGAGTAGAGAAGCTGTTGATTTACCTATTATGAATGGCAGAATTGATGATCAAAAATGTAAAGAATTTGCTCAAGGTATTTTTGATGTAGCTACGCTTAGTGAAGCATTTATATGCGGACCAGAAGCAATGATTTTAGAAGTAAAAAATACGTTACAAACATTAGGGCTTGATAGTAGTAAAATTCATATTGAATTATTTACATCGCCTAGTCAACAAAAAACAACTACAACTTCACAAAAAGAAACAAATGCTACTGCAACTAATGAAGTAAGCAAAGTGAAAGTACGTATCGATGGTGTAACCTTAGAGATGGATGTGCCGTTTGAAGGGGATACTATTTTAGATGTGGCATTACAGCAAGGTGCTGATTTGCCTTATGCTTGTAAAGGTGGTGTATGTTGTACTTGCAAAGCAAAAGTACTTGAAGGTAGTGTATCAATGGAAGTAAATTATGCATTAGAAGCAGATGAAATCAAAAAAGGTTTTGTCTTGTCTTGTCAGGCTCACCCTACAAGCGCAACAGTTTTTTTAGATTTTGATGCACGATAATATTTTTATGGAAGCGAATTTTGAAAAATGGCCATTAGTTGAATTTATGTTGGTAGAGCGATTTGGTAAGAAGCCAAATATGGAAGCCATCTTATTTTTAATTGGCCTCAATGAAGTGGGTTGGCCAGCTGATAAACAAATTACAAAAGAACAGAAACAAGATTTAATGCATGTAGCTGTTTGTACCTTACTAAGCAGCAGAGGGTTCTTTGAATTTGAAGGTAGAGATGATGAAGGTTGGCCTCATTATAAGCAAACACAAGGTGTAGATGCGGAGGAAATGATTACGCAAGAATTGTTGTTGCGTTCTTGTATAATAGAATATTTCGGAGTTTAAAAAAATAGCAATAATAAAAAAGTCCCGCAGTTTACTGCGGGACTTTTTTATTAATCTAAAATAAACTAGAATTATTTAGCTACTGTAATTTTTTCAGTAAGCGTTCCGTTATTGGTAATGATTTGTACATTATACAAGCCATTTGAGAATTGAGCAACTGGAATTTGAATAGCATTCAAACCACTTTCGTAAGTAGTTGCTGCTTTTTCAAAAACTATTTTACCCATCATATCAAATACTCTAACGCCAACACTCATTGATACTGCATTTCTGAAACCAACTTCTGCATAGTCAACAGCAGGGTTAGGGAATACCGATAAGCTAGTAATGTTTTCAATGGTATTTACATTTGTAGTTGATGCCGGAGTTGCAAAAGATTGGATAATATCTTTGTTGGTATTGTCTTGAACGAAAGCAACTAGATCACTTCCAATTGGATTTGCCCAGAAGTTTAAGCTATTTTGCGTTACATTACCTACACTGTATTTTGCTCTGAAAGTAAATGATTGGCTTTGGCCAGCAGTTAAGTTAGCTAAAGAAGTACCATTACCATCAGGGAACATCATGCGCATAATACGAACATAATTTGTTTGCGAAGTTGTACCAGTATAATTGTATTGTCTTTCTACTGCTGCAACGTGTAATTTGAATGGAGTAGTAGTAGTGATATAAGGTGTAACGGTAACCGTGCAAATGATAGAGTCAGCACCTTTTAAGTAATAAGTTCCTGTAATAGCTGCTACTGCAGGATTTGCTTTAGACGCATCTATTTCTGCTTGGTCGCCTGCTCCGCCTGTTAAACCATTAGTGAAATGATCTGGGATACCAGAAACACTATAATATGTTCTTCTTGCTAAACCATGCGCATTATAACTAGGGTCTGTTCCAGGTGAAGGCCAGTTCATTTGATATTTAACAACATTAAATTTACTAGACGCAACATTAGAATTATTAGTTACAATTAATGGATCAAATGTAGCATTGAAAGTTGCGCATGGTGGGCAAGTAGAAGAAGAAAACTCTTCGATCAAACCGCTTCTTGCAACACCTTGTGTAGCCCCAGTAAAGTTGCCTGTTTTTACATTGTTTGCTGCATTAGGATCTGCTGCACCATTAACTTGAGTAATAGTACCGGTAATGGTTAAAGCGCCTGCAGTGATACCGCTTGCTAAAGTTGTAAAGCTTAAAGTAGTAGCTTGGAAAGGCATTAAGTTCAAACCTGTAAAAGTTTGAGATACTGCAGCATTAGCTCCTATTTTATAATTAACAGTCAAAGAAGTAATGGCATTAACACCAGCATTACTTACTGTAACTGAAACTTTCGTATTATTTGCTGCATATCTTGGGAACGTGATTGCTTCGATAGATGCATCTAATGTATTGGCTACATTTTCAACTGCTACATCATCTAAGAAAAAATAACGTTTGTTATTGTTTTCATTTACAAATGCTAAACGAACTGTTTGACCAACATATTGAGCTAATGACAAACCTCTTTTAGTAAAGTCGTTAGTACACTGTCCGTTAAACAAGGATGTAGTAAATGAAGATGCAGTTGTGCCTGCAGTTGGAGAAATCATGATTTTTATAAAATCATTACCAGTTGTAGGTGTATAATCATACCAAGATAACATAGGGTTACCGGTAGCAGGTACGGTGAAGGAATGTGTAATAATCCAACGGCTTGCTGCTCCAGTAGGGGAGAAATAGCTCGGGGTGATTAAAGAAGAATCCGCAGTTGCTGACAAATAATTTGCATAGGCATTATTCGTTAATGCAGGAGTTAATACTGTACCAAAATAAGAAGATACAGGTGCATTGTTATCGTTTTTAATTTGAATCCAGTTTGATGGAATACCGGTATTAAAATTTTGTGACCAAAG
>CAMBYG010000040.1 GCA_945872085.1 Chitinophaga pinensis | reverse complement strand
CAGGGGGCTATCGCAGCATGATTGCCGCTTCTTTATTGAAAAAGAAAGGCTTTCAAAATTTTGTAGATGTGATAGGTGGGTTTGCAGCCATTAAAGAAACAGATTTGGCAATAACCGATTATGTTTGTCCGAGTACTTTGTTGTAAAATATAATCTTTTCTTAACGCATACTTAATATGTAAAAAGCGAATGTTTAAAAGTTCGCTTTTACATTTGCGTATAAGATGCACCTATGACTATTGCCAACATTATCAGTAAGTTTCAGCCAGATAAAAAGATTTTTTTTAGCCTTTTTGATGAAATGGCTATTAATTTAAAAGCAATTAATGCTGTTTTGTCTGTCGTATTATCGACCCATGAAGCAAGCCAAAGATTAGCGTTACTGCCTCAATTAAATGTACTAAAAGAAAAGAATGATCTACTTGCTCAGCAAGTAGTTATGGAATTGCACAAAAATTTCATTACGCCATTTGACCGTTTAGATATTCATGAATTTTCTAAAACACTCAAGTATGTTTCAGATAGTACTTGTGCAGTTGCTAATCGCGTGATTTTGCTAAATGTACAAGTATCCAAAACCGCTATAGATGAGTTTGTTGAACTATTGGGGAAAGCTATTAATGAATTATCTAAAGCCATAACGGAGTTAAAACAAAAAAACACATTTTATCGAATTACTGAATCCTGTTATTTAATTAATCAATACGAAAGTAAAGCGGCTGATCTTTTAGAGAGTGCTTTAGTAGATTTGTATCAAGATCAGGAAAATCCTATTGAAATTATTAAAATTAAGATCATTTATAATTTGCTAATGCAAGTATTGGACTATTGTCAAGATGCTACATGTGTTTTAGAATCCATTATTGTAAAATCGGTATAGGCGATTCTTAATAATTTCATAGTTATCTCCTAACATCTTAGTAATATAGCTACAGTAGTTTTGTAAAAAACTATATGAACCAATCTAAGCGATGTGTAGTTATTCTTTCACTTTTTCTTTTCGTCCATTTTTTAAGCGCCTCTTTTACCTTCGCCAAAAACGTAAAAGTGCTCACTTGGAACGTGCAAATGCTGCCATCGAAATGGAGCTTTTTGTCTAAAGACTTACAAAAGAAACAACAGCTTCGTACACAGTGGATTCTCCGCTATATCAAGCAAAACGATTTTGATATGCTCTTTTTCCAAGAGGCTTTCGATGCGCATTTTCTAAAAGTACTCAACGATTCCTTAGCAGCACAATATCCTTATCATATAGCACCGCACCAAGGCAGCGGTATAAAATTATCTAATGGATTATTGACCCTTTCTAAATTTCCAATTACCGATCTTGCCCATATTACTTACCAGGCAAAATCTTATCCCGATTTGTTTGCTGCAAAAGGGGCTCAATTGATTAGTGCTGAAGTGCAAAACCAAAAAATATTTTTCATCAATACCCATTTGCAAGCAGATGATGCTAAGGCTATACATGCTAGTATTCGCCAAAGGCAATTGTTTCAAATCAAAGCGCAGTTAATTACGCCATTTATACATGCAAGCGATGCTTTGATATGCACGGGCGATTATAATATAGTTGCAGCATCGGAAGAGCATCGGCATTTGAAGGATATTTTGGGCTTGCATGATATCATCGCTGATTTCAAAATGCAATTGCCTACGTTTAGTTCCAAAAATTATTGGAATAAAGGACAAGAAGTTGCACAGCGTTTAGATTATTTTTTATCCAACCTTATTGCCTTATGGCCACTGAAAGAGAGTATTCAACTGCACACGCCTTGTGTCAACTATAAGGGCCAAACAATTGATATGGCAGATCATTATGGCTTGGCGATGAGTTTTGAGTTGGCAGATGCTCTTGCTCAAAATCCATAACTTAATTATGCAAATATTATAAAAGCAAAAACCACCTTGAGAAAGGTGGTTTTTGTTATTAGTGCCCAGAACAGGAATCGAACCTGCACTACCTTGCGATAACCAGATTTTGAGTCTAGCGCGTCTACCAATTCCGCCATCTGGGCGTGGGCACTAATTAATCGTGGGATGCAAAAATAGACATTCTTTCTTTAATACGCAACAAATATTTGTGCTTAAAATAAAATTCTTTTAATTTTAAAAATAACTGCTCCTCCTCTTGTCCACTATCTATGAGCTGCATAGTAGGGGCAATAGCATCTTGCAATTGTTTGATAAATTCATGTACGGATTGCTGCAGGCTTTGTCCTAACGAGGCATCTTTTCCTTGGTTTTCCCAATCGCTCAATTGTTCATTCAAATCCATCACCTCCATCAAAAAGGAAGATGGCAATTGGTATTTTTCGTCGGGCAAGAGTATGCCTTTTATACGCAACAGATGCGCAATGGTGAGCATAGGATCTTGTAAAGTGGTATAGGCTTCGTTGTTCAATGCCGATTGTTGTAAGGCCTCAATTTTTGTTTTAGCATCGGCCTGCATAAAACGATCGGGATGGTATTTTTTACTATTGGCATAATAGTTTTTTTTTACCAATTCCTGATTGGGATGGCAACTTAAGGGTAACTGATAAAATTCAAAATAATTCATATGCAAAATTACACAAGTAAAAGTATCTTTGAAACATGGAACCAAAGATTCGTTTGGGTATCTTAAGTGAACTCAAAGTACCTACCGACAACCGAACCCCTTTATCGCCAGAGCAATGTGTGCAATTACTTAAAGATTATCCACAATTGGAGCTTATAGTCGCGCCTTCATCACTTCGCTGTTTCGATGACCAAAGTTATAGTAATGCAGGCATAACTGTACATAATGATTTATCAAATTGCGATATTTTATTGGGAGTGAAAGAAGTGCCTCCGGCTGCTTTAATACCGCATAAAACCTATTTGTTTTTCTCGCATACCAAAAAGAAGCAAGCCTATAATCAAGCCTTGATGCAAAACCTTATTGCCAAGCATATTCGTATGATAGATTACGAATGCCTAACTCATGAAGATGAACAACGGGTTATTGGCTTTGGCTTATTTGCTGGTATTGTGGGCGCGCATAATACGCTTAAAACCTATGGCGATAAGTTCAACTTATTTCATTTGCCAGCAGCGCATCAATTGGGTAGCTATCAAGCGTTAATTGAAACTTATCATAAAACAAAATTACCACCGATTAAAATAGCCCTTACAGGTTCGGGTAAAGTTGCTGCAGGCATGTTGGAGATTATGGCGCATTTAGATATTGATGCGGTAGAACCTAAAGATTTTTTAAACAACAACTATCCCTATCCGGTGTATACGCATCTCAAAGGTGCTAGCTTATACGCACATAAAGAAAACGGCACTTTCAATAGAAATGATTTTCACCATCACCCGCAGGATTATGAATGTCTTTTTGCTCCTTTTACCAAGGTGGCAGATATCTTGATGAATGGTATTTATTGGGATGCTCAAATCGATCGTTTATTCGAAATCTCGGATATTGCACAACCCGATTGGACTATTTCCGTTATTGGAGATGTAACCTGCGATGAAAATGGATCGGTCCCCATCAATTTAGGTGCCTCTACTATTGCTGATCCAGTATACGGAATAGATCGTGTTACGTTTGGGAAAGTGGCTCCTTTTCTAGCCTCCAAAAACAGCATAGATGTGATGGCGGTAGATAATTTACCCAATGAATTAGCCAAAGATGCCTCGCAATATTTTGGTGCCCAATTAATGAAGTTTATACTACCCGCATTAATCCAACAAGAAGCTAATGCCATTATCGATCGAGGCACCATGTGTGCAGAAGGAAAGCTTACAAAGCCTTTTGAATACCTTAGTGATTATGCCTATGCATAAAAAAAGAGCCCCGAAATTTTCGGGGCTCTTTTTTATGTTGCAATATGCTATTGCATATTTTGTGCGTCTTTTATAAACTGTTGCAAACCTAAATCGGTTAAAGGGTGTTTCAATAAGCCTAAGATAGAGCTCAATGGGCAAGTGCACACATCAGCACCAGCTTCAGCACATTTTACAATATGTAAAGGAGTACGAATAGAAGCTGCTAATACTTCTGTTAAATAGCCTTGTGCATTATAAATGCTCACGATGTCTTCAATTAATTGAACGCCATCCCAATTGCTATCGTCTACACGACCAATAAATGGAGAAACAAATGTAGCGCCTGCTTTAGCAGCTAAGATAGCTTGACCAGCAGAGAATACTAAAGTACAATTGGTTTTGATACCATTGTCGGTAAACCATTTGATCGCTTTAATACCATCTTTGATCATCGGGATTTTTACTACAATGTTTGGGTGAATAGCAGCCAATACTTTTCCTTCAGCAACCATTTCATCAAACGTAGTACTTAATACTTCTGCACTTACCGGACCATCTACGATTTCGCAAATAGCTTTGTAATGCGCATTGATAGCAGCAGTGCCTTTAATGCCTTCTTTAGCCATTAAAGTAGGGTTGGTGGTTACACCATCTAAGATACCTAAGTCGTTGGCTTCTTTAATTTGATCGAGGTTGGCGGTGTCGATAAAAAATTTCATACGATTTGTATTTTATTGAGTATAAAAAAAAGGTAATTAAATCCTGGAAATAAAAAACCGGTAGATTACTTACATCGCGACGCTACAACCACCTACCCTTGCTACATTCCTGTCCTGGGGGAGTTCAGCAGGAGCTGACCGTATAAGACCTACCGGAAATGCAAAGATAGTTGTATTTTTTATGTAAACAAAAAAAAGGAACTACATTTCGTAGTTCCTTTGGGATCTTTATAAAATGGTTTGTTTTACCTGCTCTAAAATATCCAGCGCCTCAGTTTTGCTATTGCCTTCGGCATAAATGCGCAAAACCGGTTCGGTGCCCGATGCACGCAGCATTACCCAGCCCCCATTGTCGAGATGATATTTTATGCCATCTATCGTTTCTACACTATGGTAGGTATAGCTGCCAAATTTTGCATAGCCACCATCGTAAGCGGTTTTAATAATAGCTTCTTTTTTAGCATTATCGATGTGTAAGTCGTTGCGCTCATAGACAAAAGTGCCTACTACGTCATAGACTTCTTGGCACAATTCTTTGAGCGATTTGCCTGTTTGGGTCATGAATTCATAAATCACTAAGCCATCATAAATACCATCGCGCTCTGGGATATGGCCTTTTACGGCAATGCCACCACTTTCTTCGCCACCTACTAACACATCTTCATGGATCATGATTTCGCTGATGTATTTAAAGCCAATTTTGGTTACTTCTACAGGCAATTGGTATTGCTCTGCCATGCGTTTAATACGATCGGTAGCCGAAAAAGCAATGGCTACTTTACCATTGAGCTTTTTGTATTTATGGAGATAGTGTACTAATAATAAAATAATATGGTGTGCATCTACAAACTGACCATCTTCATCATAAAGTCCTATGCGATCGGCATCGCCATCAGTAGCTAAGCCAATTTTTATTTCTGGTGTTTGTTGTATCGTTTGAGATAGCAATTGTAGATTTCTATCCAAAGGCTCTGGTGCAGTGCCTTCAAATCCTGGGTTGTGCTCGCAATGCAATAATACCGCTTGTGGTAAAAGTTTTCTTATCACATTTTGTCCGGCACCAAACATAGCATCATAGGCTAATTTGAAAGGTGATTTGCGTAAAGCCTCAAAATCAAATTTGGTTTTTAAATAGTCGATATAACTTGTTTCTAAATCTATATATGCTAATAAACCTTTAGCTTCCATGCTTTCTAAGCTTATGGATGGCATCTCTATATCATCTGGAATCAGTGCTTCTACCGCAGCGATATCTTTCGGACTGGTTGGTCCGCCATGTGCACCTTTTAATTTAAAGCCATTGTAGGTAGGCGGATTATGAGAAGCCGTAATCACCACCCCTTGATGTGCTTGGTGTAATAACACGCCTAAAGATACCATGGGCGTGCTTACAAAACCTTTTGCTAGATATACTTTAATGCCATTGGCACCCAATACACGCGTTGCGATTTCTGTAAATAAGGGCCCTCCAAAACGGCAATCATGACCAATCACAACACTCGGATGTGCATCTTGTTGTAAGAGCCATATTGCTAAGCCTTGCGCTACACGCGCTACATTATATTCGGTAAAGTCTTGAGCTATGATGGCGCGCCATCCGTCGGTGCCAAATTTTATAGGTGCTGATTGCATTTTGTTTTTATTTTATAATGCTCGCAAGATACAAAACATTTTATTTTCGATTGAATTTTGCACTGATAATATGTAACTTGCTAGCTCAATATCAAGGCAATTATGCATACTTATTTAGCTTTAGGCGATTCTTATACCATTGGGGAACAAGTGCCCTACGAACTTAATTTCCCGAATGCACTTGTGAGAAAATTAAATGCACAAGGAATTACTTGCGCAGCACCGGTGATTATTGCCACTACGGGCTGGACTACCGATGAGCTAGCTGCAGCTATACAAGAACGTGCTTTGCAGGAGCAGTTTACTTTTGTTTCGCTTTTAATTGGGGTAAACAATCAATATCGTGGTCGATTAGCTTCGGAGTATGCCGTAGAATTGGAATCGTTATTACAACAAGCTATTGCTTTTGCTAAGGGTATAGCTGATCATGTATTTGTATTGTCTATTCCTGATTGGGGTGTAACGCCTTTCGCTGCCGATCGAAATGCTGAATTAATTGCAGCTGAAATTGATGATTATAATGCGGTTAATAAACAATTAACACAACAATACGGTTGCGTTTATTTAGATATTACACCAAGTACGCGCAAGAATAGAACGAATGCATCATATTTAGCAGAAGACGGTTTGCATCCGAGCGCACTAGAATATGATATATGGGCAACAGCATTGAGCGAGCAAGTTAGTCGTCACTTGCAATAGCTTGGAACAAGCGATCTAGTTTTTCTTTTTTAATAATTTTTTGTGTTTGCGTGCCACTAGCAATTAAGCGAACCCCTTCGTGTGCCTCAAATTGTGTTGTCACTTCGTGTTTTTCTATAGCCGAAAGGGTAGCTGTAAAACAAATTTCTTGATCCAGTAATGCCGGTGCATGATGCGTAATGCTGATGCCGGTACCAATACCTTCTTCGTCATCTTCTTTCATCTCTAAAACAAACAATCGACCACTCCATTCTGCATCGCGCGCAATAGCAAAGGTAGAATAGACGGCATGCACCGTGCCCGAAGCAAAACGAGCCAGGTCGTTTTCTGTTACCGTGTGCACAAATTTTTTTTGATCGCCAATTGCAAATGGGGTTTTCATGGTAGTATTAGAAAAAATATTTATATAAATTTATAAAAAAAATTACACTATGATACAATCCAATTTTATAGTTTTATTAATTGCTGCTACAATTCCTATGGCAATTGGTATGATTTGGTATAGCCCACTATTATTTGCTAAAGGTATGGATGAAGGAAGCTAATATTACTATGGGTGAAATGAAACCCGCAAAATTTGCCTTAATTCTCACAATAGCTTTTGTTTTCTCGTTGATGATTGCCAATGTGTTACAATTTGTGGTTATTCATCAAATGAGCTTAGCCTCTATCGTTAATGGTTTGCCACAAGCGGAGCAAGATGCTTTCTTAACAAGCACCATGCAAAAATATGGTCATCAGTTTAGAACGTTTAAACATGGTGCATTGCACGGTTTTATTTTTAGTTTGTTTGCCGTATTGCCTTTAATTGGTATGCATTGTTTGTACGAAAACAAAAGTGTAAAATACGTACTCATTCATTTAGGTTATTGGAGCGTTTCTTTAATGTTGATGGGTGGTGTTATTTGCCAATGGACCTAAAGAAGTTGTATCTTCACAATATGAAATTAATATCCCTATTAGTTGTTTTTTTATTAAGTGCATTGCTTGTTCCCGCTTTTCAATCGGATATCAAACAAGATACCATTGGTGTGCGGGGCAATTGCGCTATGTGCAAAGAGCGCATAGAAGAAGCTTGTTATGTGCCGGGCGTAAAAAAAGCTACTTGGAATGCGAATAATCAAACTTTGGTGGTGATTTACAAACCTAGTAAAGTGAGCTTGCAAAAAATTACACAGCAAGTAGCTATAGCAGGTCACGATTCAGATTCGCTAAAAGCAAATGAGCTGAGTTATAAAAATCTTCCCGACTGCTGTACCTATCGTACTAAAAGCTGTTCTAAATAATGCGTTCAAAATCGGTTTTAATTTTTATTGGCTTGTACTTATGGGCTTCTTGTTCATGGGCGCAACAAGATACCATACTGCGCGCCAAAACACTAAAGGGTGTTCGTGTAAGGCATAAAGAAACAACCACCAAAATAGAAAGTAAATCCATTCAGCAAGTAGAACAAATTTCCGGTAAGGAATTATTGAAGGCAGCTTGTTGTAATTTAAGTGAGAGCTTTGAAACGACGCCTTCCATAGATGTGTCGTTTACAGATGCGGTAAGCGGATATAAACAGATACAATTACTAGGATTGGCTAGTACCAATACTTTAATTACTAGAGAGAATATTCCCGACAATAGGGGCATTGCTGCCATTACGGGCTTATCGCTTACGCCGGGCACTTGGATTTCGAGCATGCAATTGAGTAAAGGTACCGGTAGTGTGGTGAATGGTTTTGAATCGTTGGCAGGACAATTAAATGTAGAATGGAAAAAGCCATTCGATAATAATCGCTTTTATTTTAATGCGTATCAAAATTCGCAAGGACGATCAGAACTAAATGCCATTTGGGCGAAGAAAGTAACGAATAAAATTTCTACAAATCTTTTAGCACATTATAAAAATCAATGGGCTAGAATGGAACAGAACAAAGATGGTTTTACCGATCAACCTTTGGGTAGCCAGATCGTTTTAAGCAATCGTTGGATTATATTTTTAAAAAGGGATTGGGAATTTCAAGTCGGTGCTAAGTTTTCGAAGTTAGCTAATTGGGGTGGTCAAATGGATTATATAAAAAATGAGCCCCAAGAGCCACGCTTACACTGGGGCTATTTGTCCAACTTGCAACGACAAGATTATTGGATGAAAATTGGAAAAGTTTTTGCCGCTACGCCATGGAAGAGTTTTGGCATACAAATGAGTTATGTGCTACACGATGAAAATAATAGCTATGGATTGACCAATTATTCGGCTAATCAAAAAAGTAATTATGTAAATTTCATTTACCAAACTAAAATTAAAACCACCGATCAAATTCTGAAACTAGGTGCCAGCTGGTTGCAAGATAAAATAACGGAAGATTTTTATCAAACCTTTACGCGTAATGAAAAAGTTTGGGGTGTTTTTTCAGAAGCTACGCTAATCGTAAATAAACAACTCTCTTTAGTAGCGGGTATACGCCTTGATCATCACAATAATTACGGCTTTTTTGCTACTCCTCGTTTACATATTCGCTATGCACGCAATGAAAAAACAACAATGCGTTTTTCAGCAGGTAAGGCCTTGCGAACCGCTGCTGTATTTGCTGAGCAAAAAGCATGGATGGCGAGTAACCGCAGTTGGGTATTACACAACGACGCACAAACAGCAGCCAATCCTTATGGCTTAAGTCCAGAAATTGCTTGGAATATTGGGTATAATTGGAATCGGAAAATCGAATGGGATTATCGACCAGGTGCACTTTCTTTTGAAGTGTATAGCAGTGTTTTCACTAATCAGGTAGTAGTAGACGTTGAGCAATTCAATGAAGTGCATTTGTATAATCTAAGCGGAGCCTCTTATGCCAATGCCTTACAAGTGCAAGTAGATTACGAATTGGCGCACCACTTAGATTTGCGCATGGCTTACAAGTTCTATGATGTAAAAATTAGTTACCAAGAGGGCCTTTTGCAAAAGCCATTTATTCCATCGCATCGTGTATTTGCTAATTTGGCTTACCAAACTAAAAGAAAATTAAAACTCGATGCTACTTGGAATTGGGTAAGTGCCAAGCGGGTGCCTATGAATATTTTAGGAGAGACCTATGATAGTAATCCCTTTTCGCAAGTTTCTTTTCAAATAAGTAAAGAATATAAAAAACAATATGAGTGGTATGTAGGAGTTGAAAATGCGCTGAACTATATGCAGCCCAATGCTATTATAATGCCCCAATCTCCATTTGCAACAGGTTTTGATGCAGCACTGATTTGGGGTCCGCTTATGGGCCGATCGGTATATGCGGGTGTCCGTTTACAAATTAAATAAAATGGATTTAGAAAAACTTCAAGATTATTGTTTGCAATTTCCCTTCACCGATATGGATGTAAAATGGGAACACCTTTTATGTTTTACCTTGAAAGGGAAAATGTTTTGTACGGTGTCTTTAGACGAAGACAATCAGATTTCTTTTAAAGTTACAAAAGAGGCATACGAAGAATTGTTGCAACGAGAGGGCATAAGTCCTGCGCCCTATTTATGGAAGAATTCATGGGTACGTATTGCGCACTCCAATATATTGAAACAAGAAGAATGGGAATGCTATATTCGCACTGCTTATCTGTTGATTAAAGCAAAATTATTAAAGCGCGATCAGTTTGAATTTGATTAAGTTTTGCGTGGTTTTTTCTTAGCTGCCGGAAACAAAATATTGTTGAGGATTAAGCGATAGCCAGGCGAATTGGGATGCAGACTTAAATCTGTAGGCGGATCGCCCACCGCATGTTGATAATCTTCGGGATCATGACCGCCATAAAAACTCCAAGTGCCTTTGCCAAATTCACCATGTATATAACGTGCTTCGTTGCCGGCTTTGCAATCGCCCATTACCAATACGCTCGATTTCAACACTTCTTTTCTGAAGGCTGTAGTTTGTCCCATAAATCCCTTAATTAAATTCGTATGGTTTTGACATAGCATAGTAGGTACGGGATCAAACTTTGCTGAAAAAGTAAAGAGTGAAAAATAATCTTGTTGCATTGGTACAGCAGCGCTTCTAAAATTAGTATTGTCGATATTAGAAAATTCGTATTCGTAGGGCGATTGAGAAATGCTGAAATTTTGAAAGGCAAAACAATCTGCATATTTTAGTTTCGATTGTGCAGTAGGATCCATGGGGTCATTATCATATGGCACATCACAAATATCGGTGCCATCGGCAGCCAATGCAATGTCATAACTATCGGCAGCACTACACATGGCAAATAAAAAGCCACCACCGGCTACAAAACCATTTATTTTTTTTGCTACTGCCAATTTCAATTGCGATACTTTTTTAAAGCCGTGTTTTTTGGCCAGTGCTTCTTGCATTGCCACATCCGACAAATACCAAGTAGCATTGCGAAAGGCACCCCAAAATTTTCCGTACTGACCCGTAAAGTCTTCATGATGCAAATGCAGCCAATCATAATTAGCCAGTTTGTCCGACAAGAGCTCATCGTCATACACTTTATCAAAAGGGATTTCTGCGTAGGTTAATACAAGCGTAACGGCATCGTCCCAAGGCATTTTATTAGAAGGCGTGTACACCGCTACTTTAGGCACCTTTTCTAATTTTATAATATCGGTATTGGAAGAAGGATTCGCTACTTCTTCTAGTATACTAGCATATTGTGCATCGGAAATTACTTTATAACTTACTTCGCGAAGTCGGCATAATTTTTCAAACGCAGCGCTGTGTTCTAATACAAAACTACCACCTTCGTAATTCAACAGCCAATCCACAGGCACGCCCAATTGGAGCGAGGCAAAGGCAACGCCATAGGCTTTCAAATGATTGCTTTGCTGCTCTGCATCCATGGTAATAAAGATGCGAGAAGCAAAGCTTTGCTGAAGGCAAAGACAACAAAGGAGGGTTAAAAAAACGTGTTTCATTTCTAAGTATAAATGTAAAAAACTATTTACTAATAGCACGGTAAATTTTTGCATAAAAAAAGCGCAACCAAGGTTGCGCTTTTGTATTATTCATTGAGAATGACTATGGGAAAATACCTAGTTCTTCGTAAGACACGCCAATTTTATTGATCGCCGTAACAAATGCAGCGGTTCTCAAATCAGGAATATTCAAAGAGATCATTGTTTCTCTAATTTCTTGGAAAGAACCAATCATGGTATCTTCTAAACCAGAGTACACTAAATCTACTTCATCCGGACCGTGCATAATTTGTTTGCGTTCGATATCCGAAACTTTTTTACCGGTTAATGCTTCTACAGATTCTAAAATAGTGCCGCTTTGGTTTTCGCTAAAGCGTTTTTCTAAACGACCATAACGAACATGGCTTAAGTTTTTCAACCACTCAAAATAAGATACCGTTACACCACCTGCATTTAAATACATGTCTGGAACAACGATTACGCCTTTAGCGTTTAAGATAACGTCAGCTTCTGGAGTTAATGGACCATTTGCTGCTTCACCAATAATTTTTGCTTTAATACGATCTGCATTGTCTGCATTGATTACATTTTCTAAAGCAGCTGGAATTAAAATATCGCATTCCATTTCTAATACTTCAGCACTATTAGTTACGTTAGTAGCGCCAGGGAAGTTTAAGATAGAACCGGTGCTTTTACGATGCGCTACTAATGCTTCTAAGTCTAAGCCGTTCGCATTGTAAAGGCCACCTTCATATTCTGCAATACCTACTAATTTAGATCCTGCTTCGCTAAAATATTTAGCTGCATGATAACCTACATTACCTAAGCCTTGTACAATTACTTTTTTATCTTTTACACCTGTAGATAAGCCTAATTTAGCCATCTCTTCTGCCGTGTTACATAATTCTCTTAAGCCATAGAAAACACCTAATCCAGTAGCTTCGGTACGGCCTCTTACGCCACCTTGACTTACGGGTTTACCGGTTACACAACCCATCGCATCTACATCACCTGGTTTTAAAGAAGCATAGGTATCTGCAATCCAGCTCATTTCTCTAGAACCTGTTCCGTAGTCAGGAGCCGGTACGTCGATGCCTGCGCCAATAAAGTTTTTCTTTACTAATTCAGCAGTATAACGACGCGTGATTTTCTCTAATTCGTAGGTAGTATATTTTTTTGGATTGATTTTGATTCCACCTTTAGCACCACCAAAAGGTACATTTACGATAGCGCATTTATAGGTCATCAAAGCAGATAAAGCCATAACCTCATCTTGGTTTACATCCATGCTATAACGGATACCACCTTTACAAGGTAATTTATGATGCGAGTGTTGAATACGGTATGCTTCAATTACTTCAACCGTTTCGCCAATGCGCACCGGAAATTTCATTCTATATACAGAATTACATGCTTTTATTTGCTCTAAAATACCTTGCTCGAATCGGGTGTATTTCGCTGCTTTATCAAAATTGCGTTCTACGCCTTCAAAGAAACTGTAATGATTGTTTTCAGTTGACATAAATTGTTTTTTGTTGTGATTAAATTATTTGTTTTCTAAATTTTTAATTTTCTTATCTAAATAAATTAGAAAAATAAATAGTCCGGCAAAGATAGTCGCTAAAACCAAAACTACAACGTAAATTTTACCATTACTTCTAAAAAGTGTGGCCATTTCTGGAGTGCTGTTTTGCGCCCAACATGCTGGAACTATTAAAAATATACTTAGAATCGTAAATACAAGGGAAAAGCTTCGTTTTTTTAAATTATTCATGATACAATTTTTTATAGTCGATAAGGTCTGTTCGGTATTTTAATTCGCTGATCCATTTACCTAATAAAAACCAGCCGATTACTGCCGGATAGAAAATCATACGCATACGATTGTCTAAATCGTAGGCATTAAAGCCCGGGTTGCCACCATTGCCAGGGTGCAGCGAATCTACCATTCTGGGTAATACAAAAATCAACGGAATCATTAAAGAAAAGGCAAAGATGGTATATACGGCACTGATTTTTGCACGTTTTTCATCGTCTTTTATACCATTACGCAATACGAGGTAAGCAAAATAAATGAGCATACATAAAGCGGTGCCCAGTTGTTTGGGATCATTGCTCCAAGGCTCGCCCCATGTATAGGTAGCCCATTCCATACCCGTAATCATACCCAATACACTAAATACAATGCCCACTTTATTGAAAGCGGCACTTTTAAGATCATATTGGATATTGTTGGAGCTTAAATAACGAATGGCATATACAAAGGCATAGGTAAATAAAAGAATCATGCAAAACCACATGGGTACATGATAGTATAAATTGCGAATTGTTTCATTGAGAATATCTTTACTTGGCACCTCGCCCATCAACCCAAAATAAAGGGTATAAAAGACAAGAACAATACTCAATAATTTCCACCAGCGTAGGCGCATTAAAAATAATTTTAGCAAAGTTAGTAATTAAATATACGTTACTACTTGATTAATATCAGTTTTATTCTTTCCACAAAAAAGGGAATAAAATCAAACTTAAACCTATAATAAGTATATTCAATAAAATCAGCACCATAAACAAACCCCACCAGCCATTCACCACTACGGTATTCATGGTTTTCAAAGCTAGTCTACTTAATATCAATAGGATAGGCGCCACAATAGGAAAACCAAGAATGGCCATTAAAGAAGCATTCTGTTGGGCTTTAGCAGCAATTGCCGATAAAAAAGTAAAAACAATGGATAGGCTAGTGCCCCCTAAAGCCGCCAAGGCGGTAAATAATAAATTATTTTCCAAAGGAGAGCCAAGGAGCAGATGGAAGAGTAATAAGGTAAGCAGCGACATGATGCATTGTAGTGCTACACTATAGATAAGCTTTGCAATAATAAAGGCCTGTGGTGAAGTAATGGTATAATAGTATCGAAAGCGCTCTTCCGACTCTTGCAAAAAGCTTTTGGCTACACTATTAATGGCTACAAATAATTGGGTGATCCAGAAAAGCACATTCCACATGCTAGATTCGGCTTGTCCATTCATGAGATTGATAACAAATACCGTAGCTGCCACATAAAGCATAACACCAAAAAAGGTGTGCTTTTTGCGCCATTCTATAAGAAGGTCTTTTTTAAGCAGGGCTAATACGGTAGCGTACATATCTATTGTTGCACAAATATACTATTCTATACCCTATAGTTGTTATGCGACACCCACAATAAAATAATTTGAAAAAATACTATTGAATGATTTGTTTTTTAAAATATCTGAATTATCTTTGCTCTCCCAAAAGTTCTTTAAAAAATGCGGAAGTAGCTCAGTTGGTAGAGCATCACCTTGCCAAGGTGAGGGTCGCGGGTTCGAGTCTCGTCTTCCGCTCTAATAATCCTTACCAGATTATTTTAGCACGAACAGTAATGTTCAACAATCACACCAAGCCTTGGTGGCGGAACTGGTAGACGCGCAGGACTTAAAATCCTGTATGCAGCAATGCGTGTGCGGGTTCGATTCCCGCCTGAGGCACTAAGCTCCCAAATTGGGGGCTTTTTTATTTCCTTTCAATGATCATTATCCTTCAAGTTTGCCTTTTCAACGGCTAATTATTTGTTGTCTTTGTATATACGGCAAATAACAATTTGCCTTTTTTCATAATACCTGCCTTTTTACTGACTAATATCAGATTATAAAACCGATGACTATAATTAACTTTGCAATAGAAACAAATAGAAGATTTCATTTTAATGGTCGTCTAATATTTGATGGTAGTATGTTATGAATAAATTAATCGTTTTTCTTTTGATTGTTGGAATCGGCTTTCAGTCGGTAGGCAAGTTGTTGGTATTGGCCTGGTATCAAGTCAACAAGACCTATATCGCTCAAAAACTATGTGAGAATAGAAATAAACCCAAAATGCATTGTAATGGGAAATGTCAGCTCCGAAAAAAAATGCAACAATTGGACCAAGAATCGCCTAGCAATTCATCAGTACCCGTAAAAACTGATAAGATAGCAATACTAGAGTTTTTATTGCCTGAAAATCAGGCTTCTTTAAACAATCCTTTTTCGATTTTGAAAAAGCCGATTATTTTTTACGATAAGCAGTACACCTTTTCTTATAGCAATTATTTGCTCAAGCCTCCAAGGGCCTAGTAGTATTAATTCTTTTTATACATTTTCCAACTCCTTACTTTAAGGGAGTTGATTAGTATTGATCCATCGAAACCTATTCGATGAAATTCCTAATTCTTTAAAAAAAATAACAATGAAAAAAATACACATCTATTTTTATATGCTTGCTATTGCAAGCACTTTATTTGCTAGCTCTTGTAAAAAAGACGAAACCCCTACACCTGCAGTACCCAAAAATGGTAGCATAGAAATGCATTTTAGTAATAAAGCAGACACAGCCGATTTGATATTGAATACGCAATGGTATAAAAATCAGCAAGGCGATTCCTTTAAGGTAACTACTTTTAATTATTACATCAGTAATATTATTTTCAATGGCCCTAGTAGCACGCAGCATAAAGAAGCGGAAAGCTATCATTTAGTTCAAGCTAATAATGCATCTAGTAGTGAGTTTACCGTATCTGGAATTGCTCCAGGTCAATATACCTCTGTTACATTTTTAATTGGTGTAGATAGTTTACGAAATGTAAGTGGTGCGCAAACAGGCGCTTTAGATCCTGCGCTAGGCATGTTCTGGACTTGGAACTCTGGTTATATTTTCATGAAGATGGAAGGTGTTGCTCCTAAATCAACAGCAGCAGGCAATTTGTTAAAATTCCATATTGGTGGCTTTAGCGGCGCTAATAATGCAGTACGTGCTATTACCTTACCATTTAATAAAACGATAGCAATAGATAATAATGCCTTTCATTGCCATATCAATGTTAATGCAGCGCAGTTATTTGCTTCGCCAAATCCAATTAATTTCAGCATTATAAATACCGTGCATATGCCGGGTGCTAATGCAAAATTAATTGCTGATAATTATGCTTCGATGTTCTCTTTGGAAGAGATAGTAAAGAAGTAAGAATAAGCTACTTAAATAAAAAAGTCCCGAAAATCTTCGGGACTTTTTTATTTATTTAAATTTGAAAATGATTTTCAAGTAATATTTTTTCACTTCTGATTTCATTGAGATCCCTCGCATGCTCGGGATGACAGCTCTAACCTCTAATCCCTCAATCTCAACGTCATCCTCAACAGCTACTCATCCTCATCAAAACCCTGACTGGCATCGGTATGTTTAATAATACTATAAATTACTTTAGGTTGCTTATAAATATTTTTATTGAAGCGATTCCCTAAAATAATGATGGTAAAATTCTCTTTTATAAAACGATAGAAGCAAGTATTATTGCCATGCCACCACCCGTTGTGGTATATGATTTTATTGCCATTGGTATAGCACAACATGCGCCAACCTAATCCATAGTTTTTTATACCTGCTTTTTCGAAAGAACAAGGTCCGTAGGCTAATTCAAGCGTTTCGTTGTTTAATAATTTGTTTTGGTAAAACGATTGATCCCATTTATACATATCTCGCAC
>CAMBYG010000039.1 GCA_945872085.1 Chitinophaga pinensis | reverse complement strand
TGTCTATAATATTGTTTCGAGTTTCGAAAAAAGTTTCGATTTGTTTCGATGAAATTTTGGATTTATAATATTTATTGATCTAAGTACAATTTTTAAGCTACTGTAGTAAAGCTGCCAAATGCTTTATTCTATTGATTTTTATGTAATTATTATACTTACTTGTGAGATACCATAATGTATATAAAAACGTATATATTGTTTCGATAAAATCGAAACAAAGTTTCCATCAAAAGTTAAAAAAAAATATTACATTTGTGATATCAAACACGTTAGTAATTACATTAAAATGGGCAGCCTAGGAGCTCTTCTTAATTAACATTATCCATGTTTGTTAATATTTTTAAAACAGTTAATCATTCATTTAAAAACTCAAAATCATGAAAAAATTACTTTTCCTTTTAACCTTAACAACTATAATTGTATCCTGCGATAAATCTAGATATTTAAATGACACTATTTCGGAACAAACAATTAGTAATTATGCAACTGCAAAAGGATTAAAAGTTTCCTTTTTAAAAAATGTAGATAGAAGTAAATGTCAGAATTTTAATTCAATAGAAGAATTTGAAAATTATAGATTAAAATATTATAGTTCAACAAATAAAGATATTAAATCCTATTCTAAAATACCCCCTGTTGAAACTCCTTTAAATGAAGCTGTGTTTTCACTAGAGCACCTTTTGTACACTGTCCATTTTGTAGCTACTGGCTTACCAGGCACACCAAATTTCAATGTAAATTCATGGATTAGTGGTCTAACATTATGTACAAGTTATAATCAAAATGCATATTCAATTACGCCTTTATCCAATGGGACTTATTTAATTTCTATTTTTGGCACTACTAGTTACTTTGTTTTTATTGAAAATATTGGAACATTATTTTCAGATTCAATAACTTATCAATTTAATTATAACCCTAACACTGGTAAATTAATTTTAGTAAATATTATCCCTTAAACCTCTAAACCATGCTTTTTGTAAACTCTTTTTATACATACGCCACAGCTGCTTGGCAGATTTTCAACTTAGTATTAATCATTTACGTTATTGTATTGGTGATTAAGTTTTTACGCAAACATTCCTAAATAAGCATACCATAAAAAATAAAACTCCCCTAAGGGAGTTTTATTTATAAGGTTATTTTTCGGTATACCCAAAGTTGTAAGGCTAGTTGTGCTATCAGTGCAATGATCGCTATCCATAAAAAGATGCCAAACAATTCTTTGTAATGGCGATAGGCGCTCATTTCAATTTTTGTTTTTTCTAAACGGTCAATTTCTTTATATACTTGTTCTAATGCATTATTGCCGGTAGCTCTATAATATTTGCCGCCTGTTTCGCTAGCAATTTTTGTGAGTAAGGCAGCATCTATTTGTACTTCCATCATGGTTTTTTGCACCGATCCGTCGGGCATTGTTTGCGGATAAGGGGCTTTGCCCGTTGTGCCTACACCAATAGTATATACTCGTACGCCGAATGATTTTGCAATTTCCAACGCATTCATAGGGTCAATTAAGCCAGTATTATTAACGCCGTCTGTCAGTAATATTAATACTTTACTTTTCCCTTTGGCAGAGCGTAATCTATCTACACCTGTTGCCAATCCCATTCCAATAGCGGTGCCATCTTGCAACAAACCACTTTTTAATGCTGACAATTGTGTTTTCAAAACGCCGTGATCGCTAGTAATAGGACATTGTGTAAAGCTCTCTCCTGAAAAAATCACTAAGCCTATTCGGTCACTTGGTCGTTGATCAATAAAATTGTTTGCTACTTTTTTTGCTGCTTCAATGCGGTTGGGTTTTAAATCTTCTGCCAACATACTACCGGAGATGTCCATGGCTAATACCATATCTATTCCCTCGCTGTCTATAGATTCTGAAACATTGCTCGTTTGTGGTCTTGCTAAAGCTATTACGCAGCAAATAAAAATTATGTAAGTAAGTGCATTTAAAATCCAAGCTGTTTTCACTTTCCAATTGGGTGGCTGTGTTTCTAATGCAGCTGTAGAAGACAGCCTAAAGTAACTCGTATTCGTTTTCTTTTTTTGATAATAAAAGTAAAGCGGCACTATAAAGAGAAGTGCAAAAAAATAAGGATTAGCAAAGCTAATGTGATTGATATCGTTTATAAGGATCCACATGTTTTATTTCTTTTCTTGCGTTTCATTAGGCGTGCTGTTGACAATAAATAATTTAGCAATTTCTAATGATTTGATATGTTCTTCAGGTAGCGGTTGTGCTTTGGCAAACTTAGCCATGTCTGCAATTTGTAATAAGTCAACCAAGGAATGAAAATACGGTTGCAATGCAGGATGATGTTTTGCATTTTGAATAAATTCATCCGTGGTTTGTTCCAACATGGGTAAGCCAAAGCGCTCTTCCACGTAAGTTCTTATTATTGTTGTAAGGCGAGAATAATGTTCTTTCGATTGATTGTACTGCCATAATTTTTCTTTGTCTAAGGTATCTAATGCTCTTAACGCACGCTCATAGATAGTTTCTTTTTTTCTTTCGAATAGGTCTTTTAGTTTTTTCCCTTTTCGTTTTAGTAGGTACCAAACAAGTAGAATGCCCAGTAGTAATCCAATAAGAATTCCTAGTATCCAAGATAGATAGTCTCTCCAAGTGGTATCTACAGCAATAATGTCTTTAATGTTTTTATACGGCTTGGTGGTATCTACGCTAAGTGTTTTGATGTTAATGTAAAAAGAATCTGTTTTTAATTCGTAGCTAGCTTGTCCGATAGGTTGGACTTGAAATCTAAAACTTGGAATTAAAAAAGAGCCAGAGTCAAAACCACTTAATTGTAATTGTTGTTTATAGGTGATGAGATCGCCTGCAAAGCTGGTGTCAATTTTGTTTTTTTCTATTATTTCTAAATTATTAAAGGTGTCTGGTAGCGCAGGCCATTGTAGGGTTCCTTTATTTTTTTGAATAGTAGCTTCTAAAAAATAATGTATGCGATCACCCACGCTAATTTGTTTTGCGTCTACTTTGCCTTGCACCGTAGCCGCTGTTTGTGCATTACTTGCAATGCTCCACAACAAAATGAAACCTATAAAGAGGATACGTTGCATAGCTTATCTATTTTTAAAAAAACCTTGTAATATTTTTATATAATCCGAATCGGTAGTCATCTTCAGCAGTGTGGCGTTTTGTTTTCTAAAGCTTTGCTGTGCATAGTGTTGATGCTGCTTAAAGGCTTGATGATAGTTGCTTCTAAGCGCAGCGCTGCTGGTATCTACCGTAATCGTTTTTCCAGATTCTGCATCGATAAGATCTATTAATCCAAGATTTGGAAGGGTTTCGTCGAGGGTGTCGCTAACCTGTACTCCAATTAAATCGTGTTTTTTCGCTGCAATTTGTAACTCTTTATCAAAGGGCTTGGAGATAAGATCGCTAATTAGAAAGCAGATTGTTTTTTTCTTTACCGTGGCGTTTAAAAATTGCAATGCTTCTCCAACGGCTGTTTGATTTTGTGCTTTTGGTTCTTGCGCGAGGAGTTCTCTTATGATTCTTAATATATGTGATTTGCCTTTCTTAGGCGGAATGTAGTATTCTACTTTGTCGCTAAAAAAAATAACGCCCACCTTGTCATTGTTGGTATTAGCAGAGAAGGCGAGAACCGCACAAATTTCGGTTATTAATGCTCGTTTATTTAATTGTTGGGTTCCAAACAAGCTACTGCCACTAATATCTACCAATAGCATTAAAGTGAGTTCACGTTCTTCTTCAAATACTTTTACGAATGGTGTTTTGAAGCGAGCGGTAACATTCCAATCAATGTTTTTAACGTCATCTCCGTATTGGTATTCTCGTACTTCGCTAAACGACATGCCTCTGCCTTTAAAAGCAGAATGGTAAGCGCCAGAAAATAAATGGTTGCTTAGGCCTTTGGTCTTATATTCAATTTGCCTTACTTTCTTTAATAATTCAGTGGTATTCATCATTAGAAAAAGCAATTATAATTTTAATTCGATTGCAAAACAGATTTGATGGCATTTGCCATTGCGCTTGCGCGTTCTTTAACTTGGTCTTCCGTCCATCCTATGCTTATGGCAGAAGATATACATCTGCTCATGATGGCATCACTTTGTGCAAAAGATTTTGTAGCATGATGGATAATCTGCGCTTTATGATCGGGATGAAGATGGTTCATAAAGGCTGCATTTTTTAAATGATCCCATTTGCTAATATAGTGCCAATTGTTGCTATACCAGTAAAAATTACCCGCTATACCTTGAGCGGCAAATGCAGCTACAACATTTTGTGTAAGCGCTTCACTTGGTAAAAAGAAACTGATAAAAGAACAACTATCTCCAGCCTCATCAGGAAGTACTCTAAAGGTAATTTCAGGTATGCTCTGTAATGCTTCTTTTATGATTTGATGATTGCGTTTTTGTAAAGCTAAAAAGCTGTCTAATCGTTTTATTTGAGCTAATCCAACAGCAGCATGTAATTCTGAAATTCTAAAATTATAACCAACAAATGGATGTAAGTCGGCGCCTCTATCTTTCCCAGCATGATCATGGCCATGGTCGCTATATTGATCCGCTTTGGTATATACATCGGCATGTTTCGTCATTACTACACCACCTTCCCCACAGGTCATTGTTTTTACAAAGTCAAATGAAAAGGTGCCTGCATCGCCTATGCTTCCTAAGGGTTTACCTTTATACGTACCACCAATAGCTTGACAGGCATCTTCTAAAAGTAAAATATTATGCTCTTTGCAAATAGCTTGTAAGGCATCTAAATCGGCCATAGAGCCACACATATGCACGGGCATGATGGCTTTTGTTTTAGGTGTAATAGCATTTTTAACCGCTATTGGATCTAGTGTAAGCGAGTTGTCTATATCTACTAATACGGGAATAGCACCAACAGAAACTACGGCTTCAAAACTTGCTACAAAGGTAAAAGCCGGCATGATAATTTCATCTCCATAACCTATGCCCAATGCTGCCATTGCAGTTGTTAAAGCGGCTGTACCACTGCTTACCAATTGCGCATGAGGCGTTTGGAAACGCTCTTTTATAGCATTTTCTAGTTCTATAGATTTCCAAATTCCTTTGCGAGCAGCATCAAAGCCATAACGCATTAAAATTCCCGTTTCTAAAACGTCGTTTACTTCTTTACGCTCATCAGCGCCAAATAATTCAAAACCAGGCATAGATTAAAATAATTGTAGAAAACAAAAATAGGTTTTAATAATCGATTTTTTTACTACTCAAAACTTAAAATTTTCTCAAAAAATAAGCCCCTTTTAGCCGCTCTTAACAATAAGTAACGTAGTTTTGATAAATAAATTTAGTTGTATGAAAATGAAGTATGGCGTATTGATAGCTTTGTGTGTTTTAACATCTTTGATGTTTACCGCTTGTTCATCTACCTCAACAGATGCTGCTGCTGGTAAGGATACTGTAGAAAAAGTGCCTCCCCACTTAATGATAGAAGCCGTTCCGCCTTCTCCTAAATTTCCCGATGCTAAAATTGCTATAGCTACCGTGCAAGCTAGTATGGATGCAGATGATTCTGTGAAAGTAGAGTTTAACTTCTCGGTAAAAGGTTATGAACTCAGTGTGCAAACAGAAGATGCTACCGATAAAGGATGCAATAATGCAACAAAAGGACAGCATATTCATTTTATTATGGATAATAAACCCTATACAGCTTTGTATGAACCAAAGCATAGTATTAGGGTTGCTAAAAACTCAGAACATTATGTATTGGTATTTTTGTCGCGCTCTTATCACGAATCAATAAAAGAAAAAAAGGCAGCGCAATTATATCACTTTAAAATTGATAAAAAAGGGAATTTAAGCCAATTAGAACCGTCTAAAAAACCGATGCTTTTTTATAGTCGACCCAAAGGTGAATATGTAGGAGCCGATATGGAAAAGGTGCTTTTAGATTACTATGTAGTAAATGCCTCTATTCATCCAGATAGCATGAAAGTAAAAGTGAGCATTGTAAACCAAGGTAAAAAAGTAAAAAGAGATACAAGCTTCACTACCACTTCATGGGAGCCACTATTCGTGAAAAACTTACGACCAGGGAAAGCTACTATTACCATAAGTCTATTGGATCATAACGACAAGAAATTAAGTGGTTTACATACGAGTGTTAGTAGAGAGATAACCCTAAAAAAAGCAACGGATTTAAAATAATTTTAAGCTTATTAAAAGAGGTAGTTTTTTTATTAAGATTAAAAATTGATATATTTGCAGTGCAAGGTAGATTTGTTTATTGTTCGACCTTGCTCGTGTTTTCAACAGAACTAATAAACGAATCGGTATATACGCCTATCTACTCTCGTTTCTTAGTTTTTTATATAAAAATTTATGAAACGAATACAACAACTTCTAGAAGATCGAATT
Source organism: Chitinophaga pinensis (assembly GCA_945872085.1). Lineage (GTDB taxonomy): Bacteria > Bacteroidota > Bacteroidia > Chitinophagales > Chitinophagaceae > CAIWHF01. The sequence continues at coordinate 11,239 of CAMBYG010000039.1, read as the reverse complement.
CTTATTATTGATGGTGCTATGGGCACTATGATTCAGCGTCATCAGCTACAAGAGGCCGATTATCGTGGCGATCGATTTATGGATTGGCCAAGTGATGTAAAGGGGAATAACGATCTTTTATCTATCACGCAAGCAAGAATTATAACCGACATTCATAAACAATATCTGCATGCAGGTGCAGATATTATAGAAACCAATACCTTCAATGCGCAAGTGGTTTCGTTAGCAGATTATGGCATGCAAGAGTTGGCTTACGAAATCAATGTAGCTGCTGCGCGTTGTGCTAAGCAAGCCATTGAAGAATATGCAAAAGAAACTAACCAGCAAGGCGTAGAGAAATTTGTTGCAGGGGCTATAGGGCCAATGAATAAAACGCTCAGTTTATCACCCGATGTTAATAACCCAGGATATAGAGCCTTATCCTTTGATGAAGCTGTTGCTGCCTATTACGAACAAGTAAAAGGATTGGTAGATGGTGGTGTAGATATATTGCTGATAGAAACTATTTTTGACACCCTAAATGCCAAAGCAGCTATTGTTGCTGTTAACAATTATTTCGATGATCATAACCGAGAACCCTTACCCATTATGATTAGCGGCACTATCACCGATGCTTCTGGTCGCACATTAAGTGGTCAAACCCTTGAAGCATTTTATATTTCATTACAGCATGCTCAGCCGCTGAGCATTGGTCTTAATTGCGCATTAGGCGCCAATGAAATGAAAGTACATGTAGAAGAGTTAGCTACAATAGCATCTTGTTATGTATCGGCTTATCCAAATGCCGGCTTGCCTAATGCTATGGGTGCTTATGATGAAACGCCATCGCAAACAGCACAATTTATTATTGATTGGGCAAATGCTGGTTGGGTGAATATCGTAGGGGGATGTTGTGGCACTACACCAGATCATATTAAAGCTATCGCTTCAGCTGTTAGCCAATGCAAGCCAAGAAAATTACCCGTTAAACTATAAATTTAAATTTTATGAAAAAGTTACTATCTATTATTTACTTGGCATGCACCATGCCTGCTTATGCCCAAGAAACTAATATCCAACATCTTAGAAAAGAGATTTGGAACGTTATGCCGTTTAAAACAATTTGCTATGGTATGATGCCTATGCAGTGCTTGGAATATAAGAAGCTAGATCAAAATGAAACTACTACCTGTTTTGGTATCAATGGGTTTACTTTAGTGCCTGGCTATCAGTATCTATTATCTGTACAAGTAGATTCTTTTATTCATCCCCCTTCTGACGGACCATTATATGTATATCGTCTCTTGAAAATTATAAACAAAAAGCCTGCTGTTCGTGCGGCAATGGTGAAAAATAAAAAATGGATGCTTACTAATATGTGGCATGCAGAACGTGCACCCTTAGATGAAGCACTTCTGAAAAATGTAAGCCTACAAATAAATAATAAGCAATTTTTTGGAACATCCTTTTGTAATAATTACTCTGCATCTTATGCAACAAAAGCTGCCAAATGGCATTTGACTGCGATAGCTGGAACCAAACGCTATTGTGATCAACGAATGGAACTTGAACAACGCTATTTTCAATTGTTGCAATCGGTTGCTTTTGTTGTTACCGAAAAAAATAAATTGAAATTATATAATCAAGAAGCTGACCTTATTTTAGAATATTTAGAACAAAAAAAATAGTTATGAATACCATCCAACCTTATTTACGCTTAGCTGGTTTAGAGCCCTTGATTGTGCGACCAGAGACAAATTTTGTGAATGTAGGAGAGCGCACCAATGTTACCGGTTCTAAGAAATTTGCTCGTCTTATTAGAGAGCATAATTTTGAAGAAGCGTTATCTGTAGCTCGCCAACAAGTAGAAAATGGAGCACAAGTGCTCGACGTAAATATGGATGATGCTTTATTGGATGGCGTATGGGCTATGACTACCTTCCTTAATTTATTACAAGCAGAGCCTGATATTGCCCGCATTCCTATCATGATTGATTCGTCTAAATTTGAAATCATACATGCGGGATTGAAATGCGTGCAAGGAAAATGCATCGTTAATTCTATTTCACTAAAAGAAGGGGAAGAACAATTTTTAAAACAGGCCAAAATATGTTTGTCATTTGGTGCAGCAGTTATTGTTATGGCTTTTGATGAGCAAGGACAAGCAGATACTTTAGATAGAAGAGTGGCTATAGCAGAACGGGCTTATTCTATTCTTACACAACAAGTAGGTTTTCAGCCTCAGGATATCATTTTTGATTTAAATATTTTTGCAGTAGCTACAGGTTTAGAAGAGCATAATACCTATGCTGTAGATTTTATTGAAGCTACGCGCATCATTAAAAATAATTACCCTCTAGTAAAAATTAGCGGCGGTGTTAGTAATTTGTCGTTTTCGTTTAGAGGCAATGAAACCGTCAGAGAGGCTATGCATGCGGTATTTTTATATCATGCTATTGCAGCGGGTATGGATATGGGCATTGTTAACGCAGGTCAATTAGCTGTGTATGATCAGATAGTACCGGAATTAAAAGCCTTATGCGAAGCGGTTATCTTAAATCAAAACAATACAAATAATGAGGCTACAGATCGATTGATTGCTTACGCAGAACAAGTGAAGTCGGTAGATAAAGTAGAAAAAGTTGATGAGGCATGGCGTACGAGCTCCGTTGAAGATCGACTAATACATGCTTTAGTAAACGGCATCACTACCTATATTGATGAAGATACAGAAGCTGCACGCATACAATATGCTACTCCATTAGAAGTAATAGAAGGCCCTTTGATGGCGGGTATGAATAAAGTAGGTGATTTGTTTGGCTCGGGAAAAATGTTTTTACCACAGGTAGTAAAAAGTGCCCGCGTAATGAAAAAAAGCGTTGCATTACTAACCCCTTTTATTGAGTTAGAAAAAGAGGAACGCAAACAAGCACATATCAATGCCGGAACTGTAAATACAGAAACGCAAGGAGCCGCTAAAATTTTGTTAGCTACCGTAAAAGGAGATGTACATGATATTGGCAAGAATATTGTAGGTGTTGTGTTGGCATGTAATGGTTATGAGGTAATTGATTTAGGTGTTATGGTGCCAGGAGATAAAATTTTAGATGAAGCAGCAAAACATCAAGTAGATATTATTGGACTTAGCGGCTTAATAACGCCATCACTAGATGAAATGGTTTCCGTGGCTAAAAACATGAGAAAAAGAGGTATGCAACAACCCTTGTTAATTGGCGGCGCTACTACTTCTAGAATGCATACGGCCGTGAAGATTCAGCCTGAGATCAATACGGGTGTTGTGCATGTTTTGGATGCAAGCAGATCGGTTACTGTTGCGGGCACCTTATTAAAAGACGCTACAAAAAAAGAATTTTTATCGAATTTAAAAACGGAATACGAACAGTTAGCAGCTGATTATAATGCTAAGCAATTTGCTAAAGATTATATTAGTTATGATGTAGCTAAACAAAATGCTACCCGCATCGATTGGAGCCAGTTTGCGCCTTATGTGCCTAAGCAACTCGGAGTGCAAAAAATCAATGTATCTATTGAAGAGATCGTTTCGTTTATAGACTGGACCCCATTTTTTATAACATGGGAAATGAAAGGTAAATTTCCTGCAATTTTAGAAGATGCTCGCCAAGGGGAAGAAGCAAAAAAATTATTTGCAGATGCGCAAGCTATGCTTCAGCAAATTATAAAAGACAATTGGCTACAAGCAAAAGCAGTAATGGGTTTGTGGCAAGTAGAAAAGGTGAAAGCAGATACCATTCTTATCAAAGACGAACAGCATAATACCGTTGAGCAACTTGTGTTTTTGCGTCAGCAAGCTAAAAAAGCTGTGGGTGAACCAAATTATTCGTTAGCCGATTTTATAGCGCCTAATCAAGAAGATTATATGGGTGCATTTGCGGTAACGATAGATGGTATAGAACCGCTATTAACTAAATTTACAGATGCACATGATGATTACAATAAGATACTTTTGCAATCTATTGCAGATCGTTTAGCAGAAGCCCTTGCAGAATGGCTACATACAAAAGTGAGAAAAGAAATTTGGGGTTATGTTCCAAATGAAGCTATTACGCAAGCAGAATTAATTAAAGAAAGTTACCAAGGTATCCGACCAGCACCTGGGTATCCGGCTTGTCCAGATCATACCGAGAAATTAAAGTTGTTTAAAATGCTGAATGCTACAGCATCTATAGGTGTAAATCTAACGGAATCCTTAGCTATGTATCCTGTTTCTTCGGTATGTGGTTGGTATTTTAGTCATCCACAAAGTGTTTATTTTGGTGTTGGTAAAATACAAGAAGATCAATTGTCTGCCTATGCACAAGAAAAGCAAATGCCCATTGATGAACTTGCAAAATGGTTAGGGCCGAATTTATAAAATAGTAAAGGAAAATTAATAATAGTATGTACTTTTGTTGTTATGAATACGAATAACAATAATAAAAATTTCATACAGCAACTTGCTACTCTAAGTTCTTATATTTTTCATCCGGTTTTTATTCCATCTATTGCTTTCCTACTATTTTTTTTATTGCCAGTAGCTGCTTTTAGTACCTTTACTTGGGCTGTTATCAATAAATGGTTTGCTATAATTGTTATCAATACCTGTTTTTTCCCACTGTTATTGGTGGTCTTATTAAAACGCTTAGATTTTATTAAGACTATTACTATGACGGATGCTAAAGATAGAATTATACCCTTAATAGGGTCTATGGTATTCTATTTCTGGGCCTATCACGTACTTCATAATTTGAAGACTATACCAGCTATACCTACCGTGTTAATAGTTTATTTTCTAGCACAATTTTGGGGGCTCATTGCCATGTTTGTACTTAACATATTTTTTAAAATAAGTATGCATGCAGCCGCAGCGGGCACTTTAATAGGCATTACTTTTTGCATGCCCTTCTCCTTGCCTTTTTTCATCATTGCTTGCTCATGCGCTATACTTGTTCTGCTAAGCAGAAAAGTTTTGCAAGCACATACCAATATAGAATTGATAAGTGGTTTATTACTAGGAATCTTTTCTTGTCTAGCAGCTTTTATGTATTTGTAATCACTTAGATTGTAAACTTATAATAGGCACTAGCATCTCTTCGAGTGAAATGCCTCCATGTTGAAAGGTGTTTTTATAATAATTGACATAATGATTGTAATTATTTTGGAAGCATAAATACACATCTTCTTTGGCAAAAATATAGCTCGAGTTTAAGTATTGGCTTGGAAGTCCAGCTTCTTTAGGGTCTTTAACTACAAACACTTGCTTCTCTTCGTAACTCATATTTTTACCATGCTTATAACGTAGATTACTACTCGTTTGTTTGTCGCCTATACACTTACTAGGTGTTTTTACCTGCATGGTGCCATGGTCGGTGGTGATAATAAGTTGGATATTTTTAGAAGCAATTTTCTTCAAGGCTTTGAACAGTGGCGCATGTTCGAACCAGCTAGCAGTAAGCGAACGATAGGCATGATCATCACTTGCTAGTTCTTTGAGCACTTCCATCTCTGTACGCGCATGCGATAGCATATCCACAAAATTATATACAATAACAGTCAAATCATTGTTTAGATAATTATGAATTTGATCCTCTAATAGTTTGGCATGTTCGTTGTTAGTGACTTTTACATAATCTACTTTCCAATGATCTAATTTATTTCTTTTAAGATTATTTTGTAAGAATTCGAATTCAAATTTATTCTTACCGTCATCATCATCATCATTTCTCCATTTATCTGGAAATTGCTTGGCTATTTCAAAGGGTGTTAGTCCAGCAAACAAAGCATTTCTAGCATACTGTGTCGCGGTTGGCAATATGCTAAAGAAAAGATCCTCTTCATTAATTTTAAAATCTTCTAATAAAAAGGGCTCTATCACTTTCCATTGGTCATATCTAAGATTGTCGATCACTAAAAGAAAAGTAGCTTGCTCTTTATTGCATTGCGGAAATACTTTTTGGGCTAATACCTCAGGCGATAGTAAAGGCCGTTCTGTATCAGTTGCTATCCATTTGCAATAGTTTTTTTGGATGAACTTAAAGAAATCCTTATTCGCTTCGGCTTTTTGATGCTGCAAAATCTCCATCATTTCAGCACTGTTACTTTTGCTCAACTCTAATTCCCAAAACACTAATTTTTTGTATAATTCCATCCATTCTGCATGGTTTGGATTGGCTTGCAAGGCCATAAATAACTTGGTAAATTCTTGTTGATAATTAGCGCTTGTTTTTTCAGCAATGAGACGCTTGCCATCAATAATTTTTTTTATAGAAATAAGGACTTGATTGGGGTGTATCGGTTTTATTAAGTAGTCGCTTATCTGATTGCCAATAGCATCTTCCATTACATATTCTGCCTCATTTTTAGTAGCCATCACTATGGGTATATAAGGGAAAAGTTCTTTAATCTTAGATAGCGTTTCTAAGCCCGTCATGCCCGGCATGCTTTCATCTAATATCACAAGGTCTATACTATGCTCTTGTAAATAATCTAGTGCGTCATAGCCATTTGTAACACTAGCCACTTCATATCCTTTTTGTTGTAAGAATAAAATATGAGGTTTTAGTAAATCGATTTCATCATCTACCCAAAGTAATTGTATGGCTTGCATAGTATAGTATTGGCGGTTAATTTATTAACAAAGCTTTGATTTATAAAAGTACATTTTTCTTTGTTATAACGTTTTACTTCTTGTATCATTGTACATAATTTTGTTAAACCTATGTCTGAACCAAGAATAGTTATTCGCAAAGCTAAAGAAGAAGATTGCGAAGCGCTTTTAGAACTCATTAAGGAACTTGCTGTTTTTGAAAAAGCACCTGAAGCTGTTACTGTTTCGCTAGCGCATTTTAAAACGAGTGGCTTTTCTAATCAGCCCGTTTGGTGGGCTTTAGTTGCTTGCGTTATAGATCCAGAAACGCAAGAAGAAACAATAATTGGCATGGCCTTGTATTATATTCGTTATTCTACCTGGAAAGGACAACGAATGTATCTCGAAGATATAATTGTTACAGAAGAATGGCGCTCAAAAGGCATTGGCAGATTGCTCATGTCGCAATTGATTTTTGAAGCAAAACAAAAAAACTTACCCGCTATTATGTGGCAGGTATTGGATTGGAATACCGAAGCTATTAAATTCTATAAACGTTACAATGCAACCTTTGATCAAGAATGGTTAAATGTGACTTTGGATATTAGTAATTAGAATAATCTTGGGTCATTTGTTGAGGGCACGAATAGGTCTTAAATTGGAATGTAAAATGAAATAAGACCATCATATATTGATCGTTGGTATTTCCGTTGCCTCTTTGTTTATTGATTCTTCCTAATGGATCGCTACCTACTTCAATAGATCGATCTTGTAATAGAAAAGCTGGATTGGGATTTTGAGGATCATTAGGAAATTTATCTGCTCCCACATAGCGGGCACTTACATCATCCAAATAATCGGTTGTAGTGAGTCTATTTACAATTTCCACACCTATATTCATGCCGGGAAATACCCAGTACTTAACACCTAAACCTATAGGAAAACTGAAGGCATAGTTTTTATAGCGGCGGTCGGCATACATATCCATATTTTGTCCTTCGGTACCCAAAGGTCTTAAATCATAATCGCGACCATCAATACTTGCATAGGGGTTGTATAAAAATAATCCTATTCCACCCGTTAAATAGGGCGTAAAACGATAGCGTTCGTCACCGGTATAAAATCGAAAGAAATTAAACTCGCCCTGAATGGCAAACTCTGTGATATTGCTTTTAAAACTTAAGTTGCGCGTTTTATTATAAATATTACTTGAATAGGCATCGCTATATCCAACTTTTGATTGCAAAATAGATGCGCGTAAAGAAATATAAGGATTGAAATGCAGCCTGAAGAAAGAACCTAAAGCCGGGTAAATTTCTTGAAAACCATAACGATCGTTTAAGTCTCCAAAATATAAACTGCCGCCACTTACCAACCCCCATTCTTTAGTGCCATAAAAAGATTGAGCTTGTGTTTTTAAACAAGTAAGTAAAATTAATAGGGTATAACAAATCACTTTTTTCATAGTTTTCATTTAATTCCTTCTGTCAATTCCCCAATATAATTTTTGACGAATAGTTTTTAAGAAATTGTGTTCGTCTGGTCGAATTAAAGAAATAGTAAAATTTTCTTTTTTTACGGCCAACTGAATACTGGTTGGTATGGATTCTGTTCTCGAATCTAAGGTACATAAAAAATGATCAGTTCTTCCTTCCAATTCAAAGGATATCACATTGTCATCGGGTACAATAATTGGACGGGTACTGAGGTTGTGCGGAGCTACGGGTGTAATTACAAAACTTGATGTTTGAGGGAATACAACGGGTCCACCACAACTCAAAGAATAGCCCGTAGAACCTGTTGGAGTGGCTACAATTAACCCATCTGCCCAATAGGTATTTAAAAATTCGCCATTTAAGTAGGTATGAATTTTTATCATAGAAGAGGAGTCTTTTCTATGCAATGTAAATTCGTTTAGTGCAAATGGAGCATCTTTAAAAATGGGCATGCTAGATTCTAAATGCAATAAAGACCTTTTTTCTATTGTATAGGATCCTCTTACTAAGGATTCTATAGCGTCGGCAGCCTCGTTTTCACTGATGGCAGCTAGAAAGCCTAAACGCCCAAGATTAATGCCTATAAGTGGAATATTAGAATCGCCTATAAAACTAACCGTGTCCAACATCGTACCATCACCGCCTAGGCTTATAAGCATATCGGTTTGTAAGGGTAAATCTAGCCGACTAGTAAAAAAGCTAGGTGATTCTTCAAATGCGAAGCTGTCTTTCAATTGGGTATAGAAATCCTTATAAAATACAAGTTGAATTTTATGGGCTTGTAAAGCCGTTAAAATTTTACTTATAGCAGGAATATCTTCTTTGCCAAATGTTCTATTGTAAACCGCTACGATCATTGAAGGGTATTTAGTACATAAAGGTACTAAATTAACTACTAATATAGAGGACGTAGTTTATAAAACAAATTGTAAAAAGTATTTTAAAGAAGCTTAATTTTGTTGAAATTTAATACATGAAAATCACCCTAGGATTTAGTCCATGCCCCAATGACACCTTTATTTTTGACGCCTTAGTAAATCGTAAAATCGATACTAAAGGTTTTGAATTTGAAGTGTTTATGGAGGATGTAGAAACACTAAACAATTGGGCTTTTGCAGGTAAATTGGCCATTACTAAATTGAGCTTCAATACCTTTTTGCAATGTGCTTCTCAGTATGCGCTTATGCATGCAGGAAGTGCCTTAGGTAAGGGAGTGGGCCCTTTATTGATAACGCATAAAAAAGGAATGGAGCAATGGCAAGCAGATGCAACTTTTTTAGAGCGAGCAAGCATAGCTATACCTGGTCTTAATACTACGGCTAATTTATTATTACAATTGGCTTATCCTAATGCTACTAAAAAAGAAGTGATGTTGTTTAGTGATATTGAGCAAGCTGTATTAGATCAGCGAGTAGATGCAGGATTGATTATTCATGAAAACAGGTTTACCTATCAAGATAAAGGACTACATAAAATAAAGGATCTTGGTGATTGGTGGGAATCGACTTCGTCTTCAGCTATTCCTCTGGGTGGTATTGTGGCAAAGCGCTCTTTGCCTAAAGAGGTGTGCTTGCAAATTGATCAATTAATAAAAGAGAGTATTGCCTATGCCTGGAATCACTATCCTGAATTAGCGCCTTATGTAAAAGAACATGCTCAAGAAATGAGTGATGCGGTAATGCGAAAGCATATTCAGTTGTACGTAAATGATTTTTCTACTGATTTAGGTGAAGAGGGCACTTTGGCAATTCAAACCTTGTGGGATTATGCCTACAAGGCTCAATTAATAGCCACTAAAGAACTGCCTATTTTCTATTCAGATAACTGATAAAGCGAAGGGATGTTTCTTCCCAATCCGTCATAGTCTAACCCATAGCCAACAACAAATTTATTAGGTATTTCAAAACCTACATAATCTGCTGTAATTGGAAATTGTAAGGCACTTGGCTTAGTTAAGAAACTGGCAATTTTAATAGATTTAGGAGCTCGGTTTTTTAACTCGTGCATAAAACTATGCAATGTTTTGCCGGTATCAATAATATCTTCAATAATCACAACATGGCGATTGCTTAAATCTTCTTCTAAGCCAATTGCTGTAATCACATTGCCGGTAGAACTTGTGCCTTTGTAGGAAGCAAGTTTTATAAAGGAAATTTCTGCTTCAATATTCAAGTGTCTAAATAGATCAGCTGCAAATAAAAATGATCCATTTAGTATGCCAATAAATAAGGGTCTTTCCTGTTTGTAGTCTGCGTCTATTTGCTTCGCTAATGCTATAATGCGCGCTTCAATTGCAGCTGCATCTATATAAGGTGCAAAGTGCTTATCATGTAGTTGAATAGTTTGCATAAGTTTAAGGTTGTACAATTAACTTGGTTCCTGTTCTTACTTCTGTAAAATCTAGTTTGTTCCAGCTATTGAGTTGTTTCACACTTACTTTAAATTTTTTGGCAATGCCGAATAAGGTATCTCCCTTTTTTACGGTATAGTAAATGGGTTGTTTAGTATTCCCTTTGTTGGCCTCTATGTTGTCTTGCTGAGTAGAGTTGGTAGTTGTTTCAGGGGAAGCTATTGTTTCTTCGCTTTCTACATAAGCATATACTACTTTGTCTAATTCGAATTTTAATTCATCAAATTCATCTTGCGCTACTTGCTGTAAGGCTATAGGATTTTTAGGTATGTTGATTGGGTTAACGGCTATGGTATTGGTAACGGTAGTTGTATTTTCTTTTGGAATGTCAATTGCATTTCTTGTTTGAATGCCTTCTAATGTATCCAAATTTCGGGCGGCAAAGGCTTTGAGTTTTAGCTCTTTTTTTGAAACTACTACAGGCTTCTCTTTTTTTACTTTTTCTTTAATTACTAAAGCTGTCTTTTCTGATTTAATAGTATCTAGCAAGGCGTTTTTAGTACTATCATTTCGAACAAAAACATTTGCTATACTATCTTTGTAGTATTTTGTTTTGTATAGCGAGTCTAGAGAAAATTGTTTTCTTTTAAGCGCTAATTTTTCTTGATTTACCCGCATTATAGAATCCCTTCTTTCTTTTGCAGCAGCCATCATTAAGGCTCTTTGAGCAGCTCGTTCCTCTGCAAGTTTTAAGGCATTCTGTCTTATTTGTTCTTGCTTTAATTTTGCTTGTTCTAGTCGTTCTTTGAT
>CAMBYG010000038.1 GCA_945872085.1 Chitinophaga pinensis | reverse complement strand
CAACTGCAAGCCAATGCCGCTATGGCCAATAAGGCCGATAAGCGTTTTGAAACTGTTGGCGGCATTCCCAAGTTGGGCGATTTGATGCGCAACAAACTCAATCATCAAATTGGCACCCTAGTGGAATTGAAAGATAAAAAACACCTCATTAAAATTGGCAATTTACCTTTTCAAGTACAAATTGATGAATGGGTGGTAGTGCGCCTTAAAGAAGAAAAAACCAGTACAAAAAAACCAACGAAAAAAACCAAGTAATTCATGACGGTAAAACAAAAAGCACTGCTCGCCTTAGCCTTTGTAAGCATAGCCTGGGGCACTACCTATTTTGGCATTCGCGTAGCGGTGCAGCACGTACCTCCTTATTTATTTGCCGGTGCACGACAAACCCTTGCAGGCATACTCATGTTTGGCATTGCCGCAATGCAGAAAGAAAAATTTCAATGGAGCTGGCAAAGCATACAACAACATGCCGTAGTAGGCCTCTTGCTTATTGCCGGTGGCAATGGATTTGTGTGCTGGGGCGAGCAGCATGTAGAGAGCACCGTAGCAGCTATTATTTGCAGCATGATGCCCCTCTTTGCCGTACTGTTCAATATTATTTTAGTACCCAATGAAAAAATAAATAAGTACATCATAGCTGGCTTGCTGCTGGGCTTTTTCGGTATCGCTTATATGTTTAAAAGCAGTTGGCACTTACTACTCCAAGCCAATTATGCTTGGGGTGTAGCGGCACTCTTTGCCGCCACTATGATTTGGGCATTGGGAAGTATTTTTAATAAACGAATTCAAAACAATACCGCGCCCTTGAGCAATGCCGGATGGCAACAATTTATTGGAGGCTGCATTATGTTTGTAATCAGTGCTTGCACCGAGCAGCACCAGCATATAGATTGGAAGCACGCCGAAGTGCTTATCGCTTATTTTTATTTAGTGATCGTGGGTTCGGTAATGGCGTATACTTTTTATTTGTATACCCTGCGCCACTTACCCATAGGCATTGTTACCATCTATGCCTATATCAATCCCATAGTAGCCATTGTACTAGGTACCCTTTTCTTAAAAGAAGCCTTTAATTGGAATATTCCAATTGCAGTGACTTTAATTATTGGCGGTATTCTTACTGTAAATTGGGGTTATAAGCAACTTAAAAAGAATGCCCAGTAATTGCTTTAAACTGTGCATCGTCTAAGTGCACTAAGCTTGGCAATACCAAATCGGCAATACTAAAAGCAGGATTGTGTAATTGATGCGCATCGGGCACGGCAATGACTTTCATGCGTGCTGCTTTAGCCGCAATAACGCCATTTAGAGAATCTTCTAATACCAAACATTCGTGTTGCTGCGCCTGTAGCTGATTGGCAGCATACAAAAATACAGCGGGATGTGGTTTGCCATACTCCACTGCATCGGCAGAACAAACCGCATCAAAATAAGGACTCAATTCAAAATGCTGAATTAAAGGCTGAATCATGCGCATCGGCGAAGAAGAAGCCAAGCCTATTTTATAATGAGCAGCACGGAGTTGTTGTAATAAATTGATAACACCTGGCATTATATTACCCTTAGCCATACTTACGGCAGTGATATCATCTAATACCTCATTGGCCACTTGCTCGCTACTAGCGCCTTGCCAAGGAAAATTTCGTTGCCAATATTCGGTAACTTCAAAGATGCGCAAGCCAGTGGTTGCTTTAAAGTGCTCTCGCGTAATGGGGATGCCATGCTTTGCAGCAATCTTAAGCATGCTCTCGCCCCAATAAAGCTCGGTATCGAGCAATAAGCCATCCATATCAAAAAGCACTGTTGTGATCATATATTCAATTCAAATTATAAGAAAGGTCAAAAATAGGGCTTAATGCCCGGAAGGAATATTTTATATCGAATTATTATTTTTTAACGTAATATTTTAATCCCTCCAAGAGCCTTTTTTGTAATTAAATCCCTAATTTCACATTTCCATTTTTAACTATAAAAATAAATCTAATGAAGTTGAGATTTCTAAACTTTCTAGCTCTTGGACTTGTGGCGTTGAGCAGCAACGCTTCGGCAGCAGAAAAAATCAAATTTACAGAATACGATTTGCCTAATGGCTTGCATGTTATTTTGCATGAAGACCACGCTACGCCTATCGTTGCTGTATCTGTTATGTACCATGTAGGGTCTAAAAACGAAAAAGTAGGCCGCACAGGCTTCGCTCACTTCTTTGAGCATCTATTGTTTGAAGGTAGCGAAAACATCAAACGTGGCGAATACATGAAACTAGTGCAAGCTGCTGGTGGACAGTTAAACGCGAATACCTCTCAAGACCGTACCTTCTATTTCGAATCTTTACCGTCAAACCAATTAGAATTGGGCTTGTGGATGGAATCGGAGCGTATGTTGCACGCAAAAATCGACACGGTTGGTGTAGAAACACAACGCAAAGTAGTAAAAGAAGAAAAGAAACAAAGCTATGATAATCGCCCTTACGGACAATTATTGAAAGTAGTATACGAAAACAGCTTTACCGAGCATCCTTACCATTGGACTCCGATTGGTTATGATAAAGATTTGAGCGAAGCTACTATCGAAGAGTTCATCAATTTCTACAAAACATACTATGTACCCAACAATGCAACTTTAGTAATTGGTGGTGATATCGATCCTATTAAAACGAAAGCCTTAATTGCTAAATATTTTGGTAGCATTCCAAAAGGCACCAAAGAATTATACCGTCCGTCTATCTTAGAGCCAGCACAAACAGCTGAAAAACGCACTACTTTTTACGACAATATTCAATTGCCGGCTTTAATCATAAGCTATAAAGCGCCTAAGCCATTTACAAAAGATGCTTATGCTATGCAATTATTAGCGCAATTATTATCGCAAGGCAATAGCTCTCGCTTACGCAATGCATTAGTTGACAAACAACAAAAAGCTGTAGAAGTAGGTGCTTTCCCTATGCCAAGTGAAGATCCGGGCGTAGTGATGATGTTTGCAATTGCAAATATGGGCGTTAAGAATGCTGATTTAGAAACAGCTATGAACGATGAAATTGAAAAAGTAAGAACAACTTTAATGTCGGACGAAGAATACAAAAAATTGATGAACCAAATTGAAAGTGATTTCATCAATCAAAACCGTCGTATTTTAGGTGTTATTGAAAACTTAGCTACAAATTATACGTATTTAAAAAATACCAATTTAGTAAATACCGAATTAGCCCTTTACCAACAAGTAACTAAAGAAGATATTTTACGCGTTGCGAAACAATACCTTACTAAAGAAAACCGATTGGTGGTAGATTATTTACCTAAATCAGAAGAAAAAAAATAAATCGGCATTTAACTTAAAAAACAGTCAACATGAAAAAAATTATTTTACATATAGCTGCATTTAGCTTTATTGCTTCGGCAAGCTATGCGCAAAGCACCATTAAGAAAGCCGCTCCAAAAGCAGCTACTGTGCCTACTACCACTTTAGACAGAAGCATTCGTCCGAAAGCAGGACCTGCTCCTGAAATCAAATTAGGTAAAACAGAACAATTTACTTTAGCGAATGGCTTGAAAGTATTTGTTGTAGAAAATCACAAATTACCTACGCTTGATATCTCTATTCAATTTGATACGAAACCAGCTTTAGAAGGTAAAGCAGCAGGTCTTTCTCAAATCGCAGGTGAGTTGATGACGAGCGGTACTAAAACAAAATCTAAAGATGAGTTGAGTAGTGCTATTGATAATATCGGCGCTGAAGTAAATGCTAGCACTTCGGGTATTTCTGCAGGTAGTTTGAAAAAACATCAAACAGCTTTATTAGAAATCTTAAGTGATATCCTTATCAATGCAGATTTTAAACAAGATGAATTTGAAAAAGCTAAAAAACAATTATTAGCGGGATTAGAATCTTCTAAAAACGAACCTGATGCGATGTTGAACAATGTAACATCGGTAATCAATTTCGGCAAAAACCATCCTTATGGAGAAGTAGTTACGGATAAAACAGTTGCTAATATTGAATTAGCGGCATGTACTAATTACTTCCAAACCTATGTTCGTCCGAATGTAGCGTATATGGCTATTGTAGGTGATGTAACCTTAGCGGAAATCAAACCTTTAATTGAAAAATATTTCAATGGATGGCAACGTGCAGAAGTGCCGGTAGCAAACTACCCTACTCCAACCGAACCAGAAAACAATCGCGTTGTTTTTGCAGCAAGAGAAGGTGCGGTACAAAGTGTATTTAATGTTACCTACCCTGTAGATATCAAACCGGGTACAGAAGATGTAATTAAATTGAATGTAACCAATACTATTTTAGGTGGTGGTTCTCAAGGTCGTTTATTTTTAAATCTTCGTGAAAAACACGGTTGGACTTACGGTTCTTATTCCAGCGTTGACATTGATGATATCTATGGTAATTTCAAAGGGTATGCTAAATGTAGAAACATAGTAACAGATAGCTCGATTACAGAATTATTAGCAGAGATGCGTAAACTGAATAGCGAATTAGTACCTAACGAAGATTTACAAAATATCATCAACAATATGTCGGGTGCTTTTGCATTAGGTTTAGAAAACCCTGGTCGTATTGCACAATTTGCGATCAATATCGATCGTTATAAAATGCCTAAAGATTATTATAACAACTACTTGAAAAATTTAGCTGCTGTTACTCCGCAAGATGTAAAAGCGATGGCTGAAAAATACATCAATCCAGACAATGCAAATATCATTGTAGTAGGTAGCAAAGAAGAAGTAGCTCCTAAATTAAAAGCATTTGCAAGCAATGGCACTATCGACTATGTAGATAACTATGGCAATGCAGTTGAAAACACAACGATTGTTGCAGCTCCAGCAGGTGTAACAGCAGAAAGCGTTTACAACAAACACATCAGCTTAATAGGTGGCGAAAAAGTAATTGCAACTATTAAAGATGTAAAAACCGTATTTGAAGCAGAGATGCAAGGTATGGTACTTAACTTCAGCAAATTTGCTAAAGCAGGCAAATTAAAATCTACGGTTAGTGTTCCTAAAATGGGTATGACTTTCCAAAAATCTGTGATCAACGGAACGACGGGCTACTCAGAAGCACAAGGACAAAAGAAAGAAATGACTGCTGAAGAGATTGCTGAGAAAAAAGAAGAATTAGATCCTCAAGCAGAAATTCACCAAGCAGCAATTGGCAATACGCGTACTTTAAAAGGACAAGATGGCAATATGTATGTTATTGAAGTGAAAGATGCTAAAGGCGAAACTTCAAAAGAATTTTATGATATAGCTACTGGCTTCAAAGTAAAAGAAGTAAAAACAGAAGACACTCCA
Organism: Chitinophaga pinensis; assembly: GCA_945872085.1. Lineage (GTDB taxonomy): Bacteria > Bacteroidota > Bacteroidia > Chitinophagales > Chitinophagaceae > CAIWHF01. The sequence goes on along the minus strand of CAMBYG010000038.1, from coordinate 12,389 downwards.
CAAGGACCGATGTCTATTGTTGTTGAATATGGCGACTATAAAGAAGTACCTGGTAAAAAAGGATACAAAGTAGCCTATACCGTAAAATATCAAGCAGGCCCTCAAGCTTTCGATATGAAATTAACAACAATCGAAATCAACAAAGGAATCAGCGACGAAGAATTTAAATAATTAAATACTGCTATAAATACAAAAAGCCACTTCATTTGAAGTGGCTTTTTTAGTATAGGTTTATTACATTTTAATAAATTTACTTACACAAACCTCAGCTGTTGATAAATGAACTTTTATAAAATAGCAAGCACTTGGTAAATCTTCAATATCGATACTGTTTTCAAATTTTGTAGTCAGTATAGATTTGACACACCGACTATCCAATGTAAAAATTTCTATTTTTTTAGGTAGATCTACTGATTTAACAACTAATGTACTTGCACAGGGATTGGGATAAATTTGCACTTTGGAGTTGCTTAAATCTAATGACTCATTAATGGATGTTGTACAGTTTAGTCTATTTATATACTGCCAAATACTATTATTAAACGTAAATGGCACCAACATATTACTTGGATCATCCCCCATTCTTAGCCAAACTAATTGCTGACTCGGAACAATATTTAAAAACTGTCCGCCTTTACCTATTGCTGAAAACATATCAGTAGGAGCATTTGGGCAAATAAAACCTGGAAATACAACTTGAGAGGTAGGAACCATAAAAGAAGATTTTCCATTTAGCCACCATAAATATCCATAAGATCTATTAAGTAATTGAGAGGAAGAAATCATTTGACTATAGAAATTTGAGTCCGTTAATAGTGTATTGCCATTCCAATGGCCTTTATTTAAAATCAATAACCCAAAACGAGCCATACTCCTAGCTGTGCTATAATAAATTTTATTATATCCAACGGATAAAAACGAACCAGTCATGCCCGTTTGATTTTTTAATTTAGTTGTTGTATATGAATTTAAAGTTTGTCCTGTAGCATTTTCAATGACACTATCTAATAGTGTATATGGCGCATTATGATATGCCCATCGAGAACCTGCATTGGCTTTAAATTTGAGACAGGTATCTAATGTGCAATATGGATCTAACACTCCATCATCTAAGCCACTGGTCATGGTCAATTGATGGCGTATAGATATTTTATCTTCTTGTGATGTAGAACAAGATGTCCATCCCTTTCCCAAATATTTTGAAGTAGTATCGTTTATAGATAGATAAGATTCTTGCTGAGCAATACCGACCATAAATGCTGTGATTGTTTTTCCAGCAGAAGCCCATTGCCATGGAGTATTTTGAGTGTGAAGGCCAAAGTACTTTTCTAAAACTATTTTACCATCCTTAAGTAAAATAAAGGCTTTTGTATTGTTTTGGTCTAAAAAATTATACAAACTATCAATAGATGTCTGACAATAACCCAAGCTCTGTGGAGCAAGGGTATCCCAATTGCTACTTGTATTAGGAGGGAAATATGTAGATTGACCAAAAAGTGACCGAGTAATTAAAAGTAGACCAAATATAAAAGTATTTTTTTTCATCTATGTAATTTTAATTTTAGACCCTAATGTTCTCTTTTCGTTTAAAAGGGTTTAGCTTTTCTTCTGGTTCTTATTTGTTTTAATATTAATATAGAAATCACTATAAATGGAAAAGATGCTATAGTTATTTTCATGTTCAAACTTAATAACCCTACAACAAAAATAAAAACATTTAGCACACCTAAAAAAATCAAACTTAAAATAGTGTAAAGCCAATTTGGTTTTTTTTGAAACAAGGTAATAAGTAATAAAACTTGTCCTATAAATGGCAATACAATCATTGGATGTAATATGGCGAGTGGATCATGCATTAATTTTGAAAATAACATGAGCTCTGCTTGAAATAAAAACAAGTGTTGCTTGCCACCCCACTCTAAATACGCACATAGCGAAGTTGCTAATAATAGAAAATTTAATACTCTTGCTTTCATACAAATAAAGATACTAATTTAGATGATTGCATAGTATCGAACAATGAAAATCAACTAACGCAGTAAACTCACATCACCCTTTTTAACTTGCTGTTTTTTATTGATAATTTGATAGGTACAAATCCAGCTATAAGTGCCCAATTCTTGAGGTACATCTTTGTAGGTGCCATTCCATTTGTCGCTTGCATTTCGAGTATGAAAAACACTTTCGCCCCAACGATTGAAAATACGCATATCATAGTAATCTAAAAACACGGTATTACCCATGGCACCAAATTGATCATTGTTACCATCATTATTAGGTGTAAATCCTGTAGGAAAAAAAATATCATATTGACAATCGAATAAAACCCCTACCGTATCGCGTGCTATACATCCAATAGCATTGCTTACACGCACCCAATAAAAATTACTTTGCGTGGCTAAGATACTCGGCGTTTGCTCTCCCGTGCTCCATACATAGCTTAGGTAATTAGTACCCGGACTAAGCGTATAACTTTTCTCGGGACATAAAATAGTATCTACCCCTAAACTGATGTTTAAATTATTCAAATTAGGCACATAAACCTGAAGGGTATCTTCGCATTGATTTGCATCTTTAAAATTTACCACATAGCTACCACTTGGCAAATTATTGGCATTGCTTAAAACTGAAACAGCAGGATTCCAATTATACTGAATTGGGGCACGTGCACCCGACAAGAATACTTGTGCAGCACCGCTAGGTATATAACAATCGCTTGGCTGTGCCGAATAAGACTTAGTAATGGTACTGTAGTTCACATTTACGGTATCGCGACCTATACATCCAAGTGCATTTTTTATTTGTACCCAATACGTGCCTGGCACCGAAACTAAATAACTAGATAAGCTCGATCCATCTTGCCATAAATAAGTTACATAATTAGGCAGATTATAAACAATGAAAGCATTCTTACACAAGGTGGTATCCTTTCCTAAACTAGGTTTGAAATTACCCAAATTACCAACCGTAATTTGTGCTGTATCGGCACATCCATTAGCATCGTATATGGTTACTGTATAAACGCCTGTCGCTAATCCAGCAGCAGTAGCTGCAGTGCCTCCACTTGGCGACCATTGATAGGTATACGGAGCGGTGCCACCACTTACTTGTACCGAAGCGGTGCCACTAGCTACGCTACAACTGGTGGGTGTGCTTGTACTTGTTTTTTGAAATTGCGTGGGTGCCGTTAAAGTAACACTCGATGAAGTAGGACAAATATCAGTACCGTTGATACTTACCGTATACTGGCCGGGACCTAGGTTAGTAATCGTTGGGGTATTTTGAGTGGGTGTGGTATTCCAAGAATAGGTAAAGGGCGGAGTATTAGGACCTACTCCCGAAACTACTGCGGTAACAACACCATTGCTTGCACTGCAATTAAGTGCTTGCACAATTTGCGCTTGTACATTTAAAACCGTAATGGTTTTAGAATAGGTAGCCGTTGGATTGCAGGGACCAGCCACTTGTAAGGTAACGGTATACGTACCGGGCGAAGAAAAGGTGTGCGTAGGATTGGTGATAGAAGATGTATTATTGCTTCCCGAAGCAGGATCGCCAAAATTCCATAAATAAGTAGAGTTGCAAGAGCCGCCGGGATTACTAAACAGCATGGCATTGCCTTGGCATTGGTAAGTAAACGTAGCATTGGTAGCCGGTGCATTGCCAATATAAACATCATCAATCGCAAAACCATCATAGGCATTGCAAGTGGTGCCTGCGCCAAATATAAAACGAAATATAACGGCACTTTGCCCGGCTAAATTACCCAAACAATGTTTCGCTAAAAGCCAAGTAGTACTCCCCGATCCACCTTGACAAGCACCTTGCGTGCTTTGTTTATTACCGGCCCATCCCGCTTTGTTGGTAGCCAATCCGGTAAGATTGGTAACACTAGCTTGGTTGTACCAAATAGCATTCATACAATTAGCCGGTTCGTTATAGGCCCCAACGGTATTCCAGGTGGCACCATTATTGGTAGAATATTGCAGAGAAGCCCCATCGTAGGTGTTTTCCGTTTCCCAAAAAACTTTAAAGGAAATATAGGGATAGGTCAAGGAAGAGAAATTGAAACAAGGACTTTGCAACCATGAGCGCTCACCGCTGTTGTAAGAACTAGTGGTGAGTCCGCCTACAATCCAACACTTTGCTCCGGTAGCAGCACCCGAAATCACGGGTTTGTTGGGCGTGCCCCAAGCCCAATCATTACCAACTGTGCCTCCAGATGTCCATCCGCCATTATTCAACTCAAATCCCTCGCTGTAGGGATATGAACTAATAGCACTAGAACATTGCGCTTTAGATAAAAAGGGCAAAATAAAAGCTAAAGTCAGTAAGAATAAAATTCTAGTAGTTGGTTGACGCATTGGTTGAATTGGAATTACAAAAGTCGGTATATTTTCTCAAATAAAAACAGCCCTTGTTTTAAGCAATAATTATATAAAAATTAAGGCTTCGCATTAGCAAACATGTCAATTTGTCGTAACTTTGAACAAAATTAGAAACCTAGCAATGGAAACGCTTATCAGCAAAGATATCAATGAATCAAAACAAGGCGAAGTATTTGCTCCTTTTGCCAACGACCCGAATACTTATAACAAGAAATTTTATATAGAAAGCTATGGCTGTGCCATGAATTTTAGTGATTCTGAAATTGTTGCCTCCATTTTGAATGATAAAGGCTTTGGTGCCACCCGCATCATTGAAGAGGCCGATTTGATCTTCATCAACACCTGCTCTATCCGCGAAAAAGCGGAACAAACGGTTCGTAATAAATTGCAAAATTATGCCGTGTTCAAAAAAACAAATCCAAGTTTATTGGTAGGTGTTTTGGGCTGTATGGCAGAGCGTTTAAAAGCAAAATTATTAGAAGAGGAAAAACTAGTAGATATTGTAGTAGGTCCGGATGCATATAGAAGTTTGCCTAGCTTAATTGAAGAGGCCGAATCTGGACAGAAAAGTGTAAATGTTTTATTGAGCAGAGAAGAAACCTATGCCGACATTTCGCCTGTTCGTTTAAATCAAAACGGAATAACAGCATTTGTTAGCATTATGCGTGGATGCAATAATATGTGTTCGTTTTGTGTAGTGCCTTTTACCCGTGGTAGAGAGCGCAGTAGAGATGCAGGAAGTATTATTGAAGAGTGCAAACAATTAGTGGCAGAAGGATATAAAGAAGTAACGCTTTTAGGACAAAATGTAGATAGTTATCATTATCAACCAGGTACCGAAACGGAAGCAATTACATTTGATAAATTATTAGAACTCGTAGCGTTGATTGATCCTCAATTGCGTGTTCGCTTTAGCACTTCGCACCCAAAAGATATTACCGATGAGGTATTGCATGTGATGGCCAAATACCCAAATATTTGCAAATACATTCACTTACCCGTGCAAAGTGGCAATACGCGTATTTTACAGTTAATGAATAGAACTTATACTAAAGAATGGTATTTGAGTAAAGTAAAACGCATTAAAGAAATTATGCCGGATTGCGCAATCAGCTCCGATATTATTGTGGGTTTTTGCACAGAAACAGAAGCCGACCATCAAGATACATTGGATATCATGCGACAAAGCAAATACGAGTTTTCTTACATGTATGCTTATAGCGAACGACCAGGTACTTTGGCAGCTAAACGCTACCAAGATGATGTAAGTGAAGCTGATAAAATGAGACGCTTAGATGAAATTATTGCATTGCAAGGACAATTATCATTGGCAAGCAATCTACAAGATATAGGCAAAACATTTGAGGTACTGGTAGAAGGCGATAGTAAAAAAAGCAATAAAGATTGGAGTGGTAGAAATAGTCAAAATAAAATGATTGTATTCCCTAAAACCGATGCCCCAATAACAAAAGGAATGTATGTGCAGGTGACTGTTACAAAGGCGAGTCAGGCTACTTTAATAGGGCATTTAGTGGACGCTTAAAATTTATTTTATGGATATACAAAGTATTAAAAATAGATTTGGAATTATTGGGAGTGCTCCGGCACTTAATTATGCTATAACTGTAGCCAGCCAGGTAGCTAATACTGATCTCACCGTATTAATCATGGGTGAAAGTGGTGTAGGTAAAGAAGCCTTTTCGCATATCATCCATAATTTATCGGCACGCAAGCACAATCCTTTTATTGCAGTAAACTGTGGTGCCATTCCAGAAGGCACGATTGATAGTGAATTATTTGGTCATGAAAAAGGAGCCTTTACGGGAGCCGTAGATAGCAGAAAAGGCTATTTTGAAACCGTAAACGGAGGCACTATTTTCTTAGATGAAATTGGAGAGATGCCTTTGGGTACACAAGCGCGTTTGTTGCGTGTATTAGAAACGGGCGAATTTATTAGAGTAGGTTCATCGAAAGTTCAAAAAACCAATGTTCGCGTTATTGCTGCTACGAATAGAGAATTGATCAATGCCAATCATTTGGGTCGCTTTAGAGAAGATTTATATTATCGTTTAAACACCGTGCCGATTCGTGTACCGGCTTTGCGCGATCGCAAAGAAGATATTCCATTACTGTTTAGAAAATTTGCAGCCGATTTTTCGGAGAAATATAAAATGCCCGGTATTCAATTAGATGCGCAAGCATTTCAATTACTCACCAATTATGCATGGCCTGGTAATATCCGTGAACTTAAAAACATGGCAGAGCAGATTTCTGTTTTGAGTATCGACAAGAATATTACAGCCGAATCTATCTATCAGTATATACCAAAAATTGTTCCCCATCAAAACAATAATTATTTACCCGTATTGACTGCTATGAACCAACAACCATTTGATACAGAATTTGCAGGTGCAGATAAAGATCTTTTGTACAAATTATTTTTTGATTTGAAAAAAGATATCAGCGATTTAAAAAAATTGTTATTTGAAATGGCGCATCAGCAAGGCTTTACGCCAGGTGCTCCTTTCAACGAAGCTACCCTACCTAATAACTATCCTACTGCAAACGATTTTGCAAATCCGGTAAGTATTAATAGTCCTATTTTATTACACCCTAGCGAAACGGCGCAAGCAACACATTTTGTAGAAGAGAATTTACAATTAGCAGAACGAGAAAAAGAATTTATAATTAAGTCGCTCAAAAAACATAAAGGAAGAAGAAATTTAGCTGCACAAGAATTGGGAATTTCGGAGCGTACGCTATATCGAAAAATAAAAGAATTTGGAATCGAAGAATGAGAACGTATACCCCACTAATTATCGTTTTATTAAGTGTATTACTAGCTTCTTGTGGAGTTTATAGTTTTACCGGTGCTACTATTGAAGGTAAATCTATTTATATTCATGTACTTGAAAATAAATCGAGAAATATAGTACCTTCCTTAAGTGCTAATTTATCTGAAAAAATTAAAACACGCATCTTATCACAAACAGGTTTGGCGCCAATTAATAATGATGCTGCAGATTATGATTTATCGGGCACCATTACCAATTATGAAGTAAGTGTATCGGGTTTGCAGAACAATCAAACCGCGTCTCTTAATAGACTAAATATCAGCGTAGAAATTATTTTTAAAAATAAGAAAAATGAAAAAGCTAATTTCACACAAAGCTTTAATAGATTTGCAGACTTTAGCGCTACGCAAACACTACAAAGTGTAGAGCAAAAATTAATTGAAGACATCGGCAATCAATTAGCAGATGATATTTTTAATAAAGCATTTGTAAATTGGTAGCCCTTAATAATTAAAATGATTTCGAACGAACAACTACATACCTATTTTACTTCGTCGGCGGCTATAGAAAGTCTCGACCAAAATGCTTTAGATGCTTTATTAGTGCAATACCCCTATTTTGTACCAGCACATTATATAAAAGCTAAAAGAGCTTATCTAGAAAATAACCGTCAATTAAGTACTGCTATTATAGCTGCTGTTTATCCCTATGTTCAAAATTGGATACAGTTTAATCATTGGTTAGCCAACGACGCTAGCCTTAATATTGAAGATACCACAACATCTATTGATGAATGGAGTATAGAAGAAGAGGAAGCGCTGCAAGCAATATTAGCTTCGGAAGAAAAGGATACAATAAGCTCCGAAATTACATCAGATTTATTGCAACCGGTATATACAGAGGACTACTTCTTACATCAAGGCATCGAAGTATCAAATGACATCCCCAATGATTTGCAAGAATTACAAACTCCTTTGAATGTAGACGAGGACGATGCCGATAAATCGCTGATGGTAGTGATGAGTTTTGCAGAATGGCTCAATTATTACAAAACCAATGCGGAGAAACAAAAAGAAGAAAAACAAGAAGCTAAAGCGCTGAAAAGTATGTGGCAAAGAGAAAAGCTTGCCCAAGCCCTAGGCGACGAAGACGATGACATTCCGGAAAATGTGTTTGAAATGGCGGTCAACTCTATTAGCAATGAAAATGGCTTAATAAGTGAAGCTTTAGCGAGTATATTGCACAAACAAGGCAAAAAAGAAGACGCTATTGCTATGTATAAAAAATTAAGTTTGCAAAATCCTGAAAAAAGTAGTTACTTTGCAGCACTCATTGAAAAAATTATAAAAGAATAATTTATGATCGTTTTATCTACTATAATTATCTTAATAGCTTGTGTAATCCTTGCTTTCTTTATTTTAATCCAAAACCCTAAAGGTGGTGGACTTACTGGTTCTTTTGGTAGCATAGGCTCTCAAGTAATGGGCGTAAAACAAAGTACCGATGTAATGGAAAAAGGAACATGGACAACCATGGGTGTTATTGCCGCTTTATGTATACTTTCTGTAATGTTTTTTGAAAAACCTAAAAAGGCTCCAGAAACTAAAGCTCCGGCAGAAAAAAGCGCTCCTGCAAAACCCGCTAAATAATTACAAAACATTTATATAAAAAAACCTGCACTTGCTGCAGGTTTTTTTTATTTTCGTAACATGGCAAAAAAGAATCGCTCCCAAACAAATAATAATAAATCAGGAAAAGGATTTCGCATATTTCTTTTTATTGGTTTAGCCGCATTGGGGCTATTTTTTATTCCTGTAGTAAAAACGTCTAATTCTAATCTAAAAATTCGTCCCAATGCAACTTGGGAATTCATAAAAGAAGATATTCGCGCGCAAGACAGGCTTCGCTTTCCACAATTATTTGAATGGGCCGCTGAGCTTACCGGTTATCCCAAACATATACACGCTGGTAGCTATGCTATAGATGCTTGGATGGGTACCTTGCCAATATTAAAAGTTCTTTTCTCGGGCCGACAAGAAGCTATTCAATTAGTAGTCAATAAATATAGAACACAACATGAGTTTTTAATTTTTGTAGCTCAAAAATTGGCAACCGATACCCTAGTCCTAAAACAACTCCTTGATGATTCGGTTTATTTATCCAAATTTAAACTTAGTACTATCCATAGTTTTTGCCTCATTACGCCCAATACCTACGAAGTATATTGGAGTTGTAGTGCTCAAAAATTATTAGATAAAATGGGCAAAGCCTATTTACAATTTTGGAACGAGGATCGAAGAAAAGCCGCTGCTACACTAGGTTTTTCTATTCCTGAAATCATTAGCATTGCAGCTATTGTAGAAGAAGAAACCAATTATGTTCCAGAAAAATCGATGATTGCCAGTGTTTATATTAATCGCCTACGAAAAGGCATTCCCTTACAGGCCGATCCAACCATTAAATATGCCCTGGGCGACTTTACCATTAAGCGTATTACACAAGAACATTTAACTACAGCATCCCTTTTTAACACCTATATCCATACAGGCCTACCACCTACGCCTATTTGTACTCCATCGGTAAGCAGTATAGACGCGGTTTTACATGCAAGCAAGAGCAATAAACTCTTCTTTTGTGCCAATCCAGACTTAAATGGTCAGCATATTTTTGCACAAACCTTAGAGGAGCATTTAAAAAATGCAAAAAATTACCACGACGCCTTAAACAAAAAGGGCATTCATTAATACAAAGCAAGTGCTTTTTTTGAAACGATTAGTTACCTTTGCAAACTAATGGAATCCGTAAAAAAAGTTGCCTTTCATACTTTAGGTTGTAAATTAAATTACTCCGAAACCTCTTCACTCAGTAGGTTATTGGAGCAAGAAGGTTTTGCTAAAATCAATTTTGATGATGTTGCTGATGTATATGTCATCAATACCTGCTCGGTAACAGAAAATGCCGATAAAGAGTGCCGACAAATAGTAAGAAAAATACAGAAAAAAGCTCCAGAAAGTGTAGTGGTTATTACCGGCTGCTACGCACAGCTCAAACCTACTGAAATTGCAGAAATTGAAGGTGTAGACTTGGTATTGGGCGCAGCAGAAAAATTCAATATTGTAAGTCACCTTAAAGCCTTTACCAAAGGCGATAGCACTAAAATTTGTTCTTGTGACATTGAAGATGTAGAAGGATTTCACAGTTCCTTTTCACAAAACGATCGTACCCGCACCTTTCTAAAAGTGCAAGATGGTTGCGACTATAACTGTAGTTTTTGTACCATACCTTTAGCTCGCGGACATAGCAGAAGTGATGAAATTGAAGGCGTTTTAGAGCGCATAAAAGAAATTGCACAGAAAGATTGTAAGGAAATCGTGCTTACGGGCATCAATTTAGGCGATTTTGGCAAGGGAAATGAGGGTGGAAAGCGCAAAGAATACAACTTTTTAGATCTTTTAAAGGCTATAGAAGCATTTGATTCGGGTATAGAACGCTTTAGAATTTCGTCGATAGAACCCAATTTATTGAGCAACGAGATCATAGAATTTGTTGCTCAATCTAAAAAATTCATGCCTCATTTTCATATTCCCCTTCAAAGTGGCAATAACCGAATTTTGGGTCTCATGAAGCGACGCTACCAAAGAGAATTATATAAAGAAAGAGTTGAATATATAAAAAATCTAATGCCTAATTGTTGTATTGGGGTTGATGTAATTGTCGGGTTCCCTACAGAGACAGATGACGATTTTCAAGATACGTTCAAATTCCTACACGAAATAGATATAAATTATTTACATGTGTTTACCTATTCCGAGCGCGATCATACCCAGGCAATTTTGTTGGAACCGGTGGTGCCGATCGAGATCCGAAATCAACGAAATAAAATATTAAGAAATTTATCATTTCAAAAATTGAACTTTTTTACGGAGCAACATCGTGGTCAAACTCGAGCTGTTTTGTTTGAGCAAGCCGATAAAAATGGAATGATGGAGGGGTATAGCGACAATTATATCAAAATTCAGGTTCCATTCCAAAAAGAAAGAGTTAACTCAATAGAAATGTGGAATTTATAAAGTTTACCTAAACTAAATAACTCAAAAATCACCGTAAGCCTATTTACGGTGATTTTTTTTATTTACACCTATGACATCTTGTCAAACGAACAGCAATTTGCAATTTACCAAAAGTACTACACGTTATAATTAAAATTTTTAACTAAATTGTTGTTATTCATTTAAATATAAAGGCTATATGAATTAAATTATAGATTAAATAAAGTTATTTATATTGAAGCAAAACGAATATCGGTATCCTATGTAAATAATTCATTTACAACTAATTATATAAATATTTAGGTTAAAATGAAGCAATTGCTGAACAAGCCTTAAAATGTGTAAATTAATCATTCCATAGCTTAAAACTATAATTATCCTAAAAATTAATTGCAATCAATTGATTATTAATTACTTTATGAAGCTTAATTTATAATTTACTTTCGATATGGGTATGATTTTCAAAATATTGGAAATCTTCAGCCTTCTCTTGCTCCCTCCTTGTATAAAATTAACTTAAAGCGCCACTTTAGGTAGCGGTTTTGTGTCCTATATATTTACATTGGGACAAAACAGAAAGGAGCAGAAAAAAACCAGCCGCTCCCCTGCTCTTTGGATTGATTTGAGGAAGCTGAAAAGGAGGAAATTGACTACATGGAATTCAGAAATATAAGAAAAGGGCTAAGTTTGGGATTTGGCTATTTGCCAGTTTGCCTGCTCACATTTTGGATGAGTTCTTCCAAAACAGCTAAGTCAATTACTGATATTGACTTAAACTTGATACAATAACTTGTAACGTTTGCCTTGCCTATTCGCTCGGCATAATTGTTGGAAAGGTATTTTTTATCGGAAAGGCCCATGTTATTAGCAATAAAAGAATATATTTACCAAAATACCTACAATATGAAATCGATAAGTTTTATTTTACTAATCCTCTTACCCTTCTTATCAAGTGCTCAACAAAGTAACGCGAATACGTATTTTGGATTTGGACTCTATAACATCGGAGAAATAAAATTAAATAACACACTTGAAACTAATAACTTGAATAAAATTAACTCAAGTGCAATTGAATTTAACTATGGTTTTCACTATTGTAAAAAGCAATTTGGATTCTTCGCAGATGGCTTTATGGCTATAAACAATGTAAATAAAAA
>CAMBYG010000037.1 GCA_945872085.1 Chitinophaga pinensis | reverse complement strand
GTAGTGGTTACCATTATTCAGACACGGTTGTTTATGGCTTCTCGCACACGCATTTGAGTGGCACCGGCATTGGCGACTATTGCGATGTCTTATTTACACCTACTACTAATAGCTTTAGTTTTAATAAACTAAACATAGCATCTTCTTTTTCAAAGTCTAAAGAACAAGCTAGCATTGGTTATTACAGCACTTATTTGAATCGTTACCAAACAAAAGTTTCCCTTACCAGTAGCACACGCAGTGCCCTACATAAATATCAATTTCCGACAACTGAAAATGCCTATGTGCATATTGATTTAACGCATAGAGATCCACTATTAAAAAATCATTTGGAATGGGTAGACGACCATACTATTCGCGGCTATCGCTACTCTAAAGGATGGGCCCATCAGCAACGCATTTATTTTTATGCGGTATTTGATCATGCTATGGAAGGCTATGCCTTGAAATCTGGCAACGACACGAGCATTCATTGGCACGCAGCACAACAAAAAATTACGTTACAAAATGCAAACCAAGCAATACTATCATTTGGTAAAGTAGGTACCCTCTTTGTAAAAGTAGGCATCTCTGCAGTAAGTATGGATGGTGCTAAACGCAATCTGCAAAGCGAAATTCCAGCCTTCGATTTTAAGCGCTTAGCGCAGCAACAAGAACAAGCATGGGATAGTGTACTCTCTAAAATAGAAGTAGCTGGCGGAACGCACGATGAGCAAGTAGTTTTTTATACGGCGCTCTATCACAGTTTTCTAAATCCAAATACCTATCAAGATGTTGATGGCGCTTATCTTGGTCGCGATTTTAAAATTCACAAAAGTGCTACGCCTTATTTTTCTGTTTTTTCTTTATGGGATACCTACAGAGCTACACATCCCTTGCTAGCATTAATCGATCGAAAAAATACACAAGCCTTTGTTCATACTTTTCTTACACAATACCAACAAGGCGGCTTATTGCCCATATGGGAATTGGCGGCTAACGAAACCTATTGTATGATTGGCAACCATAGTATTCCCGTAATTGCCGATGCTCTATTAAAAGGTATTCCGATGGATACCACAAAAGCGTTGAAAGCGATGATAGAAGCGGTTAATCGTAAACAATTTGGCATAGACTTATATGCAAAACAAAAAGGACTCTTTGCTGATCAAGAATCGGAATCGGTTTCTAAAACACTCGAATATGCTTTTGATGATGCCTGTATTGCACGTGTAGCTAAAGCAATAGGCAAGGATAGTATAGCACATCATTACGAACTGCGCGCTCAATCTTGGAAAAATGTATTTGATGGAAAATTCATGCGTGCACGCAGCAATGGCGGCTGGTGGACACCCTTCAATCCATATGAAGTTAACAATAATTATACCGAAGCCAATGCGTGGCAATACCGATTTTATGTACCACAAGATATGAAGTCGCTCAAAAAATATTTGGGTGGAGCTGATGCTTTAGAACAAGCGCTCGATGAATTATTTAGGGCAAGCACCGATCTAAAGGGCCGTGGACAAGCTGATATCACCGGACTTATCGGACAATATGCGCATGGCAACGAACCGAGTCATCATATGGCTTTCTTGTATCACTATACCCATCATCCTTTAAAAAGTAGCTATTATACACAGCGCATTATGAAAGAGCTCTACCATAATGCACCTGATGGCTTGAGTGGTAATGAAGACTGCGGACAAATGTCGTCTTGGTATGTGATGAGTGCTATGGGCTTATATGATATAGCGCCTGGTGTAGATAATCAATATCTCCTTACACAACCGCTGTTTGATAAAATCACGATTCATTTAGAAAATAATAAAGAGCTTATCATAACAAAAGAAGACCAAGATCGTATTACGTTTAATGGTAAAGAAAACACATCGGCAAGTATTGCTTTTGATGCTATCAAAAACGGAGGGCAATTGATACACCCAATAGAAATAGATACTACCATGGATTATCCAACATATCCCAATAGTATGACTTATAAACCATCACTTATTGCTATGCCTAGCATACAATGCAAAAACCCTTTTAAAGACAGCAGCTTATTAGTGCTAACACATATTGACACAGCAGCTACCCTATACTATTGTATCAAAACACCAGCTACTAAAAAGGTATTTATAAAGTATGAAAAACCTTTTTATATAAAAGCCACAAGTGCTATAGAAGCCTATGCAATCGTAGGCAATCAACATAGTGATACCTGTAATTCAAAAGCATATAAAACAGTGATTAATTATGCAGTATCCTATACCCACCCTTATTTAAATTCGTATACCGGAGGGGGCAAAGAAGCATTGGTAGATGGCTTGTATGGTGCAGTAGATTTTCGTTTAAACACCGCATGGCAAGGCTTCCAAGATACCGATATGGAATGCATTATAGATTTGAAACAAGCTAAAAGCATAGAAAGCATAGGATTAAACTGCCTTCAAGATGTGCGCGCTTGGGTATTCTTTTCACCAGAAGTATCGTATTATAAAAGTGATGATGGTATGCATTGGACGGCATTAGGCAATGTAAAAAGTAAACTCGCAAATACGCCGGAAGCAAAAGCAATTCAATGCTATACCTTAGCAACAAAAACTAAAACACACTATATAAAAATTGTTGCTAAAAATGCCGGTTTACTTCCTGCTTGGCATGAAGGGAAAGAAAATCCAAGTATATTATTTATGGATGAGATCATTATTAAATAAATTGCTAAACCAATCGTGATGTTTATATTTACTCCTTATGAATAGATTTATACTTCTAAGCTATTGCCTTTATTTTTCGGCAAGCACTATGGTGATGGCTCAAAAGCATACGGTAACCATAAAATTAAGCAACTTAAGTTCTAAAAAAGGGCAATTACTTATCTCTATTTTTAATAAAGAAACGGGGTTTCCAGAAAACAATAAAGCTGCCTTTAGTACCCTTGTTTTTAAAGAGCCTTTAAGAAATTCGCTCCATTTATTTCTGCCTAATGGCACCTATGCATTGGCTTTTGTGCACGATAAAAACAATAATAATAAAATGGATAAGAAGTTATTTGGTGCACCTACAGAGCCTTATGGTGTTTCGCTCAATAAAACGTATTTAATCAAAGCGCCGGAATTTGAAGAAAACAAGTTCACACTTTTGCGAGATACTACTTTGAATATTATATTAAAATAAAAAACGCGTTGCTGTTGCAACGCGTTTTTAGTATCAAAAGAAGTTAATGGATTAATGTGCTTCTTCACCATCTTTCAATGGTACATTTTGTGCAATGAAGTCGCCGCCTTCACCATTATCTTTATAATCATATGCCCATCTGTAAACAGTTGGAATTGGACCTTCCCAGTTGCCATGACCAGGATTGATTGGTGTAGTCCACTCTAAAGTTGGTGATTGCCAAGGATTTTGAGTAGTTACTTTTTTACCTCTGAAAATACTTACAAAGAAATTAACTACAAATAATAATTGAGCAAAGAATACAATGATGGTAACCACACTAATGAATGCATTTAAGCCTTGGAAGCTATTGAATGATTGCCATGCAGAGAAGTCATAATAACGACGTGGCATACCCGCAACACCTTCATAGTGCATAGGCCAGAAAATTAAATATGCTCCAACGATGGTGATGAAGAAGTGAATATAGCCTAAGGTGTTATTCATAAATCTTCCAAACATTTTAGGGAACCAATGGTAGATACCGGCAAACATACCAAAGAATGCAGATACACCCATTACGATATGGAAATGCGCAACTACAAAATACGTATCGTGTAAGTGAATATCTAATGCAGAGTTTCCTAAGAAGATACCTGTTAATCCACCAGAGATGAAAAGCGATACGAAACCTAATGCAAACAACATGCCTACAGTAAATCTCAAATTACCTTTCCATATAGTCGTTAACCAGTTGAATACTTTTACTGCAGAAGGTACCGCGATCAACAAGGTAAGTAATACGAAGATAGAACCTAAGAAAGGACTCATACCTGTTACAAACATATGGTGTGCCCATACTAAGAACGCTAATACCGTAATACCAATTAATGAAATAATCATCGCTAAATAACCGAAGATTGGCTTACGACTATTATTCGATAAAATTTCTGAAGCCATACCCATACCTGGTAACATAATGATGTATACCTCTGGGTGACCTAAGAACCAGAATAAGTGTTGGTATAAAATTGCTGAACCACCCACATTTGGCAAGGCACGACCACCAATAAAGATTTCAGATAAGTAGAAAGACGTTCCAAAATTTCTATCGAAAATTAATAATACAAATCCTGATAATAAAACTGGGAACGATAATACGCCTAATACTGCTGTAAAGAAGAATGCCCAAATAGTTAATGGCATACGCGTCATGGTCATACCACTCGTACGCATATTTAATACCGTAGAGATATAATTTAAACCGCCTAATAATGACGACACTACGAATAAAGCCATACTAATCAACCATAAGTCCATACCTAAACCCGAACCCATAGAAGCTTCTTTTAAAGCACTTAAAGGAGGGTAAGTAGTCCATCCGCCAGAAGCTGGTCCTGTTTCAATAAACAAGGAGATGAACATAAATACGCTTGCCGTAAAGAAGAACCAATAAGAAAGCATATTCATAAATGGAGACGCCATATCACGTGCACCAATTTGAAGAGGAATGAGTAGGTTACTAAAGGTTCCGCTTAAACCAGCAGTCAATACAAAGAATACTAAGATAGTACCATGCATAGTTACCAATGCATAATAAAATTCAGGATTTAATTTACCGCCTTTAGCCCATTCACCTAAGAATTTCTCCATGATTGGGAACGTCTTATCAGGAAACCCTAATTGTAAACGGAAAAATACCGACATCAAAGCACCAATTACAGCCCAAATAATACCTGTAATTAAGAATTGCTTCGCAATCATTTTATGATCTTGACTAAATATGTATTTAGTAATAAAATGCTGCTCATGATGTTCATGTCCATGATCATGATGGCTTGCGTGTGTTGCGTCGTGTAACATTGCTTCGTTGTTCATTTTAATATAGTATTACTTTCTTAGAAAAGTGAATTTTAATTGTTCATTGTGGTACTTGCTACCGCTGCCGTATCTGCTGCTGGTGCTGCTGGAGCGTTATTTACATCCCAATAGCTTTGTTGTTTTGCTAACCATGCATCATGTTCTGCTTGTGTTTCTACAATTACCGTACCGCGCATTGAATAGTGACCTTTACCACAAATTTGATCGCATGAAATTTCATACACAAAATCTGGGTTATTAGTTTTCACTTTCATTTCTGCAGTAGTATATCGTGGTGTAAACCAAATAGTGGTAGCAATACCAGGCACCGCATCCATTTTCATACGGAAATGAGGTAAGCCCACATCATGAATAACATCACGAGAACCTATGATTAATTTTACTGGTTTGTTTACAACTATATGTAATTCTCCATTTTGAGAAATAATATCATCTTTATTGTCTTTATCATTCCAATCTAAACCTAAAACATTATTCTCATCATTGATTTTTCTAAAATCTCTATTTCCTAATACGCCATCTTTACCTGGGTAGCGTATCAACCAGTTAAATTGTTTTCCTACTACTTCTACTATTTGAGCATCTTTTGGAGCTGGAGAAGTAATGGTAATCCAGTTTTTTAATCCAATAACCACTAAACCCGCCATTACAATTGCAGGAATGGTAGTCCAGATCAACTCTAATTTGTTATTATGAGAAATAAACGCTGCTTTAGCACCTGGTCTAGATTGATATTTATAAACAAACCAGAATAATAAAGTTTGTGTAATTACGAATACAATACCGGTAACGATTAAGGTAGTTTTGAACATGCTATCAAAACCAACGCCTTCAACCGAAGCAGATTCTGGTATCATGTGTTGCATTAAAGCAGTATGGCATTTCACAATTCCATACATACCTAATAGAAAGAACGCTACTAACAAACTAGCCATAAGCTTATTCGTTTGTTGTTTTACTTTTTCTTCGCCGTTTAATACAGCTGCATATTCGCTTGCTTTAGCTATTTGATAAATGATACCAAATACAATTACTACTAAAGTGATTAAAATAAATACCGACATGTTCCTATTGCTTAAATTTAATAAAAATATTTAATGACCTAAATCAAAGATTAGCTTTGATGAATGATTGTTTCTTTTAATAATGGGTTATTGCTAGTTACTAAAGAATGTTTAGCTAAGCTTTTTGATACGGCGAAAATAAACAATCCAATAAATCCTGTGAAGATGCCAATTTCATACCATCCTAAGTGCCAATGTGCGCCTAAAGGACCCGGCATTTCCATTTGGAAGAAATCTAACCAATGACCAAATACAATAATCATAGCCATGAACGTAACTGTGAAATAATTACGCTTACTTGGACGTGCCATCAATATTAAGATTGGCATGATAAAGTTGATGATAAAGTTAGCATAGAAAATTATGCTATACGGACCTTGCATACGCACTTTGAAATACGTTGTTTCTTCTGGAATATTAGCATACCAAATCAACATAAATTGTGAGAACCATAAGTATGTCCAAAACACAGAGAACGCAAATAAGAATTTACCTAAATCGTGGATGTGCTCTTTATTTACAATTTTTAAATTGCCTTGATTTTTTAAATATACTACCCACAACATAATCATTGCCATACCACTTACAAATGAGCTAGCAAAGTTATACCAGCTAAACAAGGTAGAATACCAATGAGCATCAATACTCATTACCCATAACCAAGGTGTAGTACTCATCATGGTTAAGCAGAATACCACTAAAAACAAAGCGGCAACTTTCATGTTGTAGAAATATAATTTTGTTTTTCCTTTAGGTGCTAAATCTTGCGCTAAAGAAATCGCTCTAAATTTAAATCCAAAATAAGACCACAACGCAACAGTAATTACTGTAAACGCGGTGAACATCGTTGGATTTAAAAATGCTTTTTTACCTTCTAATATCGTGTCACCATCAGGGTGTACCCAATGGAAAATAGGATTATGACCATCGATTTGGAAAAAATATACAATGCTTAATAATACTACTACGGCAATACCACCAAACAACCACATGTTAGCACCAATAGCTTCTGGTACTCTACGATAAGCTACAATCCATCCACCTTGAGCAAGAGATGTAGCGGCTAAAATGAAAATACTAGCAACGGTAACCATTGCAAAAAATACACTGTTGTGTAATAATACTATCCAAAAGCGGGTTTGATCTACATGATCATGGCTTAATTTAAGATTAAATAGTCCTGCTACTAAAGCAATGATACCAACAGCTATCAAAGCTAAGCTTGTGTTGCGTAATCGTGGAGATATTTCAAAACGTTCATTCATGGTTCGTTATTATTAGAAGTACGTCTAAAGATTTTTAGATTAAATTAATTATTTTTCTTTTGGTGTTTCAACAACAGGAGTAGTTTCAGCTACCGATCCCATAGTGAATGGGTCACCACCATTTTCTGCTTGCACTTTCTTAATGTAGGCAATAATCATCCAACGTTGTTTGATATCTAATTGACTAGCATAAGAGCCCATTGCATTTTTACCATACTTAATAGCTGCATACATTTGACCAATAGTTCTGTGCAAGTATTTAGCATCTTTTAAATTAGCTGGCATGGCAGCAAATTTACCGTTGGCATATATTGGCCCTTGTCCGTCTAAATTAGAACCATGACAAATAGCACAATAAATATTAAATAAACGAGCGCCTTCTTTTAATTCTGTTTCATTGAAACGAAGCGATGTTGTAAAGGCTTTTTGAGCATTGGTATCTGCTTCTGTTAAATGATCTGGTAAATCGTGGCCCACAGCAACTGTTCCAGCTATTGGCTTACGGCTTGTAAGGCTATCCGAAAAGTTTGGGTTTTCGGTATAGGCATCATACGCTCTTGAATAGGTCATATCCGGTGCGTATGTTTTACCAGGGTTGCGTCTAGTATATCCGCTATTGCAGGCTGTTATGGTTAACCCTATTAGAAGACTCGCAACTACTATGCTTTTGCTCTTATTCATAAAATGATATAATTCAAATTCTTTTTAAAATAATTTAGCTTAATTCGTATGCCTCTTTTTTATCAAATCGGCCATACCACCACTCTGATTCTGCTACTTGAACATTGGTTTCGTTAGCACCGGTGCTCTTCAAAAACTCAAGCACTTCTGCTTCTGAAGTATGTTCACTTAGTTCAATAGCCACTACAAATGTATCATCTGTTTGGCGCGGGTGAAATACATGTTTTTTTACTCCCGGCATGATTTGGTTTAAATAACAAAAGGTCAAAACCATACCCACAGCTGCAAATAATACCGTTAACTCGAAAGTAATTGGAATGAATGCTGGTAAAGAGAAATGGGGTTTACCACCAAAATTTATTGGCCAATCTTTTGTAAAGATCCAGCTCATAAATCCTACCGCCGTAGAGGTACCGGTAATACCATAGATAAAACCAGCAATGTGTAAATCTGTTTCTTTCAAACCCATTGCTTGGTCTAAACCATGCACTGGAAAAGGTGTATACACATCGTGTAATTTATAACCACTATTGCGCACTTTGTCGATGGCAGGAAATAATACTGCCTCATCATCGTAACAAGCAACCGCAAACTTTTTTATTGCCATAATATTAAATATTCAAATGTTGATGAATAATACTGTTTTAATTAATGTGCATGTTCCATTTCATGCGCAAACTCTTCTACACTTTTCTCTTCTATTGGAGCCATTTTTTCTTTGTAATTATTTCCAGAAGTTTTCAAAATAAATTTGATCTCTGCAATTGCAATTACTGGGAAGTATTTAGCAAATAAGAAGAAGCAAGTAAAGAATAATCCGAAAGTACCTAAGTAGAAACCTACCTCTGGCCAAGTTGGACTATAATAACTCCAGCTACCTGGAATATAATCTCGGTATAAAGAAGTTACGATAATTACGAAACGCTCAAACCACATACCAATGTTTACTACGATGGACATAATAAAGGTAAACGGCACATTTCTACGTAATTTTTTAAACCAGAAGAACTGTGGAGAGATTACGTTACATGACATCATTGCCCAATAGCTCCACCAATATGGACCTAAAATACGCCATTGGAATGCTGCTTGTTCGTATTCAACACCAGAATACCAAGCCATAAATAACTCTGTCAAATAAGCTACCCCTACAATAGAACCCGTAAGTACAATAACTTTATTCATACGCTCAATATGCGCTAAGGTGATATACTCTTCTAATTTGAAGATTTTACGCACCATAATCAACAAGGTTTGTACCATCGCAAAACCAGAGAAGATCGCACCCGCAACGAAGTATGGAGGGAAGATCGTTGTATGCCAACCTGGAATTACCGAAGTAGCAAAGTCAAACGATACAATCGTATGCACCGATAATACTAGTGGAGTAGATAAACCTGCTAATACTAATGATAAAGCCTCGTGACGTTGCCAGTTTTTAGCGGTACCCGTCCATCCGAAAGATGCTAAACCATATAAGCGTTTGCGTAAATTAGTTTTTGCACGATCACGAATTGTAGCAAAGTCTGGCACTAAACCAGAATACCAGAATAATAAGGAAACTGTAAAATAGGTAGAGATCGCAAATACGTCCCACAATAAAGCCGAGTTAAAGTTAGGCCATAATGGACCACGTGTGTTAGGATAAGGCAATACATAAAAGGCATCCCAAACACGACCCATGTGGAAAATTGGAAACTGACCCGCACACATAACGGCAAAAATAGTCATCGCCTCTGCTGCACGGTTTACACCGGTTCTCCATCCTTGACGGAATAATAATAAGATTGCTGAGATTAGCGTACCAGCATGACCAATACCAACCCACCATACGAAATTGGTAATATCCCAACCCCATCCAATGGTTCTATTGATACCCCATACACCTATACCCCAATATACTTCCCAGAATACCGAAAATACTCCGAATAATAATAAGGAAATGGAAAAGAAGAAACCAATATACCACAAACGGCTTGGTTTTTGCTCAATAGGTTTACAGATATCTTCCGTTACCTGATGGTAAGTCTTATTACCTTCTACGAGTGGTTCTCTTGTTGATGATTCGTACTTTAAATGCATAGCACTTGAAAAATTCTGAAATTATTAGTAATGGATAGTAGTCCTATCTTTTATTTATTAAATATGGTCATTCATTAAACCGTCTTTCGCTTCGTTGCCACCTATCACTTCTTCCGCATTTCTAATTTTGCTTAAGTAGTTTACATTAGGTAAGGTGTGGATTTGCTCTAACACATAGAACAAACGCTCTTTTTGTTGCTCATGACGTACTTTATGAATAGCACTTTCTTTATCATTTACATTTCCGAAGATGATAGCATCTGTAGGACATGCTTGTTGACACGCTGTTCTTGCTGCGCCATCTTTTAATGGCTCTCCAGCTTTCTTAGCAGTAAGTTTAGCTTCTTGTAAACGTTGTACGCAGAATGAACATTTTTCCATAACACCACGGCTACGAACAGTAACATCTGGATTTAATACCATTCTTGTCAACTCATCGTTCATATCATCTCTTCTGCCATCTTCGTATAAGTTATCAGCAAAAGCATCTGCACCATTCCAATCCATCCAGTTGAAGTGACGTACTTTGTACGGACAGTTGTTTGCACAATATTTAGTACCGATACAACGGTTATAGGTCATTTGATTTAAACCTTCACTGCTATGGCTAGTCGCATTTACCGGACAAACATTCTCACAAGGAGCGTTATCACAATGCTGACACATCATAGGTTGGAATACCGTTTGAATGCTATCTGCATCATCTGGCATACCACTGAAATAACGATCGATACGAATCCAGTGCATTTCTTGAGATTTCAATACATGGTGTTTGCCCACTACCGAAATATTATTTTCTGCTTGGCAACCTACCACGCAAGCACCGCAACCGATACAGCTGTTTAAATCGATTGACATACCCCAATGCACCCCTAAGTGTTCATAGTTTGGATATAAGGTTCCATTTACACGGAAATCTTCTGCTAATTTATTAGCGTCAATAGCTTCTTTTTCACCACCTTCATGGTTTTCCCATGGCGTAGCGGAAGCATAATGACCAATTTCTTTTGCACGATCTTCAATTAATTCATTCGGATTTTTCTTGAATTCTTCCAAAGTATATTCATGAAGAATTGGTCTTCCTTCATAACTGATATGTGTTTGCGTTTGAGCAATTTCATACGTTTCTGCTGTACGCTCAATCGTAATATCATTATACGCTACAAATGTAGTTCCGTTATAGTGCATCAAAGGTGCTACGCGCTTACCTGTATTTGCAGCTGCACGACCAATTTTTTCGCTTCTACCATAACCTAATGCAACAGCAATAACATCGTTGTGCATACCAGGTATTACTACCAACGGCAAGGCTACTTCAAATCCTTTGATTTTTATTTTGATAACAGTTTTAGCAGCTACTACTTCCGTAATGCTGGTTAATTCTGCTTGTAATTCTTTTGCTTTTTTAGGAGAAACACATGCGTAGTTGTCCCAAGTTGCTTTAGAAATTGGGTCTGGCATTTCTTGTAACCATGGATTATTACTCCATGCACCACCTTTACCCATTGCTATTTTTTCATATACTACAACTTCTGTTTTACCCGTTTTTGTAGCATTGATTTGTTGCATTGCTGCAGCAAGATTACCATTAAACGATGCACCACCCATTGTTTCTTGCTCTGGCTCAATAACACCGTCTTGTAAAGCTAAATCAAAATTAGTTTGTCCACCTAATTTGGTTTTCCAATACGCTTCCCATTGATTGAAATAGGTTTCTGATGCACCTGCCCAAGTCAATAAGCTATCTTGATATGCTCTTGTTTTGTGAATAGGTGAAATACCTGGTTGCATTAAGCTATAAAAACCTGATTTAGGTTCTGCATCACCCCAAGATTCTAAGTAATGATGATCTGGAATAATGTATTTACATTTTTGAGCTGTTTCATCTAAATGCGAAGCAAAAGTAATGGTGTTAGCCACTTTAGATAATCCAGATTCAAATTGATCACCCATTGCAGATTCATACACTGGGTTTACATTTTGCATAATCAAGGTATCTACTTGACCTGCATTCATAGCTTGCACTAAGCCTACAAAATCAGCATCTATACCTTGTTTATAATTACTAGTAACCGCCCAGTTTATAGTAGTACCATTAGCACCTACAGCGCTGTTGATAGCGTTTACTACTGTTTGTACAGCTACATCATTAGAACCAGCAACTACTAAACCATTGCCTTTTTTCAAATCAGCTGCTGCATTTTTTACAAGTGCATTTAATTTTTCTGTACCTAAATTTGGCGTAGCACCTGTTTGAATAGCGTTGTATAAAGCTGCAGCTACAGCACCCATTTGTGATGGTTTGCAAGTTGCACGCTCATCAGCTGCTGCACCCGTAATCGTATGATTGGCTTCAACATGGTAATGTTTAGACATTTCCAAGTTTTTAGCAGATACGCGTCTACCTTGTGCATATTGTTTTGCAAATTCAGTTGGTGACAACCAAGTACCTAAGAAATCGGCACCTAAGCTTACAATTGTTTTTGCATTTTCAAAATGATATGCTGGTAATGTTTTTTTACCATAGCTTGCTTCATTCGCCAACAACATGCCGCTATAAGAAATAGCATCATAGGTCAACCATTGTGCAGTTGGGTATTTTGCTAAAAATTGTTGGATAGCATTTTTTGAAGTAGGACTTAAAACGGTACTTGTTAATAAAACCGTTTTCTTAGAACTTGCTAAACTAGCGGTGATGCTTCTATCGATAGCTTCGAAAGTAGCTTCTTTGCCATCTGCTAAAGGACCGCGTAAACGTGCCGTATCATATAAGTTTAATACAGACGCTTGTACTCTTGCAGAGCTCGCTCCTTTATTGATCGATGATTTGTCGTTTCCTTCAATTTTGATAGGACGACCATCTCTTGTTTTAACTACTACTGCACAATAATCACCACCATCTACAAAGGTAGATGCGTAATAATTAGGTACACCAGGAATAATATCTTCTGGTTTGATAGCATACGGGATTACTTTACGTACCGGCATTTCGCAGCTAGCCGCTAACATAGCAGCAGCAGTGCTAAAGCCTAAATATTTAAGAAAATCACGACGAGGAGTTTGAGCTTCTAATAAGCCTTCGCTCATATCAAACGGTAATGGCTCACTAAACTCATTACTTGCCGCAACTTTGTGCGCTTCCGTACCTTGTTGTTCTTCTAAACCCTTCCAATATTGTTTTTGACTCATAGTTGTTGATTAATTACTTTGCTGATTAAGCAGATGAATTACAAGTTTTTTTAAATTATTTTAGTAGTGGCATCGTTGACATTCCAAACCACCAATTTCTTCTACTGTAACACCATCTCTTTTCTTATCTTTTAACTCTTGATGGTATTTTTCAAAAATGCTATAGTAGTTGTTGTTTTCAAATTGCACTTTAGTTTGTCGGTGACAGTTAATACACCATCCCATAGACAATGGAGAGAATTGATACACTTCATCCATTTCTTGAATTGGACCATGGCATTGCTGACAAGGTACTTTACCAACGGCTACGTGCTGTGAGTGATTGAAATATACGTGATCTGGCAAGTTGTGGATTTTTGTCCACTTGATAGGTGTAGCTTGAATTTCTCCTTTATCGTTGCGGATATAGTCTTTCTTAGCCGGATCCCATCCTGCATATTTGTATAATAATTGAATTTGCTCTGTACCGTTAATTTTCTCTCCTTCTTCATTGTACAAAGGATGTTCTGCTTCACCTGTGTATTCGTTGATTTGCTTATGGCAATTCATACATACATTGGTAGAAGGCACCATAGCATGTTTACTTTTCTCTGCACCAGCATGGCAATACAAGCAATTGATTTGATTGATGCCAGCGTGCACTTTATGAGAATAGAAAATAGGTTGCTCTGGTTTATAGTTTTGTTGGCGGCCCATTTCAATAGATCCATTAGCAATCCAATAGCCTGCTAATATGAACGCTAAAATGATAGCGATAGCAACAAACAATTTGTTTCTATAAAAAGGAATTTCTTTTACATTAGGCAAACCTTGTTTTTCATTAGCAACGCGTTTCAAGCCGCTATTTACTTTCCAAAGGATAACCATTAATACCAACAAAGCCAATGTAACTAAGATATACATATTGCTATTGTCTTCTTCTGGTGCATTTTGAGTAGCAGCCCCTGCAGCAGGTGCAGCTGATGGTGCTTTGTAATCATTTACATATTTAATAACTGCATCAATCTCCGCATTAGAAAGCTGAGGGAACGCCGTCATCGCTGTTTTATTCCATTTGTTGTACAAGTCATTGGCATACTTGTCACCACTGCTTATCACTTTTGCAGAATTGTGAATCCAATTATACAACCACTCTTTTGAAGGCACACGCTTATCTACTCCTTGCAAAGCAGGACCAGTAGCGTCTTTTAGAGGATTATGGCAACTTGCGCAATTTGCTTGGAAGATAGCTTTACCATCTTGAGCGGAAGAAGAAAAATTGCTGAATAGCACGATTGCAACTAAGGCAATTGACTGAAATACTATTTTTTTGAATCGAAGCATATGTAGTTCTAGCACAGAAAAAAATTGATAATTTAATGTTTTCTTTTTGTCAAAGTTTTGTCAAAATCAAGGCAAATTTACAACAGAAACGTTAAAAGTGAAAGCGGTTTTAAAAAAAAAATTGTCAATGCCAGTAAGGGTTTCAGCGCATTCATGACAAATATCACTTTTTCTCGGTCATTTTTCTGTCATTTTTTTTTGATTAAATGGCGCCTGTTCTACCACCATCTACTGGTATACTCGTTCCATTTACATAAGAAGCAGCTGGACTAGCTAAAAATGCAACCACATTAGCAATTTCTTCTGGTGTGCCAAATCGCTTAGCGGGTATTTCTGCGAGCATTTCTTCGCTGATCACTTCTTTGCTGGTTTGTAGTTTGTTAGACTTGTTTTCAATAATCGCTTGTAAACGCCCAGTAGCCGTAGCTCCAGGTAATACATTGTTTACCGTAATGCCAAATGGCGCTACTTCTATCGACATCGTTTTTGCCCAAGATGCTACTGCGCCACGAATGGTATTGCTCACACCTAAACCTTTTAAAGGCACTTTTACAGAAGTAGAAATAATATTGATAATTCTACCATAATGTGCCGCTTTCATGCTATCTAAAACAGCGGTAGTAAGAATATGATTGGCAATCAAATGTTGCTGAAAAGTAGCTAAGAATGCATCGGTTGTAGCATCCACAATAGGACCCGCTGCCGGACCACCACTATTGTTGATTAAAATATGAATTGGTGATTGTTGCAAAGCTGTGGCAACCGCTGTTTTCACTTGTTCTGGAAATTGAAAATCAGCTACTACTACTCGATGTTGTTGTTGTTGATTTGTGGAAAGGCTTGGCAATACTGCATGTAATGCACTTTCATTGCGCGCCATAAGTATGCATGTTGCGCCTAATTCAGCTAAAGCTTGAGCCGTAGCTAAACCAATACCTTGGGTGCTTCCTGCAATCAAGGCGTATTTTCCTGTAAGATTGGTTGTAAACATGCGCAAATATATAAAATATACTTGCGATGAACGGATTCCTTTTAATTATCTTCTTCGGCAGCCGCGAGAATGAAATAGTGGCCTGTAAGGTACTGCATATCTATAGGCCGGACGATACGAAGGTCGTAAAGTAAAGTGTTTGGCAGGGCGCATTGGAGGCGCTATCGTTACACAAGAGCTCAAAAATAAAGCACTTAGGCAGATGAGCAATAAAAATAAAGCTGCTTTCATAAGAATCATTTTTAGTTTAGACCAATCCTTGTACTTATCGTTTAATCAAAGATTGTTAAGCTATTGATAAATACTCATAGCACTTCTTTCCACTATATTATTGGGTAATAACCAAGCTAAAAATGCACCTAATTTATTTACAAATCCTAAAATAACATTCGGTTTTTTTGCAAACATGCTTTTAACTGCAATTTCCGCTACTTTTTCAGGGGTCATGTTTAATTTAGCCGCTGTTTTCATGCCTTTCGGACCTAAGAAAGCTCTATTAGGGAAATCGGTATCGGTTGGCCCAGGGCAAATACAAGTAACCGATAGCATAGTGTTTTTATATTCTTGATAAAGTGCTCTACTAAAGCTTAATACATATGATTTACTTGCTGCATAAGCGCCTAAATAAGGAACGGCCTGATAGGCTGCAGAGCTAGCGATATTCATAATGTATGCTTGTTGTTGTTGCTTCAACATGGGTATAAACAAAGCACATAATTGCGTAAGGCACATAATATTTACTTGCAACATAGCTTCATGAGCCGAGCTGGCATATTTTTCGAATTTGCCGCTTAATCCATAACCAGCATTATTTACTAAAATAGAAACGGATAAGTGTTGTTGCTCACAAAAATTAAAAATGGTTTGTGCAGCCTCTGGATGACTCATATCTATAGAAAGCACCAAGGCTTTTATAGCAAATTCTTGCTCTAATTCTTGAGCAACGGTTTGCAGCAAATCGGTGCTTCGTGCTACCAAAAGTAAATTATATCCTTTTTGTGCTAATTCTCTAGCAATACATTTGCCAATTCCTTTACTAGCGCCTGTAATGAGTGCATAAGTCATGTTATAAGACATTGAGAGGGTGAAACTATTGTACTTTGTTCATGAACTTATGATAAAAAGGCATCTTAGTTTTTTCATTTTTTACCTTAACGGCTCCCGTTATGAAAGGCACATACATTACTCTTCTTCTGCTGGCATCTCCATAATTGGGCGATTGCTGCACCCGGTGCCATAAGCGCCCATCGTGCACCCCTAAATCTCCAGCCTCAATATCAAAGCCAACTTCTCGATCATCGGGGCGATTATCGACAAAATATTTTTTACCAAAAAGTAGTTTGAACATAGATTGCTTGTGGGTGCCCGGTAACACTCTCAAGCCTCCATTATCATACGGACAGTCGTCTAAATGTATACCCACATTGAGCATGGGCATAATTTTTTGACCTAAGAATAAATCTCTAGGACTATCGGTATGCCAACCCATTTGTGAAAATTTACTGTATTGGGTACGCACATAATGATTCATCACTAAACCATCTTTTTCATTTAACCCTATTCTGCCTTGGTATGGGGTTAATAATGGTAATAATGATTTTAAACGATTATCTTCAAAAAAGGCTTGTAAAACAGGGCTAAATTGAGAGAGGAAACACATGCGTTGTATCATTTTATTACCATCATCATCTAAGCCATATTTTAATGGTGTTCCATTTATAACGGTGGTACCAGAAGCTATAAGTTCACGCTCTACACGTTGTGCCTCCTGTAAAAATAACGCCACTTGCTCCTTACTTATAAAATTTTTAAATACGATAAATCCCTTCGCATCAAAAAAGTCGGTTTGTTCTTTAGTCAGCGATTCGCCTAAACTAAAATGTGGACAGACAAGTTTTTCCATAAGTATATTTAAGACAAATAGGTTTTAAACTACTTGATTATTATTTTTTGGTTAATAGTATTAAAGGGCAAATATAATTATAATTTAATAAAACCCTCATTCACTTTTAGCTGCAATCTTATATTTAATTAATTTTTTACTCATAGTTATTGCAAAAACAACAAAGAATGGCGCTGCAAGTACATCAATAGTATAATGCACATGATTAGACAACACCATAAAAGCAATTGCAATAGCAATCATTATAAATATAAATTTCAACCATTTATTTACACTTGTAAAACCAATTAATAGCACAATTGCGGTATGGCCAGAATAAAATAAATCTTTGGTTATGAAGGGAGTGCCATAAAAATAATTGCTTAAGGGGTCTTGGAGCGGAATTAAATCTGTTGGAGGATTTAAGGGCACTAGATATATGGTGACAATACGGGTAAGGTTGATGATAAA
>CAMBYG010000036.1 GCA_945872085.1 Chitinophaga pinensis | reverse complement strand
CAAGGGACTACGGTAGATTTTTTGCAAAATGCCAAAGCTGGGGATTTAGCCTTTTTTGATAATGCAGATGAAAAAATAACCCATGTGGGCATACTCTTAAATGCCAATACCATCATGCATGCTACCGAAACAAGTGGTAAAGTAGTTATTGACCGAATAGATAATGAAGGGATTATAAGCGTTAGTTTAAAAAAACGCACCCATCAATTACGCTTTGTGAAGCGTTATTTTTAAGGTATAGAAGTTCTAATAACTCACACCTTTATAAAAAACTCTATTGACATTAGCTGCAAACTGATATACTAAAACATCATAATTTAATTTATAACTTTCTACATTATTAGCTACTTCATAAACGGCGCCTTCAGTAACCAATTTTAGATTCCCCATTTGATTTACATATGCCAAAGAATGATAATGCGCCTGAAGTGTAAGCGGATATTGATTTTCTAAAGAAATAAAATTGCCTTTATAAAAAACCTTAAAGTAATTCGCATTATCCTTAAACGCTACCATATGATCTGCAACCGTATAGCTTGGATTGAAAAAGCCTACATTTAAAATTTTCCCATCATAGAAAATTTTAAAGTAGCCATCACTTGTTACAAACGCCACCAAATCATCGCCCACGCTGTAAGATGTTGTAGGGTAACTGTCTAATTGATACGTAGTGCCTTTATAAAATACTTTAAATTGTCTATTAATATCGGTATAGGCAACTATGTCTCTACCCACGGCAAAATCTTGCACTAAAAAATCTTCTTGCTCAATAATTTGTCCATGATAAAACAATCGAAACTGATTGGCATAATTTAAATACGCTACCATATTATCCGATACTTTAACCGCTTCTATGGCTGTGCCAGCCAAAAAATTCTCAATAGGATAAACCGTTCCGTTATAATAAGCCTTATATTCATTACGAACACCATCTAAGAAAAGCAAAACACTATCGCCCAAAAAATATTCAGTACAAAGGCCTGTTAGATTTTTTATTTTACCCTTATCAAATACGTTAAGCGATTTAGAATTTAAGTAACTAACTAAATAATCACTAGCCCTAAATTCGTTGCCAAATACAAAAGGGATGGTTTGAAAAGCGTTGTTATAATAAATTTTAAAATTGCGAGAATTATCTAAATACGGCATGGCAACACGACCCACTTTATAATCGATCGGAATTAGGTTATCTACTTTTTTCAAGAGGCCATTATCCCAAAGCATCATTTGATTCTGGAAATTTTGAAAAATAGCTATAGGTTGCGCTTGCATGGAAGCAAAAGCAATAAGAAGCAAACAACTAAACAAAAACTTTTTTTGCATACGGCAAGATAGGTAAAAAAATAAAGCCAGTAGCAGGCTACTGGCTTTAAATATATGATAATTCTATTTTTTCTTTTTAGGTGTGAAGATAGCTATCATTCGTCTGCCTTCCATTTTAGGCATAGATTCCAAGGAGCCAATTTCAGCTAATCGCTCAGCAAATTTCAACAACAATAATTCTCCTCGCTCTTGGAACATAATAGCACGCCCTTTAAACTGCACATAGCATTTTACTTTGTCGCCCTCTAATAAAAACTTTTCAGCATGTTTAGATTTGAAATCAAAATCGTGCTCATCGGTATTTGGTGTAAAACGTATTTCTTTAACCTCAGATTGTTTTGATTTTGCTTTTTGCTCTTTATCTTTTTTCTTTTTCTCGTACAAGAATTTTTTGTACTCAATCACTCTACAAACTGGGGGCACAGCATTAGGAGATACTTCTACTAAATCTACACCCAACTCTACTGCAAAGGCTAAAGCTTGTTGCAAAGAATAAACAGCTGGCTCAATGCCTTCGCCAATAAGACGCACTTCTGTTGCGGTAATTTCGTTGTTTAAACGATGTTCATTTTGAGGTTTTCCTCGGTATTGAAACTTCTGATTAGGTTTTCTTTGCATTAATGATTTTTAATGTGATACTACAAAAATAGTTTAAAATATTAATAAAGCGTATTAAACAATAGAACTTCTTTTGCCTAGCATTTGCTCTTTTATTTGCACGCTAAGCTCGTCTATAAAGTGTTGTAAGGTAAAACTACCCTTATCGCCTTCGCCATGTTTGCGCACCGATACCACTTTTTCTTCTTGTTCTTTCTCACCTACAATAAGCATATATGGTACTTTTACGATTTCCGTATCGCGTATTTTTTTACCAATTTTTTCGCTTCTGTCATCTACTTCTGCTCTAATATCGGCAAGTTTTAAGGCATGTGCAATATCATGCGCATAGGCACTAAACTTATCGCTAATAGGCAATATTTTCACTTGCAAAGGGGTAAGCCATAAAGGGAAATTACCTGCACAATGCTCTAATAATACCGCTAGGAAACGCTCCATAGAACCAAACGGCGCTCTATGAATCATCACAGGGCGTTTTCTTGAATTATCACTATCTACATATTCCAATTCGAAACGCTCAGGTAAATTATAATCTACTTGAATTGTTCCTAATTGCCAACTTCTTCCTAGGGCATCTTTCACCATAAAATCGAGCTTAGGGCCATAGAAAGCCGCTTCGCCATATTCAATCACGGTATTCAATCCTTTTTCGGCAGCCGCTTCAATAATTGCTTGTTCTGCTATTTCCCAATTCGATTCTGACCCGATATACTTACTTCTATCTTCTTGATCGCGTAAAGAAATTTGAGCGGTAAACTCAGGAAAATCTAATGAGTTTAGAACAAATAATACGAGATCAATTACTTTTTTAAATTCATCTTTTACCTGATCTGGTCTACAAAATAAATGCGCATCGTCTTGAGTAAAACCTCTTACACGGGTCAGTCCATGCAATTCGCCCGATTGCTCGTATCGATATACCGTACCAAACTCAGCTAAACGCAATGGTAAATCCTTATAAGATCGAGGTGCAGTTTTGTATATTTCGCAGTGATGCGGACAATTCATAGGCTTTAGCATAAACTCTTCGCCCTCTTGCGGAGTTGTTATCGGACGGAAAGAATCTTTGCCATATTTCTCCCAGTGGCCAGAAGTCACATATAATTGCTTGCTACCAATATGCGGTGTAACAACCGGCAAGTAACCACTTTCCAATTGCGCTTTTTGTAAAAATTGCTGTAAGCGCTCTCTCAGCATAGCGCCTTTTGGCAACCATAAAGGCAATCCACTACCTACTTTTTCAGAGAAGGCAAACAACTCTAATTCTTTACCTAATTTTCTATGGTCTCTTTTTTTAGCTTCTTCTAATAAAACTAAATATTCATCCAGTTCTTTTTGCTGCGGAAAGGTAATACCATAAATGCGGGTAAGCATTTTGTTTTTTTCATTACCTCTCCAATATGCCCCAGCAATATTGGTTAGTTTAATAGCTTTTATAAAACCCGTATGGGGAATATGCGGTCCTCTACACAAATCGGTAAAGCCACCTTGCGAATAAAAAGTGATATTACCATCCTCTAAACCATCAATTAATTCTAACTTGTAGGGATCTTGCTTATCTGTAAAATAAGTTATAGCATCTGATTTAGAAACATCTTTGCGCACATACGAAGCGTTGTTTTTAGCCAACTCTTTCATTTTTGCTTCGATTTTTTTCAAATCTTCTTCTGTTATACTGCGGTCGCCCAAATCGATATCGTAGTAAAAACCAGCTTCAATAGAAGGGCCTATACCCAACTTCACTCCAGGAAAAAGCGCTTCTAGCGCTTCTGCCATAAGATGCGCAGAAGAGTGCCAAAACGTAGACTTGCCCGCCTTGTCATCCCAAGTTATTAATTTCAATGTTGCATCTGAAGGAATAGCTCTAGATAGATCCCAAATCTCTCCGTTTACTTCAGCAGCTAAAACTTTGCGCGCCAAACCTTCGCTAATAGATTTTGCAATGTCTAACGCAGATGAGCCAGATTCATACGAGCGAACGGCGCCATCAGGAAATGTAATGTTCATTTTATGTATTTTTAATGACCGTAAAGATACAATTTCTTTAGCATTTATTAAATGACCATTCGGCAATAAGTAAAACATAGGTTAAAATAAGTCGGAAATAAATAGAAACGGTCCAGCTAATTGAAATTGCCCTTATTTTTGTAAAACATGAAAAAGACCTTTCCATTAATAATTGTATTAATAACCCTTTCCGTATTGGGTGTTTTAGGCATTCAAATGCTATGGATCAAAAATGCTATTTGGGTAAAAAATGATCAATACCAACAAGATGTAAAATCGTCTTTAGTAGATATTAAAACGGCCTTGTATGAATCGTTCTTACTAAAAAATGGCTATTACAGTTTTGCGCAAGATATGCAAAGCACCGGCTTCTTGTTGGAGCATAGCTTTACCACTCAAAACTTAGGAAAAGATGAAATTACTCGTATCATAAGAAAAGAACTAATAAAAAATAAAATCTCTCTTCCATTCGATTATGCGATAACGAATATTTTTAACATGCCCATTATCTTCTCAGAAGGCTACAATGCAGAATACCTCAATAGGAGCATTAATTACATTGTGACACCAGAGCGAGCGGTGCAAGTAGAAACCTTGCATTTATATATACACGAGCCTAGTAACTATATTTTGAGTAAAATTAGTTGGATGATTATTGCTTCTATCATCTTTACGACCATTATTATAGCAGCTTTTACACTTACCATCCGAACGGTATTTAACCAAAAGAAAATTGCGGAAGTAAAGAATGATTTTATTAATAACATGACGCATGAATTTAAAACCCCCTTAGCTACAATTTCTTTGGCTGTAGATGCGCTTAATAATGAAAAAGTTATTCATGATGTAGAAAAAATTAAATACTACAGTGGCATGATTAAAGAAGAAAATAAACGCATGAACAAACAAGTGGAAAAGATCTTGCAAGCGGCGCGCGTAGAACGACAAGAATTAAAATTAATCTTACAAGAAGTAGATGCACACGAAACTATAGAACATATTGCTGAAAATGTACTTTTGCAAATTCAACAAAAACAAGGCACATTAACCCTAGATTTAGCGGCGCCTAATTTTAAACTAAAAGCAGATGAAGTACATTTTTCAAATATTATTTTCAACCTCATCGACAATGCTATAAAATACACCAATGATGCTCCTGCTATCAAAATAAACACAAGTACTTTGGGGCACTTTTTAGCTATCAAAATTAGCGATAATGGCATTGGGATGAGTAAAGAAACGCAATCAAGAATCTTTGAGAAATTTTATAGATCCCATACTGGCAACCTACATAATATAAAAGGGTTTGGCTTAGGACTTAGCTACGTAAAAGCCATGACCGAAGCGCATGGTGGCAAAGTGAAGGTAGAAAGTATAGTGGGTAAAGGAAGCACCTTTACGGTGATGCTCCCTTTACTTACTAGTTAATTTAAATAATAACGCAAATACTTTTAATAACTGCCGCTAAACGCATGGCATCATAAATGCGTGGCTCTGATGCTCCATGTTGTTTCACGGATGCTTCGTGTGATGTAACACAACGCTCGCATCCATTTACTGCAGATAGAACCAAGCTCATCAACTCAAAGAATTCTTTTCCTAAAACCGGATTCATCATTACACTCATGCGCATACCTGCCGGATGATTTTGATAAAACTCGGTACCGTGCATGAAATGTCTGAAGCGATAGAAAATATTATTAGTTACCATTACACTCACACAAGCATGGGTTTCTGCAATCTCAGCTTCAGTTGCCCCAGCATTAATTGCTCCTTGCTCGAAAGCTTGCATAAGTGCTGTATGCTTTTCATTGATCGCTACCGATAAGGCTAATAAATAACTTTCTTTTTTAGAAGTAAAATTATTACTGCCCATTACAGAAGTAAAATTTAATTTGATATCACTTAATGTTCTACTATCTACTGCGGCTAGTTTGCTAATAGAAATAGAATCTATCAATGGGTTAAGTTGGAGTTCGTTTAATAAACTCAGTGCTTTTTCGTTTTCCATAGTTTTTATATTTTTTATAAAAAAAACGTACCGAAGTACGTTTTTAATAATTATTCAGCTGCTAATTTATGTGTTAAGGTTTCTTCGCCTTTTGTCCAGTTACATGGGCAAAGTTCGTCGGTTTGTAAAGCATCCAATACACGTAATACTTCATCTACATTTCTTCCTACGCTTAAGTCATTGATATTAACCCAACGTACAATTCCTTCTGGATCGATAATAAAGGTAGCACGATACGCCACTTTCTCATCAGCGGTTAAAATACCTAATGCGTCTGCTAAAGATTTATTCGTATCTGCAATCATTGGGAATTTTAAATCTCTCAAATCTGCGTGATCTCTTCTCCATGCAGCGTGTACAAATTCAGAATCGGTAGAAGCACCATATAAAACAGTTTCACGATCTACAAAATTGCCATGATTCTTATTAAACTCAGCTATTTCTGTAGGGCAAACAAAAGTAAAATCTTTTGGCCACCAAAACATTACAGCCCATTTGCCTTTAAAACTATCATTATTGATAAAAGCGAATTCTTTACCTTTTTCAATTGATACAACCGATTGCTTATTAAATGCTGGGAAAGCATGACCCACTGTTACAAAATTGCTCATAGTTTTATTAAATTTTATAGTGCAAATGTATATAGGTTTTAACAATTAAAATAATCAAAAATATTATTTATACATAGATATTATCTATAGTAAAAACGCCCTCTTTTCAAGAGGGCGTTTTATATATATCAAATCTATATTGTTATTGAACTTTACCTTATTAGGGTTACATTTCCAGATTTAGTTACTCGCTTACCACTTATACAAAATCCATCTGCTTCCCATACGTATACTCCAAATCCACAAGGCTCTCCATTAAAAGTGCCGTCCCATGTTTTGCTTACATCGGTAGTGAAGAAAACTTGTTTGCCCCAACGATCAAAAATTCTGAAGAAGTTTAGTTGCACTATTTGGTTATTCATGATACCAAATTTATTAGCTCCATTTACACGAGTTTCTGGTGCAAAGGCATTTGGCAAATTTAGATCGTTACAAGTAACCTTGACCACCACGGTATCTTTACTTACACAACCAATGGCATTAGTAACGGTAAGGTAATAGGTCATATCGTAAGGAGGCAATACATGCGGTGTAGCGGTATTGCTCTCTGTCATGAAATCGGAAGGAGACCAAGAATACGTAAAACTAGAACCAATAGTTGTGCTTGGTCCGCCTAAAATAGTACGTGCGCCATCAAAGATAGTTCTGTCATTTCCTGCATCTGCTTTGTTTTTACTAACGGCTACGTTAATTGCCGTATCAACAATACATCCATTAGGGAATGATATAACCACATGATAGGGCACTGTGTATTCTGGAAATACATAAGTGGTTAAACTCGCAGTATCAGTTATATTATAGTCAGGATACCAACTATAATGATTTGCATTAAAAGCTTGTGCTACTATGTTGATAATATCTCCTTGGCAAATCGTAGTGTCGTTAGACAACGTTAAATCTGGTATAGGTAGCACCACAATTGGCTTACACATCACTTGAGAAGTTGGCATACCCTCATCTATTGCACAATAAATATTGTAGATACCTGGTGCGTTGTACCTTACTGGTTTTGGATCTACTTCATACGCATTGGGTGCAAATGCATTATTACAACTTTCAAATCCAATACGAGAAAGAGTAGAGTCGCTCACATTTGTTACAAATCCATAGATATTATCATGATCTCTAATAAAATTGGAGATGGCGCTAGGCTGTAACATATTTCCAATATTAGCTAAATTTGTAAAGGTAAAACCTGCGCCTAAATTAGATGGTGTAAAATCAGCCCTTGTTAATTCATGTGTATCGAAATTAGTAATAAATGCGTGATAAGCGCCACAATCTTGCACTACAGAGATAGCTGTTGGTGTATTAAAGGTGCTTTGAGATGAAAATTGTGCAGCAAAGAAATTTGGATTAGCTAATTGGTTATCCAGCAATACCGTTGATAAGGTATTGTTGGCTGCATTGGTTACTAATAAATACCATTTCCCGTTGTCAAATACACCTGCCAAATCGCTTGGGCCAGCAAATGAAAAACTTGGATTACCTAAATCTACTGCCGTTGGTGTTAATTGAATATTGTTTCCAATATCAAAACGCACCAAGGTACTAGTACCTGTATTTACACAATAGGCGGTCCAAATACCAGCATCACTCGCCACAAAAACACCTCTTGGGTAGTTCATCGCACCACTCACATTGCCATAGTTTACACCACTTGGAATACTGTTTAAGTTAGTTCCAAAGTTGATGCGAGCCATAGAAGAAGTTGCAGAATCAACACCTCCTACAACAAAAACAAACCAATTGCCAAATTCATCCTGAACAGGATAAATACTATTGGTAAATGCTGGGATGGTAT
The DNA here is from genome assembly GCA_945872085.1 of Chitinophaga pinensis. Classification (GTDB taxonomy): domain Bacteria; phylum Bacteroidota; class Bacteroidia; order Chitinophagales; family Chitinophagaceae; genus CAIWHF01. Next base: position 9,841 of record CAMBYG010000036.1, on the reverse strand, counting down.
TTTCAATGGTACCAAAATTAGTAACCGTAGGGATATTAGCCATACTGTTACCAAATTCTAATCGTAAAAATTCTTGCGTTAAATTATTGACTACAAAGCCGAAATAGTTATTATTACTCTTTACAATTTCTATACCACTAGGATTAACCAAATTAAAATTATTACCAATATTAGCGCCAGTAGGCACATTGAGCATATATCCAGAGCAAAAACCCCAGAAAATAGTAGATGGATTATAGGTAGCTAAATTGCTTTTTATATATACAGGTTGATTTACACATACCGTATCTGGCGCTGTAAACAACACTTGTGCATGAACGCTATAACTTATAGACGCAATTAAAAAGGGGACAATAAACAGCAGTTTCTTCATATATTCGTATTGCTATTTCAAAATATTAAATGCTAATATAAGGAAATCATTAAAACTTTTCTAATTAAAGTGTTTTTTTATTTGAATATTCCTATTATTTTTAATCAAATAATCAAAACCAATGAACTCGAAAATCACTTCTTCGTTACTTTTCAAGACCACTTTTATCCTACTTATAGTTGGTTGCACATCGGTATCATTTGCAAAAAAAGGCATGTGGATGCCACCCAACTTGGGTTTAAAGGAAAGCGACTTAAAGAAAATGGGCTTGAAAATCCCTGCTTCAAAACTGTATAACGACAATCAAACTGGTATCAATCAGGCCGTGGTTATTTTCGATAAAGGCTGCACGGGTGAAGTTATTTCATCCAATGGCTTGATATTGACAAACCATCATTGCGGTTATAGTGCCGTACAAAAAATAAGTAGCGCTACTAAAGATTATTTTGCTAATGGATTTTGGGCTAAAAACCAACAAGAAGAGATTCCGTGTCCAGGATTATCGGTCACCTTTGTTAGGAAAATGGTGAATGTTACCGATTTGATATTGTATGAAATCTATCCTGCCATGAAAAACGAAGAACGAGATAGCATTGTAGATGCTCGTATTCGTGGCCTAGAAAAAGGATATCGCTTTGCTACACATTTAGATGCGCAGATTAAATCTTTCTTTAATGGAAATGAATATTGGGTTACTGTTTCAGAAACCTATACGGATGTGCGTTTAGTTGGTTTTCCTCAAAATGGTATTGGTTCATTTGGTGGAGATACCGACAATTGGATGTGGCCAAGACATACGGGCGATTTTAGTTTGTTTAGAGTTTATGCTAATGGAGCTAACAAACCAGCTACCTATGCTAAAAACAATCGTGCCTATAAAACAAATAATTTTTTAACTATCAATGCAAAAGGCATTAAAGAAGGTGATTTCACCATGGTTTATGGCTTTCCTGGCACAACACAAAGTTATATTTCTTCTTACCAATTAGCACAAATTCAAAACATCATAGATCCAATTAGAATTCAAGCGCGTACGTTGCGTTTGGAAGCTATGACAAAAAACATGAGCGCGGATAGAGCTGTATTTTTAAAGTATACCGCAAAGAGAGCAAGCATTGCTAATGGATGGAAAAAATGGCAAGGAGAATTGAAAGGCTTACAACAAAATCATGTATTAGATAAAAAAAGAGAACAAGAAACACGTTTTATGACGTGGCTTAATTTACACCTCATGGATAGTTCCGTATCCGGAAAGGCATCTGAAATTTTACAGTCGATGGATGCTATCTGCAATGCAGCAAATAGCAGCATTAAAACAGAAGAGTATATTAAAGAAGCTGTTTTAAGCATTGAACTCATTCAACAAGGACAATTACTAGAGAAAATTAGAAAAGCAGTAAACACGCTAAAAGGACATGCGCTAAAAGACACTTTAGCTTCACTTAAAGCTAGCTATCTTGCATTTGAAAAAGATTTTGATCCCGCTACAGATGCAGCTGTTTTCAATGCCTTAATGCCTTTATATTTTAAAAATTGCAATGGCAAAATTGCGACTGAATTTACAAATCAGTATCAACAATATAGAGCAGATTTTGGTAGATGGTCTACTGGTATTTATGCTAGAAGTTTGCTTTCTAATAAAACGGAATTTCTAGCTTATTTAGATAGCGATAAACCTGCTTTAGAAACAATTATAAACGACCCTGCATTAAAATTATACAATGCAATTTCAGAATATAGAACTAAGAAAATTAATCCAATTTTAAATACCTATAATCAGTCGATGCGTTATTGGAATCGCTTGTATACTTACAATACTTTATTAATGGGTGATCGTACAGATTTTGCACCTGATGCAAATTTCACGCAACGATTAACCTATGGCGTTGTAAAAGGCATAGACCCTGAAAGTGAAGCAGGATATAGCTTCCAAACTTTCTTAGACGAAGCAATTTTGAAAGACAATCCAAATGTGGAAGAATTTAAAGTACCTGAAAAACTAAAAGCATTGCAAGCAAAAAAAGATTTTGGCAAATGGGGCGAAAACAAACGTATGCCTATTGCGTTTATTGCAAGCAACCATACCTCTGGTGGCAATTCTGGAAGCCCTGTATTAAATGCCTATGGAGAATTAATTGGCACTAACTTCGATCGCGTATGGGAGGGCACTATGAGTGATTTATATTACGATGCCAATATTTGTAGAAATATTACTTTAGATGTTCGTTACACCTTATTCATTATTGAAAAAATGGGTAATGCTTCGTGGCTGTTTAAAGAAATGAAAATAAAGAAGTAATATCATAAACGATTTAATGCAAAACACGTAGTTTTTCTACGTGTTTTTTTTGTAATTTGCATTACTGATTTATGAACATTTCTTATTCAATTGCCACCCTATTATTTGTACTTTCTTTTCCCATGGAAAAGAAAGCAATTTTTGCTGCCAACAATAAAATCAATCTTAGAAAAGATACGCAATTGAAAGTCTTTGAAGCTAATACGCAAAACACGTTTCAAGGCAGAAAAGAATCTAACCCCATGCAAGAATTTTTAATTCTAGCAAAATGGCAACAAGCCTTCTCTGCCGATGAATTTTATTTTAAGTATCATACCATTTGGAGAGTAGTTAGAATTCGAAAAATACACCACTTCAACAATAACGTTTCTACACTTCCCAACGATGCCGTTTTTAGTGCGTCTTACTATAATGCGCAACTACTCGGATCAGATAATATTTTAAAAAATGATAGTCTAGAATTATATCCCATGCCCAATGGTAGATATATAAGACCCTCATTCTTTAGCCAATTACCAAAACAATGTATTGTATATCATCACAAGAATACTTGGTATTATACATCCATTTCCTTTAAACAATTACAACCAATAATAAATCCATAAAATGAAAAAAATCTTTCTTATGTCCGCACTTTCTTTAAGCAGTCAAATTTCAACTGCTCAAGATTGGCTACATACACAGCAAGGTCTTACAAGAAATTTCAATGCAATTCTTAACTACCAGGAACAAATTCGTAGTGCTCGTGAGGGATCCGATGGTAAAGATGAAAAATACAATATTGCCGAAGGCAAAAACTATCACTTCGACCGATGGAAATGGTATTGGGAACAGCATACCGATACCAATGGCAATTTAGTAGGGCCAGCAGCAAAGCAAACAGCATGGGATTTGATGCAGGCTCAAAAAATAAAGAGAAGTCAATATTCGAAAACGACTGCAGGATTTGACAATTGGTCTTTTCAAGGTCCTAATAACTCTACTGCTAACGGCAAAGGGATAGGAAGAATTAATACCATTGCATTTCACCCATCTGAGGTTAACACCTTTTGGATAGGCTCTGCAGGTGGCGGCCCTTGGAAAACTACCGACGGTGGCCTTTCTTGGACGCCTGTATATAATTACATGCCTACTTTGGGTGTTTCTGATATTGAATTTAACCCAAGCAACCCTAATAGTATTTTTATTTGCACTGGCGACAGAGATGCTGGAGATAATTATAGTATTGGCTTACTTAAATCTACCAACGGTGGCAACACATGGGATACTACCGGCTTTAAATACACCTCTAGTCAATTAAGACTTACTAACGACTTAGCTATAAATTATTTAGATACCAACAAAATGCTCTTAGCTACTTCTGAGGGTATTTTCAAATCTACCGACGGAGGAAATACATGGACACTTAAAACAACTGGCCATTATAAACAGATTCAATATAATGTTGCTGACACATCGCTTGTTTTAGCATCAGGTTATAACGATCAATCAGGCAATTTTGTATTGGGAACTGTTTTTTATAGTACAAATGGTGGTAATTCATGGCAAGCTTCTTCTGGAATTGTTGGATCTAAACGTGCGGTTTTTGGACAAACAATAGCTGCACCAAATTGCATTAAAGCAATTGTAAGTAAAACATCTGATAATGGACTTGATGCTATTTATGCTTCATCAGATTCGGGTAAAACATTTCGAGTTGTGATGACAGACAGCTCCTGTTCAAAAAACCTATTGGCAAACAGCTCTAATGGTAATAGTTGTGGCGGACAAGGCTGGTATGATTTATCATTGGCAGTTAGCCCATTAGATACCAACAAGATTATTGTAGGAGGTGTAAATACTTGGTATAGTATCAATGGAGGCAAAAAATGGAACCAAGCAAATCAATGGACAGGTATAGTACCTGGCATTAAAGTAGTTCATGCCGATAAACACTACCATATTTACCACCCATTAAATCCAAATACACTTTTCGAATGCAATGATGGCGGCGTTTATAAATCTTCCGATGCTACCCATCAATTATGGACAGATTTATCAAATGGATTGGGTATAACCCAATTTTATAGAATGGCTTTAAGCCCTGTAAATAATTTCGTTATTGGTGGCGCACAAGATAATGGCTCTAAAAAAATCTCGCCTAATTTCGTTGTTGGAGATTTAACAGGAGGAGATGGCATGGACTGTCAAATGCATAATGCTAAACCTAACATGTTCTTTACTTCTATTTATTATGGTACGCTTTACAGAACCACCAATAGTGGAGGAAATTTCAGCAATATATCCAATAACATTCCAGGCTCACCAACTGGAGATTGGGTAACTCCTTTTGCGCTCTGTACGATAGACAACGACATTATGGTTGCCGGCTATCAAAAAGTTTATGCTTCTCAAGACAATGGCACTACATGGGCAGCTATTTCACCAAATATAGTAAGTGGCAGTTCTTACATAAAAAAGATAGCAATTGCAGATCAAAATCCTAATTACATTTATGTGAGCTTAGGCACAAGTGTAATTCGTTACACTACGGATATGGGTGCTAATCCAAGTGCAGCATGGAAATATATTTATGCTCCATCAAGTGCTCGAATCAACAACTTATGTGTAGACCCAAGTGATCCTAAAATAATCTATGTAGTTTCTAGTGGCTATGGCACTAACTATAGAATGGGCAAATACAATGGAAACGATTCTACATGGACTTGGATGAATGCTGGATTACCAAATGTGCCTGCTAATGCTATCGAAGTAGATTCTAATACACATACCTTATATTTAGGTAATGACATCGGAGTGTATTATAAAGATACCAGCATGACTTCTTGGATGCCTTTCAATACCAATTTACCAAACGTGGAAATTACCGACTTAGACATCAACTATGCAACCAACGAAATATGGGCAAGTACATACGGAAGAGGCATTTGGAAATCTGCAATTGGTTTCCCAACAAGCATTTCAGTAGTGCCCTTCTTAAGCGAACAATTACTGATAGCACCTAATCCATCAAGCGGACAATTCTCAATTTCTGCAAAAGAAAAACTTGTAGACAATAGTTATTTTGTTTACCTCTATGATTTGACAGGGAAAATTTGTTTTCAAGAATTAGTAAATAACCAACAAGGTAATTTACAAATACAAACAAATGGCTTAGCAAAAGGCCAATATATTCTAGAACTTAGATCACAAAATCAAGTTTCTATAAATAGAGCAAAAATTATAATTTACTAAGTAAAAGAAAACATAAAAAAAGCGAGTGTTTATGCACTCGCTTTTTTTATGTAATTAACAATTCTCTTGCAGTGAGCACTGCTGTTTCGCTAGGATTTTCACCACCAATCATTTTAGCAATCGCAAGAATACGTTCATCATGTGTTAGATGTTTCATTTGAGTGCGTACTGCCCCATCTTTATTTTCTTCTTTAAAAACATAAAAATGAGCATCCCCTTTAGCGGCAACTTGTGGCTGATGGGTAATGCAAATCAATTGATGATGGGATGCCAATTGTTTTAAGAGCGCACCTACTTGCTTTGCGGCTTCTCCAGAGATGCCGGTATCTACCTCATCAAAAATCAAGGTTGGCAATGCCAAAGCAGCAGCTGTTTGTGATTTCAAACAAAGCATTATCCTGCTCATTTCACCACCAGAGGCAGCCTTATGCAAAGGCAAAAACTGTCCACTTTTATTGGCATCTAATAAAAATTGAATTTGATCAAAACCATGCGCATTAAATTGCTCGTTGGAAGTGATATTAACTTTAAAGCGCGCATTGGGCATACCAACAGCACTTAATAACTGATTAGTTGTCTGCTCAAACGAAATTACAACGCCTACTCTGCCTTCATGAATTAACGATGCAGCTGCACTAAGTTCTGAATGCAATGTAGAAAGCTCTTTTTGTAAAGTATCAATTTGACCTTGTATGTTTTCAGATGCTCCAACCGACTCTTGTAATTGTTGTTGTATAACCAACAACTCCTCTGTAGTATTTGCCTGATGTTTTTTTAATAGTTTATAACCCAAATCTACACGCTCTTGCAATTGCTCTAAAGCAGCAGGGTTTATATTTATACTATCTTGCAAACTGCTGATTTCAGAAGCTATATCTTTTAGTTCTATGTATGCCGATTCGATTCGCACTGTGATTGGCGACACTTTTGGATACACCGAATGGATAGCTTGCAATTGCTGATGTACTTTTTTGAGTTCTATATTTAACGCTTGATCGCTTTCCAACAATGCATGTTGTGCATATTGCAATGCTTGTTGTATACGCTCAATATTTGATAGTTCTTTCAATTGATTAGCTAATTCCTCAATCTCCATCGATTTAAAATTGGCTTCAACTAGCTCATTAAGCAAAAAGGTATTATACGTAACTTCTTTATCCCAATTGGCTTGCTGTGTTTGCAAGCGTTGTAAATCTTGTTGTGTTTTTTTATATACACTAAATAGTTTGTGATAAGATTGGAGCAAGGTAGCATGCTGTGCTAATGCATCTATTACATCAATTTGAAACGTATCTTGCTCTAATGCTAAATGACCAAACTGTTGTTGCAAATCTACCAAATAAGGAGTCAGCTCATTTAATACTTGCAAGGTTACTGGAGTGTCATTGATGAAAGCACGAGATTTGCCCGAAACGGCTATTTCTCTTCTAATAATACAAATAGGTTCTATTTCTAAATCATGAGCTTGTAATTGCAAATTAAATACTTCATTATGCGCCACATCAAAATACCCTTCAACTATGCACTTCTCTTCTTTATTAATTAATACAGCCGTATCTGCTCTATCACCCAATATTAATGACAAAGCACCTAACACAATACTTTTACCTGCTCCCGTTTCGCCGGTAATGGTATTCAAATGAGCATCTGGCAAGAGCGTCAATTGATCTATAATTGCGTAATTATTAATAAGTAATTTCTGAAGCATAGTTTGAAAGAGTCGCTACAAAAATACATAAGAATTCAACAATCTTCAATCGAAAACTTATTGAATTATGCCTACTTTTGCACATGGCAAAATTTTATTTAAGAAAAAAAATTGGTGATCGCGTTGTTAATGGCCATCCTTGGGTATTTGCAAACGAGTTAGGCGACAGTGAAGGCGACTATAAAGCAGGTGATATCGTAGACGTGCATAGTAGTAATGGCACCTATATTGGCAGTGGCTACATCAATCCTTCTTCTTTAATACGGATTAGAATACTTACCCGAAATAAGCAAGAACCCATCAATGAAGACTTCTTTTACAATAAATTACTTGCCGCTTGGGAATACCGAAAACAATTGGGCTATGTAGAAAATTGCCGATTGATCTTTGGAGAGGCGGATGGTATGCCAGCTTTAATCATAGATAAGTTTAATGATTATTTCGTAATTCAATCTATGGCTTTAGGCATAGACCTTTGGAAACAAGCAATAGTAGATGCAATAAATAAAATTTTTAACCCTAAAGGTATCTATGAGCGCAATGATGTGCCAGTGCGGGAATTGGAAGGCCTTCAACAAATAAAGGGTTTTTTATCGGAACCCTTTGACACGAATATTATTATTAATGAAAATGGTTTGCAGTTTCATGTAGATATCGCCAATGGTCAAAAAACGGGTTATTTCCTTGACCAGCAAGACAACAGAAGAGCTATTGCTAATATTGTTAAAGGGGCGAGTGTTTTGGAAGCTTTCTGTTATACCGGCACCTTCTCTGTTCATGCAGCTCATTATGGTGCTAAAAAAGTTCTAGGCTTAGATATCTCTGAGCAAGCAGTAGAGAAAGCAAAAGCCAATGCCCTTTTAAATGGCTATCAAAACATATGCGATTTTAAAGCAGTCAATGCCTTTGATTATTTAAAACAAATAAGTAAGGAACAACAGCAGTTTGATGTGGTCATTTTAGACCCTCCTGCATTTACAAAAAGTAGGGAGCACATACAAAAAGCAGTAACCGGCTATAAAGAGATCAATTTAAGAGGCATGAAACTAGTAAAGCCTGGGGGCTTTTTAGTAAGTGCGTCCTGTACCAATTTAGTACCCCCTGATTTGTTTTTAAAGACTATAGAAATGGCTGCTAAAGATGCTAAAAGAAAATTGCGACAGGTAACTTGGCAAACACAAGCTGCCGACCACCCTATTGTTTGGCATATACCCAATACCCAATATTTAAAATTCTTGATCGTTCAAGTTATGTAATAAAAAAAAGACCTGCAGTTGCAGGTCTTTTTTTTATTTTATTTGAATATCTAAATTATAATTGATTGTAGATGAAAACATCTGCAGCTCTTTGAATGCCATAGAATTGGAATGTTTTACGACCATATCCTTTTTTAAAGTAAGCATCTGTTTTACCTTCTTCAGGGATAGTAACCCAGTCATGACTACCTCTTAACCAACGATAAACAGGGATATAATTGTTGCCTCTTTTCAAAGATGCATAGAATTGAACATGTTTACCTTCGTAACCCATTTTCATCATAGCATTGTCGCTAAATTCATCTTCGATGATACTCACATGATCCTTTGTATGAGGATTATACCAACCATATACAGCAACACGGCCTTCACCTGGATTTCTATAGGCAGTAAAAATAGGCTCTTTATCTGTCCATTTCCAATGCAACATTTGACCTTCTTGGTATTCACCTTCGGCAACCGTTACATATTCTTTATCATCTGTATTATACCAACGATACACTTTTACAAGTTCATCACTTTGTGCTTGCGCAGTAGTTGTTTTTAATAATGATACTAATGCGATGGTCAGTAAGCTGAATGTTTTTTTCATAATCAGTTATTAATAATTTCAAAATCTCCAACAAAATACATAAAAAAATCATTTAAAAACAACTGATTTCCTATTTTTTTAGAAAATCTTTAAAAATTTGTCATTTCGGTTTGTTCAAATGAGGCATTTGGCATAGTTTTGAAGCCCTTTTCAGACGAGTTGGCATATTTTGAGCAAATGCACGAAATTTGATAACACTATCAGAGAAACAAACAATTTATAATTCTATCTAAACCTCAATAAACTTATTTTTAAATGATTGGCTTTATATCTAAACTTTTTGGCGGCAACAAATCTGATAAAGACGTAAAAAAACTCTTACCCATCGTTAGCGAAATCAACGCTCATTATGAACAATTTAAACAATTGAGCAATGATG
>CAMBYG010000035.1 GCA_945872085.1 Chitinophaga pinensis | reverse complement strand
CAATAGAGACAAAGGCAGCATTTTTTAAATGCGCGGACGTATTTATTTTTGATTTCATTTTTAGATAGTCTACTAACGTGTTTTATTGTATGCACTCTTTAATATTAAATAAAAGTAGAAGAAAATCAGCGTATGTTCAACTAATTTTTTATTATTCTTTCCCTTCCATCGATGTAAGCAAGCAAGCCAATGGTATGTATCTTATCATCGCCTACAACAGTGCACAAGAACTGATTGGCATTGGAAGGGTAGTGAAGGAGTAAAGCACGATAAGTATATCATAAAAAAAACCACCTTGATAAAGGTGGTTTTTTGTTGTTTATAAATTCGTGTCTTGCATTACTTTGTCGGCAAGGCTATTTTTATAAGCTTGTATTTTTGCTACGATATTGGTATCTGCAGTGCTCATAATTTGTGCGGCTAAGATGCCGGCATTAAGTGCTCCATTAACGGCTACGGTGGCTACAGGTACCCCTTTGGGCATTTGCACTATAGACAATAAAGAATCCCAGCCGTCTATAGAATTAGACGATTTGATAGGCACGCCTATAACCGGTAGGGGAGCAATAGCCGCTATCATACCCGGCAGATGCGCCGCGCCGCCGGCTCCGGCAATAATTACTTTTATGCCTCTGCCAAGCGCTTCTTGTGCATAGCTAAACATGTATTGCGGTGTGCGATGTGCCGATACGACTTTGATTTCGTAAGGGATCTGAAAAGTGTCTAAGATTTGGGTGGCTTCCTGCATTATCGCAAGATCACTTTTACTACCCATAATAATTCCTACCATAGTTATTGATTTGTAGTGATGATAAATTCTTTTTTTATTTTTTGTGCTTTTCGTAATGCCTGATCTACCGATTTGTCTAAAATGGTAAGATGGCCCATTTTTCTGTGGGGCTTGTGTATGCTCTTTCCATACAAATGCACAAATACATTTTGAAGATCTAACAGATTTTCTAATCCCACATACGTTGCTGGTCCGGTATGGCTACCTTGTCCTATCAAATTGAGCATTACACTGGCTTGTTTTAATTCGGTGCTGCCTAATGGCCAATTTAAAATGGCGCGCAAATGCTGTTCAAACTGAGATGTTTCATTTGCTTCTATGGTATGATGGCCACTGTTGTGGGGTCTTGGAGATAGTTCATTGATAAGGATTTCAGCACTTGGGCTTATGAAAAATTCTATGGCCAATAAGCCTACCATATCTAATTGGGTAATGATTTGCTGTGCTAAGGCTTGTATAGTTTCTTCTTCTTCATGCGATAATTGTGAAGGGCAAAATAAATAATCTACTAAATGCAATTGCTCATCGAAATGGCATTCTACACTCGGAAATACACGCACTTCGCCTGCCGCATTGCGCGCTACCATAACGGCAATTTCTTTCTGAATACTTATTTTATCTTCTAATACAGCCGGAAATAAATTGGGCACCAACTGATCGGCCGTATGAACTACCGCTACACCTTTGCCATCATAGCCACCCTTGCATTTTTTTTGAATGATGGGATACTCGATAGGTAAAGCAAGTGCTGCTTCGATAGTGTTGGCCTTACTAAAAGCGGCTGTTGGCAATCCGTGTTCTTTAAAAAAAGTTTTTTGCAAGCCTTTATCTTGAATCGTTTGAATAACCCTTGCTTGTGGATATACTTTTTTGCCTAAGCGTTCGAGTTCGAAAAGTGCATCAACATTTACCGCTTCTACTTCAATAGTAATCACATCTTGCTCTAGGCCCATAGCCAAAACCGCATCATAATCTTGCACCGATTGCACCACACGTGTATGGGCCAATTGCAATCCAGGTGCCTGCGCATCGGCATCCATACACGTTATGTGCACCGGATAATTGACGGCACTTTGAATAAACATCTTGGCTAATTGGCCGCCGCCTAGTAGGCCTATTTTAATGGATTGCATGGTTTAATAAAAGAAATAACGATTGATAGTTGTAGAAATTAATTGTATAAAATTGTGCCTTTGCTAAGCTCTAATTGAACATTACTTTGTTTCCATTTATAATGTAAATCCAATTGTTTTTGCATGGCTTCAATAATTTTAAGTTCTCTCGAGTTGATTAAGAATACTGAACTTTCTCCTTGTTGAAAACGTAATTGCTCTGCTTCATATAATTTTTTAAAATTTTTGATGAGCAAGCTAGTGTTAACTAATTGTTTGCTTATATTTTCTAATTGTGTTTGGTAGTATTTTATTTTTGTTACCAGTTGGGTTTGTACCATAGATTTTTCAAAGTTGGCAGCTTGGCTTTTATATTTATTTTGAAGTAAGGATCCTCTCGCACTTCTTTGTAAAAGGGGTACTGCCAAAGTAAAGCCTAGTTTGTAGTTTTCTTGATAGGGAATACTGTTTACGCCTATTTGTTCGTAGTAACCTTTGCTTAACATATTAGCTTTTAAATATGCTTTGGGTAAAAGTTGTTGTGTTTTGTATGTTTTTTCAATTTGTAATTGTTGAATTTTTCCCTCGTATTGTTGTATTTTAGGATGTTGACGAACTGTAATACTATCGTTTGTATTTATAAATTCAGGGGTGTCAAAAAAACTACTATCTGGTATTTGATCACGGATAGCTATATTCGTATTGGAGCTTTCATTCCACAAATAATTTTCAACTAATCGACTTGCTGCTTTAAATTGAAAATAGGCATCTGTTTCATTCAATTGCACTTGTTGTAATTGCGAAAGTGCCTCGGTAGTATCTATGGCAGGTCGAATGCCTTGGTGGTATTCGGTGATTACAAAGGCTACACGTTCTTTGTTCTGAAGGCTTAATTTTGCAAATAATTGATATTGATAATAGGCACGACTCCAATTGATATACGCCATTTGAGCATCTGCTAAAAGCTCATTTATTACTTGTTGTTGCTCTGCCTTGGTTATTATTAATTGTTGTTTGTTTTGTTGTACTTGTAGGTTTCGTTTATCCATTAATAAATCGGCACCTATTGGAATTTTGATACCTAAGTAACTACTAGCACCTATAGTATTTTCAGGATTGGTATTTAGTCCTTGCGAGTTTTCCATTCCGGTTCTGATGTCTATGCCATTCCAAACGGGTATTTGCAATTGTGTTTGTTGATAATTATAGTATAATTGATTATTGAGTTGTTTTTGCTCGCTTTCATAACTGAAAAAAGGATCGAATGCGCCTTTTGCTTCCATTACCGCTGCTGTTGATGCATTTACATACGATTTCGCTGCTCTTAAGTTTGGATGAGAAGCGGCTACTTGCTTTAAAAAAGTAGCGTATGATATGACCGGTTCTGTAGCATACGACTCTACGATCAGTAGCATAGCGATAGTGCCAATTATGAATAGTTTATTTTTCATCTTTCTTTTTAATTTTTTTGTGTTGGTAATAATCAGCCGGGAAACCATTTATATTTCTCCACAATTCATACCAAATTGGCACATCGTTGAGTAGGGCTACAGCCGATGCTCCGGTGCCTATTGCCAACATGTTTGGCCACTCTTTGCTTGACGGATCTGGCGTAACTAAAATGCGATATTTGCCATTTTCTTGAATGCTTTTTTCAATAAATAAAATAGAACCTCTAAAAATACCTACCGATGCTTTTGGCCATCCGCTAAATAAAATAGCCGGGAAGCCATCGAAGATGAAACTCACTTTTTGTCCTTCTTTAAGCAAGGGTAAATCCATGGGAGCTACAAACAACTCTACCGCTTTATCTTGTCTTTTTGGAACAATACTTAGTAATTGTTCGCCTTCTTTTACGAGCTCTAAGAGCCCAGATTTTTTAGCCCCTACTACTTGTCCGTCTTGTGGCGCAAGAATATAGTATTGTCCATTCCTAATATTGTAATTGGCATATACATTCGTAAGTTTAGAAACTTCGGCTTGACTATTAGCGATATCCGATTGAATACTTGCTTGTTCGCCTTCTGCCTTCATTAACTTCTCGGTATATTCTTGAACAATCTGACTTAATTCGATTTTAGCATTTAGTAAATCGGTTTTGCTATTGGTAAATTTAATTTCAGCGCTCGTTTTCTTAGCAATAGCAGTTTGATAAGATTGATTGCGTTGCTCTAATTGCACCAGAGACGAAACGCCACTATCCCGCATGATTTGTTGGCGTTTATATTGTGCCTCTGCAATTTTCATGTCATTGGCACTAGCAATCAATTCTACGCTATCGCTTTTTATTTTTAAAGTTAATTGCGTGATTTTATTTTCAAGCTGTCTTATTTTTAAAGATTGCGCATTGGTTAAGGCTTCAATTTGCTGTGCATTAGCGCTTACTTTTTTACCATAATACATAATCGATTTCTCTTTAGCTAGCAACTGCTCTGCTGTTCGATCTATCAATTGAGAGTCTAAGTAAGCATCTTTAATCTCTCCTAATTGCAAAAGAGTATCTCCCTTTTTTACATTGTCTCCTTCTTTTACATGCCATTTAATAATTTTACCACCTATAATAGTATAGATCGATTGGGGTCTGTTTTCTAAACGTAAGGTGGTAACCGTGCCTCGCACCCGAATATTCTGCGTCCAGGGTAAAAGCAAAAACAGCAGGAAGCAGCTAAGTAGCGTATAAAGCAAACGCCTATTAAATCGATTTGATTTTAGCGGGTATATATTTTTTTCTGCGTTCATTTCTAGTTCTTTTTTTCTAATTGTCCGTTACTTAAAAGATAATGTTGAAAAGCAGCATGCTTCGTAATCAGTTCGTCTGAGCTACTAATAACACATGTTGTATTGCTTAAGTTGGTGATATAGTTTAATAAGCGTTCAGCATATTTAGGCTCTAATCCATTGGTAGGGTCTTGCATAAATAAAAGGCGATCGGCACTGTATAAGCTGCGCACTAATACTAATTTTCGAATTAATTTGTACGACCAAGATTCATTTGCTTCAATACTTTGGTACAAGCCATCTGGATGCGTATTGACCCATGTAGACAAATCAAAAAGATCTAGTAATTGCTCCAATTTTTCACGCTTCATTACATCCTTTGAGAAGCAAAGGTTTTCGATAAGGCTACCGGTAAACAAGGCATCATCTAAAGTGGAAAACGATATTAAAGAACGTAAATTACTTAATTGGTATTGCTGAATGTTTTTACCATTTATGGTATACATGCCTTTTTGAACAGGAAGCAAACTTGCAATTAATTTAAGCAAGGTGTATTTGCCTGCTTCTCTAGTTCCTGCAATGCATACCTTTTGACGGAATGGAATTTCTATGTTGCTTTGGATTAATATTTGTTTTTCGCCATAGGAGAAGCTCACCTCTTTAAGCGCCAAATCAATTGCTTCGTGCTCTCCAATTAATAGGCTGCCTGTATTTTTTTCTGTTTCTTTATCGGTAATAATACCTATTTTGTCTATAGCAGTTAGGGCATCATATACTTGATCTAAATTAATAACAATTTTCTCTACGGCATTGATGATGGTGAGAATTACAATTTCTGTAGCAATAAATTGACCTATGTTTATTTGTTGCTTGATCACTAAAACTACCCCTGCGAGTAACATAGCGATAGTAGTAAATAATTTAAAATAAATAAGACTCCAATATTGAATTTGAAGCACATTAAAATGTTGCGTTCTGCTTTTCAAATAACTACTTACCAATTCATCTGTTTTTTGTAGAGGAAGGGTATTGTTTTCTCTAAATTTAAACGTGATAAAGTTTTTCGCTAATAATTCTAAATGCGCTACAAATTTGTATTTATAAGTGCTTTCTTCTTTAGAGTAGAGGAGCCCATTTTTGCCTGTAAATTTTAAAATTAGAATTACAATACACAAAAGTACCGCTCCAAATAAAATAAAAATTGGGTGGTAAAAAGAAATCAATATTAGGCCAAATAAAATTTGAATACTCGCAATAGGTATATCTAATAGTAATTTTGATAAGCTTTTTTGTAAAGATTGCACATCAAAAAATCGATTTACTAATTCTGGTAATCCCTTATAAGCTAATTGATCTACTTTAAGATTTGGTATTTTCTCTGTATAATCGATGGCATAGCGATAAAATAATTTTTGTTGGATGCGCTCAATGATTTTTAATTTACATATTTGTAAATAGCCATCTGCCCATACACTAGCTATTACTACCACTATCAATAGTACGAGCGATGTAGAATAAGATCCGCCCATTAAGAATCCAATTATAGATTGTATGCCTAAGGGCATAATGAGTTGCACCAATCCGCCTATAATAGCAAATAAATAAATGCTGCTTATTTCTTCTTTATCATTTTTAAGAATGCTGCTAATACTCTTAAATAAATTGTTGGGTTTATTTTGCATACGTTCTTTATTTGTTTTTATCTAAAGTATTGAATATTAAATGCTGTATAAAAGTTTGCAAGCTTTTAGTGCCAGTGATGTTCTTGCAATCTGTTAAAGAAGGTAAATGTTGCATGAAATAACACTGATGCAAAATGCTTTCAACGCAAGTGCTGGCTAACGAATGCGCAAAAGGAAATTTGGGTGCATAGACTAAAAAAGAACTTGCCAAAACGTTGCAAAAATCCTTGTAGGGTTTAAATATTTTTAAAATATTGTCTTCTTCTATGGTATGGGTAAGATATGATTTGGTGCTTTCTTTGATAATGATGCCAAACAGTTTTTCTATGGATAACATAGGATGTTGGGGCATAAATTTAGTTGGGTTTATCATTAAGCTTATGCCGGTATTAATAGCTTGTTCAGCTATTTTTATATTATTGGTTAAATATTTGTACTCTATAGTCATGGCCGACCAATACCAATTGGTTAAATATTGCAGTAATCGGTGTTTGTTTTCGAAATATCTATAGATGGTAGCTTCTGTAGTTGGAATGTCAATGCTCAATTTCTTAAAAGTGAATTCTTCAAAGCCTATTTCATAGATCAATTCAACCGATTTTTCGAGCATAGCTTTCCCAAGATCCGATTGCATAGGATCTTTTATATATAGATGCTCATTGAGTTGTATTTGTATATTTTGAATCATAGCTGATTATTGTTTTACAAAACTACTAATAATAGTTATACTTACATCTTTAATACAATAACTATTATTTATAATAGTATTACTATTAATAATCTTTTAAGGTTTTCATTTTTCGGGTTTGTTGCTAGGGTATAATTTGCTATTATTGTAGGATATGCAAGATCTCTTTCACATTGGACTTGGTAGCCTTTTAGCCCTTGGATTTTTTTCTTTAGTGGCAGGTTTTATAGATGCGGTTGTAGGCGGTGGTGGATTAATACAATTGCCCGCTTTATTACTTCAACTCCCAACCACGTCTTTGCCCACCATTTTGGGTACCAATAAAATTGCGGCATTGAGTGGCACTAGTGTAGCGGCTATGCAATATGCCCGTCGTATTCGCTTTAATTTTCCTTTACTTATTGTTATTTCCTTCTTTGCTTTTATAAGTTCCCATATGGGTGCTAAATTAGCCAGTAGCATAGAGCCTGCTAATTTCCGTCCACTAATCTTAGTTATCCTAATCCTCATTGCGATCTATACCTATTTTAAGAAAGATTTAGGCACCCACAGTGGCAAGTTGGTAGCTATGCCTAAACAATATTTATATGGTTCGCTTATGGGCTTGCTCATAGGTTTTTACGATGGATTTATGGGTCCGGGTACCGGTAGCTTTTTTGTATTAGCATTTGTAGTGTTATTAGGATTTGAATTTGTGCAAGCATCGGCTTATGCCAAATTTGTAAACTGCATGACTAATTTTTCTGCCGTCATGGTATTCGTAAAACAGGGAAATTATTTATTGAGTATTGCTATTTTGATGGCTGTTTGTAATATTTTAGGTAATATTTTGGGTAGTGTGCTTGCGCTTAAAAAGGGTAATGCCTTTGTTCGTCTATTTTTTTTAATCGTTGTATGCGCCATGATCTTGCGTTATAGCTACACGATTTTTTTTAAATAGGCCGCGCTTATCCGCACTATTTTTTTTACCTTACTTAAAATATAAAACGGTGCAGTTATTCAAATCTACTTTTCCCATTCGTATCATTAGTCTATTGGCGCTTGTCATAGTCGTTTGTTTTTTAGCTTTCAAATCTTTTCAGCCCAACGAGGCTTTGGTTTCGGTGCAGCCCGATGGCGCTTTGCAATATCAATGGTATGTACCTAAAATGCCTAATCAGATGGATTTTGCAGGCGAGCCTTTGCCCCTGCAGCAGTTTGAGGTTAAAGAACGCATGCAAAGAGAATTTATTTCTAATTACTATATGCATGGCAGTTTGATTAATGTGCTGCGTTTATGTACTCGTTATTTTCCGATTATAGAAAGTCGCTTGCAACAGAATGGTATTCCCGATGATTTTAAATATTTATGTGTTGCCGAAAGTGCTTTGCAACAACCCACTTCTCCTGCAGGGGCAGTAGGTTTTTGGCAATTTATGAAAGCAACCGCGCAGCAATATGGTTTGGAGGTCAATGATCAAATAGATGAGCGCTATCATCTTATAAAAGCAACCGATGCGGCTTGTGCTTTTTTAAAAGCAGCCTATGCAAAATTTGGCTCCTGGACGGCAGCAGCAGCAGCTTATAATTGCGGTGCATTGGGCTATCAAAATCAAGTGACTATTCAAGGCACGCAAGATTATTATAATCTGTTACTGCCCGAAGAAACAAACCGCTATGTATTTCGCATTGCAGCTTTCAAATATTTAATCAAGTATCATAAGCAATATGGTTTTATGCTAAACGAACAAGATTACCTAAAACCATTAGCCGTACAATCGCTTAAGATAGATGCTAGCATTGACGATTGGGCGGCTTTTGCTAAAGAGCGAGGAATATCGTATAAGCTATTAAAATTGTACAATCCTTGGTTGCGCGCAAAAAATTTGGTTGTAGAAGAAGGGAAATCGTATACCATAGATTTGCCCATTAAATAATTTCCATGAAAGCATCTATTCAATTACAAAAGCAATTAAGTATTTTATCGGTCATCTTATTTTTATTTAAAATAGGAGCATATTACGCTACGCATTCGGTGGCAGTGTTAACCGATGCCTTAGAGTCTACGGTGAATGTAATTGCGGGTTTTATGGGCTTATATAGTTTATACTTGTCTTCCAAACCACGCGATGTCAATCACCCTTATGGGCATGGCAAAGCTGAGTTTGTTTCTTCTGCTATAGAAGGTGCTTTGATATTTATTGCTGGTATTATGATCGTCAATGAATCGGTGCATCAATTAATAGATCAACCTAGATTGAAGAGTTTGAATTTAGGCATGCTGCTTATTGGTATTACAGGACTCGTTAATTTTTTATTTGGCACTTATATTGCTCGCAAAGGGAAGAGCTTAAAATCATTAGTGCTGCAGAGTGGGGGTAAGCATTTGCGTGTAGATGCCTATTCTACGTTTGCCATTTTAGTAGGTTTGGGATTGGTGAAAATTACGCATTGGTTATGGCTAGATAGCTTAGTAGCCTTAGTGTTTGCTTTTGTAATTATGTATACGGGTTATAAAGTAATACGCAAATCTTTAGCCGGCATCATGGATGAAGCAGACACACAATTGCTGCAAGAAATGGTACAATACTTGCAAGATCATAGAAAAGACAACTGGATTGATTTACACAATTTAAGAGTGATCCAATACGGATCTAAATTGCATGTAGATACCCACATGACCTTGCCTTGGTTTTATGATATTGCACAAGCCGAGCAGGAAATACATAGCTTAGAAGCGCTTATTGATAAACACTTTAATAGCAAGATAGAATTGTTTGTGCATATAGATGCCTGCAAACCCTTTTCCTGTAAATTATGTGCTATGCCTTCTTGCGAAAAACGAATACATGCCTTTGAGGCCTTATATCCTTGGACGATGCACAATGTTTGGGAAAATGCAAAACATGGGAAGGAACCTATGATGGTGTAAACCCTTCATCTTCGATAAGTTGTTTACTATCGGCTGCTTGCGTAGCTAACTGATCGCATCGATTATTCATTACATTTGATGCATGTCCTTTTACCCATACAAATTTTATATGATGCTGCACATGAAGCGCATGATAACGACGCCATAAGTCTTCGTTTTTCTTTCCTTTAAAATTTGTTTTCAACCAATTAAACAACCATTTTTTCTCTACGGTATTTACCACGTAAGAGGAGTCGCTATAAATAGTAATATGCTGCTCCGGTTTTTTTATTTCTGATAAAGCCGCAATAACCGCCATCAATTCCATTCGGTTATTAGTAGTATGTTTATAACCTTGAGCCAGTTCTTTTTGTTTCTCTCCCCATATTAATATAGCACCATAACCTCCAGGGCCGGGATTGCCTCTTGCGGCACCATCTGTATAAATTAATAATTCTTGTGGCATCTTGTTTTAGGGATCTGTATCTTTGCGACTCAAATATAACCACTTGAAGGATAAAATAAAAATTGGAGCAGTGAGTTATCTCAATACCAAACCCTTATTATATGGTTTAGAACGGAGCTCCATTAAAGAGGATATCATACTCAGCACGGCTTATCCGGCGCAATTGGCAGCTGCATTAAAAGACCAAACAATAGATCTTGCCTTATTGCCTGTAGCGGCTATTTCATCTATACCCAATGCGCACATTGTGGGTAGTTATGGTATTGCAGCCGATGGAGCAGTAGCTTCTGTTGCCTTGTTTAGCCATGTGCCCTTAGAAGCAATTACCCATATTTATTTAGATTATCAGTCGCGCAGCTCAGTGCGACTGACACAAGAATTAGTAAACCACTTTTGGAAATTAAAGGTAGCACTATTACCTGCTCAGGAAGATTATATCGCATCGATACAAGGCACAAAGGCGGGTGTTATTATTGGCGATAGAGCCTTGCAGCAATTGCCCAATTTTCCTTACGTTTATGATTTGGCCAGTGCATGGAAAGCATGGACAGGCTTACCTTTTGTATTTGCAGCCTGGGTGAGCAACAAAGCATTGCCCGCTGAGTTTATAAGCGCTTTTGATGCAGCCAATGCCATGGGCTTGCAGCATTTAGAGGCAATTGTTGCAGCGCATCCCTTCCCGGAGTATGATTTATTGCACTATTATCAAAAGAATATTCATTACGAATTAGATGAGAATAAACGAAAAGGTTTAGATTTGTTTTTGAAAATGATAAGCGCCGTTCATGGATAAGCAAAAGAAAATAACTTGGGTAGAATGCCCGAGAGATGCCATGCAAGGTTGGTCCCATCCGATAGCTACGGCTACTAAAGTAGCCTATTTACAGCAGTTGCTGCAAGTAGGTTTTGATATTTTAGATTGCGGATCATTTGTGTCGCCTAAAGCTATTCCGCAAATGGCCGATACTAAAGCGGTGCTGGCACAACTCGATACTACAAATAGTACCACAAAATTATTAACGATTGTAGCCAATCTACGAGGCGCAGAAGAGGCTGTTGCCTTTTCGCAAATTAGTTATTTAGGTTTCCCACTTTCTATATCAGAAACCTTTCAGTTGCGCAATACCAATAAAACAATTGCGGAAGCATTGGAAGAAATAAAAGCAATACAATCGCTATGTGCAGTCCATGGAAAAGAATTGGTGGTGTATTTATCAATGGGTTTTGGTAACCCCTATGGCGATCCATACGACACCGACTATATCATACAAATCGTGCAGCAATTAGAAGCCATGGGCATTCGCACCATCTCTTTAGCGGATACCGTTGGAGTAGCAGCGCCTACAACTATTGCTTATTTATTTGATGCATTGATTCCTGCTTTCAAAGAAGTGCGCTTTGGGGCACATTTTCATAGCACTTGGGATACGGCAGATGAAAAAATAGCAACGGCCTTAGCGCATGGCTGTACCTATTTTGATTCGGCTATGAAAGGTATCGGCGGTTGCCCTATGGCTAAGGATGATTTGGTAGGTAATATAGCTAGTGAGCAATTACTTGCTTATCTGCAAAAAAATAATTTACCAGTACACATAAAGGAAACCGCTTTTCAGGAGGCCTTACAACAAGCACAACAAATATTTGTTTAATTAAATAACAACTGCTGAAGGGTGCGACGCAACGGATGCTGATAGCAGCACGAAGCAGATAAAATAAAAACCAATGTCGATACATAAAGAAATAAAAAAAGTAACTACACATACCTTGCTTAATATGAAACAAGCGGGAGAAAAAATCAGTATGCTAACTGCTTATGATTTTTCGATGGCGAGTATTTTAGATGAGGCAGGTATTGATGTTTTATTAGTGGGCGACTCGGCAAGTAATGTAATGGCTGGTCATGAAACAACCTTGCCTATTACGCTCGATCAAATGATCTATCATGCTCAAAGTGTGGTGCGCGCTGTAAACAGAGCTTTGGTTGTAGTCGATTTGCCTTTTGGAACTTACCAAGGTAATAGTAAAGAAGCTTTGAATAGTGCTATTCGTGTGATGAAAGAAACAGGTGCGCATGCTATTAAATTGGAAGGTGGAGCAGAAGTAGAAGAATCTATTAAACGCATAGTGGGTGCGGGTGTGCCTGTTATGGGTCATTTAGGATTAACACCACAATCGATTTATAAATTTGGTACCTATGCCGTACGTGCAAAAGAAGAAGCAGAAGCTACGCTATTACTAGAGCATGCTAAAGTATTGGAAGCTGCAGGCTGCTTTGCTATCGTATTAGAAAAAATACCGGCTAGCCTAGGCGCTTTGGTAGCGCAGCAAGTGCGTATACCCGTTATAGGTATTGGCGCTGGCGCTGGGGTAGACGGACAAGTTTTGGTGATGCACGATGTATTAGGTATTACAAAAGATTTCTCGCCTCGTTTTTTACGACGCTATTTAGATTTGCATAGTGCAATTTTAAACGCTACAAAGCAATACATACAAGATGTAAAGCAATTAGATTTCCCTAATAACGAAGAACAATATTAAACAATACATAAACGTGGAAGCACTTATTGAAGCAGCGAATTGGCAAAAATTAATGCAAGAAACGGCAGCGCATCAAGCGCAGCTTATTGCGGTTTCTAAAACAAAATCCAATGCCGCTATTCAAGCTTTATATGATTTGGGGCAGCGCGATTTTGGAGAAAATTATGTACAAGAATTTGTAAGTAAACAAGCCAGTTTGCCTAAAGATATTTGTTGGCATTTTATTGGCCATTTGCAGCGCAATAAAGTAAAGCAAATTGTGGGTATTGCTACTGTTATTCATGGCGTAGACAGCGAGCGTTTATTGCAAGAAATTAATAAAGAAGCAGCAAAGAAAAATTGCGTTCAAGCAGTATTGCTGCAATATTTCATAGCCCAAGAGGAAACAAAATTTGGATTGGATGCCAAAGAGATAGAAGCTATTATTGCACAAAAAGAGCGCTATGCGCATGTGCAATTTTTAGGGTTGATGGGCATGGCTACCCATACTACTGACGAGCAGCAGATCAAAGCTGAGTTTGAACAAGTAATGCTACTTCAACAAAGTATGAAAGCACGTTATTTTAAAGAAGCTACAGCCTTTTCGATGGCCTCTATAGGCATGAGCGGCGATTATGCGATAGCCTTGGCAGTTGGCGCTACGCACATTAGGATAGGCAGCATGCTTTTTGGAGCGAGATCCTATCCTGCTTAAACAAGATGATATAGCTCAGCAAAAAGTAAACAAATTTAGCAGTACATTTGTACATTGATTTTATAATTTTATTTAGCCAATATACATGGTCTCTTCCAACGAAACAGTAGTTAAAAACAGTAAAATAAAAGATTACGGGCAGTTATTGAAACCCAATTTGAGTTTCTTAGTGGTGTTTTCGTCCGTAATAGCTTATTTATTGGTGCCTGGTATTCATTTCGAATTTAGCAAAGTAGTATTATTATTTGCGGGGGGCATGCTAGTTACTGGTGCTGCTAACGCCATAAATCAGATTTTAGAAAAAGATAGCGACCGTTTAATGAAACGTACGATGCTAAGACCTTTGCCAGATGCTCGCATGCATAAGGCCGAAGCTTGGTTATTTGCTATATTAACGGCAGTTGCAGGAGCTACCTTATTAGCCATTAATTTTAATGTATTAACGGGAGTTTTAAGTATCGTTTCCCTATTGCTCTATGCTTTTGCTTATACCCCTTTGAAAAAAGTGAGTCCAATAGCTGTATTGGTGGGCGCTATACCGGGTGCTATGCCGCCATTATTGGGTTGGGTAGCGGGCACCAACCGAATAGGATTTGAAGGTGCAGGTGCTGGCGGATGGATTTTATTTGCTGTACAATTTTTTTGGCAGTTTCCCCATTTTTGGGCTATTGCATGGGTAGCATATGACGACTATGCCAAAGCGGGCATAAAACTATTGCCATCAAGTGCTGGTAAAACCAATTTTACAGGCTTACAATGTATGTTGTATTCATTGGTTTTGATTCCTATAAGCATGTTGCCGCGCATACATATGACAGGCGTAATAGGCATGTCTGTTGCTATTCTTATGGGCGTAATTTATTTTTATACCTCTTATTTATTTTATCAAAAGAATGATGAAAAGTCGGCAAGAAGGGTCATGTTTGCGTCCTTCTTTTACTTGCCTATCGTATTTATTGCTTATTTACTAGATAAAACTATACTTATATAATGGAAAATTCAATGACACCAAAAAAGAAAATTCATCCGCATAAATTTGCTATGTGGGTGGCTATTGGCAGCATCTCCATGATGTTTGCCGGATTGACCTCTGCCTATATCGTGCGCCATGCACAAGGCAATTGGGTGTATTATGCCTTACCATCTTTATTTACCTATTCTACTTTTTGTATAGTAGCGAGTAGCCTTACCATGATTATGGCGCTGCGTTCCTTTAAAAAGGGTATGGTGGCACGGTCTCAAAATATGATTTTAGTCACTTTGTTATTAGGAATTGCATTCGGCATTTTGCAATACATGGGCTTCAAAGCCTTGTATGCACAAGATATTAGAGTAGATGGCAATCCGAGTGAAAGCTTCTTATTTATCATTGCGGGCTTACATCTCTTGCATATTTTGGGAGGAATTGTAGCTTTGTTTATTGTTTTTATAAGAAATAAAATAAAAGGCTTAAACAATAAAAATGCCACTGGCTTAGAAGTTATAGCGAGCTATTGGCACTTCGTAGATTTATTGTGGATATATTTATTTTCATTTTTTCTTTTAAATCAATAAAATAAATACGAAATTCGCACACAAAATATAAACACAAACAGAAACAGAAACACACTAAATATGTCGCAAGCAACAGCTACAACTCAAGATGTAAAATCATGGAATGGTGGTCATTCACCTTTTAATGTAAGTTATGGTAAAATGATGATGTGGTTTTTCCTATTATCAGATGCCTTTACATTCGGAGCCTTCCTAATTTCTTATGGTACTACTCGTTTTTTCAGTGCAGTATGGCCAGATCCAAACAAAGTATTCCACTCGTTTCCGTTTTTAGGCGAAGCAAATGCACCTTTGTTATTTGTGAGTTTGATGACGTTTATATTGATTTTAAGTTCGGTTACCATGGTATTAGCGGTGCATGCTGGTCATTATAACGACCGTAAAGGCGTTATTAAATGGATGCTTTGGACTATTATTGGTGGTATTGCTTTCTTAGCTTGTCAAGCTTGGGAGTGGACGCACTTAAATCATCAAGGTGCTTGGTGGGGTTCTTTTACTGATCCAGCTACTGCATTAAGTTCTTTTGAGCATTTCTTCACGGCAGATAAAGCCGTAATTGCTCAGCATGGTTTACAGGCTACGCACGATTTTTATAATTATTTCTTTACCATAACAGGTTTCCATGGTTTTCACGTATTTAGCGGGGTTGTATTCAATGTTATGATTTTATTGAATACCGTTAACGGAAAATACGAACTAAGAGGCCATTATGAAATGGTAGAAAAAGTAGGCTTGTACTGGCACTTTGTAGATTTAGTTTGGGTATTCGTATTTACTTGTTTCTACTTATTATAATTTTTCAACTTATTTATAAATATATTTTTTATGAGCGCACATCATCATAACGACAACGATACACAAGTTTTATACGAAGGAGATCAATCTAAATTATATTCTGGATTGATGAACCACCACACTGATATTCATTCTGCAGATAGTAAAAAACAAGTAAGCAAAATTTGGAAAGTAACCGGACTTTTAGCCATTGTTACCATCGTAGAAGTAGCATTAGGTTTATATGGCACTGGTGCTGGTATGCCTAAAGGCTTAGTAAATATTTTCTTTTTATTGTTGACTATTTATAAAGCAGCCTATATCGTTCGTGTATTTATGCACTTAGGCGACGAAAAGAAAAGCTTCCTTATTACGGTATTAATACCTTTAACCTTATTCATTTGGTTTATCATTGCCTTCTTATACGATGGAGGATTTTGGTTAGAAATGAATACGAATTTCTAAGGCAAAGCAACTAAACAAAACAATTATTCGATTGTTATCATCTTATGAAATCAAATCGATCAAAAAAATACATAATAGGATTTGCGGTAGCTTTTTTGCTGCCGCTTTCTTTTTATTTGATTGCCATCTTAAAAGGGAAGGATAAATTATCCTTACCCAATCACTACCGATTGATTGCCTTAGATACCGTTATTAGAGATGGGCATAGCTTTCAAGATTCTATTTTTTATCAAGTGCCTGATATTACCCTTGTCAATCAATTAGGTAAAGAAGTACAGCTCAACCAAGACTTAAAAAACAAAGTGCTGGTTATTCAATTTCTTTTTACCAATTGTAATACTGTTTGTCCGGCTATCACCAAAAATATGGGCGTTTTACAAAAGGCCTTTAAAAAGAATGATACCCTTGTGCAATTAATTAGTATAACTGTTGATCCGGCTAGAGATTCTGTAGCTACCATGCGTGCCTATGCAGAGCGTTTCCATGTAAACCATGATCGTTGGTGGATGCTTACTGGCAACAAGCAAGCTATATATAACTATGCCAAAGATGCTTTGCAAATGCAAATAGGTAATGGCGATGGGGGAGTAGAAGATATGGTGCACAGCGATAAATTAGTTGTGCTCGATGAACAACGCGTAATTAGAGGCTATTATAAGGCCAATGATCCTTTTGATTTAAAAAGATGTGCAGATGATGTGGTGCTAATTGGTATGGAGAAAAAAAGAAAACATAGTTTACAAATAAAATAGAAATATATGAATTTAACTATTCAGAAGAATGACAAAAAAGCTTATTTACTAATAGGCATTTTCTCTGTAATTGTATTTGCAGCCGTAGTTTTTTTATCTAGGTTCACGATAGCTATCGACTTAGGTTTTGATAAGCATGTGTTTGCTAAAATAAATGCTGTTTTAAATAGTTTAGTAAGTGTGCTATTGGTAATGGCGCTTATGGCTATAAAACAAAAAAATATTGCTAAACACAGAAGCTACATGCTTAGCGCCATGCTCTTGTCAGCACTGTTTTTAGTATCGTATATTGCCCATCATTTATTTACCGGAGATACCAAATTTGGTGGCGAAGGCATGATACGCACCATCTACTTTATCATTTTGATAACGCATATCTTTTTAGCCGCAATCATTTTACCGTTTATTTTATTTACGGCCTATAGAGGTTTGCTTTCAGAAGTAGCACAGCACAAGAAATTGGCCCGCGTTACTTTCCCATTATGGTTGTATGTGAGTATTACGGGTGTTGTAGTTTACTTTATGATTTCACCTTATTATATGTAATCTTATGAAGCGATTGGTGTCCTTTATATATGCTTTATTACTGAGTAGTTTTAGCTATGCCCAATGCAGCGTATGCACCAAAACAGCAGCTGATATGGGAGACGAAGTGGCTACGGGTTTAAATTTAGGAATTGTATATTTAGCCTTTTTACCTTTGACTATTATAGGCACGATAGGCTATATTTGGTGGAAACGATATAGAAAAGAGCTTTAGAAAATAAAAAAAAGGAGATTTTTTTATTCGAAAAATCTCCTTTTTTTTACAATAAACATTTAATTAAATTCTGTATATCATCTTGATTGCGTTTCTTGATTTCATTGTCAATATAATCCTCTTTCCCGTTTCCTTCAACTCTGTAAAATCTAATTGATTTTACTTTTGATTTGAAAAATTGATCAACTTGATTTTTAGTTAATGTGTAAGAGACATTTGTAAGAAAACACTCATATACTGGTGGTATTCCTATAATAGTCTTTTTCGTCCCTTTAATTTCGTCATTTGAGGTAAGTGTTATTGTTTCTCCATTTTCTAATAAGAAAATTAAATTAGACCCTTTGTTTATACTGTAAGGTTCAAAATTTGAATAACTACTTAAGATATAATCAAATATAAAATAGAATGAAGTGTCAATTCGCTTTACACTAAAT
>CAMBYG010000034.1 GCA_945872085.1 Chitinophaga pinensis | reverse complement strand
GATCCTCCTCCCGACACACCCATCGATAGCAATTTGTATGTATTGTTTTTTGCCGCAATAGTATATGGATTTTATCAAAGAAAGCGTTTGAGTAGCTTATAAGTTAGTTTACTTATAAAATATAAAAGCTTGGTGTTTATCGCCAGGCTTTTTTTTGGGTGTCATTGCTCGTTGTTCGTTGATTGTCTATCGTCTATCGTCTATAGTCTATCGTCTTTTTAATAATAAAGGCATCTAAGTTACTGTAATTAAACAACAACAACGAACAACGAACAACGAATAAAACAACGATAAACGATCAACGAAAAATCAACGAGCAACGAATATAACAACGAACAACGATAAACGAGCAACGAACATCCTCAACCTCAGTCTTAAAATACAATTTCTTCTAAACTACCTTCAGGATAATTAATTTGTTCTAAATACAAGCCATGCCCAGGAACGCTAAAATCGGCTTGGGTACAATCTTTAGATAAGATGATTTTGTGGAATGTTTCCGTGCTTATTTTATTTCTGGCAACTAACAATTGGGTACCCACTAAAGCTCTAACCATTCCACGTAAAAAACGATTGGCTTTTACTACAAAATGTAATTCATTGCCATGCTCTTCCCAGTAGGCTTCGTGAAGCGTGCACAAATGCGTATAGTTTTGAGATTTTCGTTTGCAGAAACTTTCAAAATCTGTATGTGTTTTTAAAATTGCAGCCGTTTCGTGGAGCTTTTCAATAGCTAATTGAAAAGGGAAAAAATAGGCGCGTTTTTCTAAAAAAGGATTTTTCTTATTGTATATGATATAGCGATATTGCCTTGTTATGGCATCGAAACGAGCGTTGAGTTCCAAGCTAGTTTTATAAAAACCTACACAAGCCATGGTGCTCGGAAGGATAGCATTAAGTTTATAGGGTAGTGTTTTGTCTAAAGCAACAGGCCAATCAAAATGATATAAATTGTAGTAAGCATGCACGCCTTCGTCGGTTCTGCTGGCGCCAAAGGTTTCGATATGGTTATTGCGTAGAATAGTTTGCAAGGCTATATTCAATGCACCTTGAACGGTAGCTGCGTTTTCTTGTATTTGAGAACCATGAAAGTGTGTGCCATCATAACTTACTGCAATAAAATAGCGATGTTGGGATGCTGCTACGGTGCTCATAATTTAAAATTTGATATTGTAGGTAACACTTGGCAAGATAGGGAAAATGGATACTTGTTTTACATTGGCTGTGATACCGCCTGTAGCCACAGAACCTTGAGTATCTAAATATAAAAAGTATGGATTTTGTCGACTGTAAACATTGAAGATAGAGAAAGCCCAAGTGCCTTGCCATTTTCTATTTTTCTTGGGAGTGGGTTTGTAAATAGCAGATAAATCTAAGCGGTGATAAGGGAAAATTCTATAATTATTTAGCTTGCTATAATCTTGAATGAGTTGTCCTTGAATGAAGTAATAATTAGTTGGTAAAGTAATAGCATTGCCAGAACCATAAATAAACACAGATGAAAAGGTCCATTTTTTATTAAGCTCATAAGAACCTACAATGCTGATGTCGTGTCTACGATCGTATTTGTTTGGGTATTTTTCTCCATTATTTAAATCTGGGAATGTACGATAAGTCCATGCTAGGGTATAGCCAATCCAACCGGTAAATTTCCCCTTTGTTTTATTGATGAAAAATTCGGCTCCATAAGCTTCGCCTTTTCCAAATACATAATCCAATTCTGGATCTTTTAAAGTATTGGGTGTGTATCCAGCACGGTATTCAATTTGGTTTTTCATGGATTTGTAATACACTTCAACCGATGTTTCAATAGTGTTGTTTAATAAGTTTTTGAAATAACCTACACTATATTGCCAGCTTTCTTGTGGTTTTACACGCATGGTACTAGGCACCCACACGTCAGTTGGCAAGGTGCTACCATTGTTCGACAGTAAATGAATGTATTGATAGGCTCTGCTAATGCTAGTTTTGATAGAGCTCGTTTTGTTGAGCTGCCAACGGGTATTAAATCTCGGCTCTAATCCATTGTATGCTTGCACGGTTTGTCCGGGTGTATAGACGGTACTGTCTGCTTTATTTCCGTTGAAATCATATAGGTAATTTGTATAAGCCCCAATTTGAGTAAAACGAGATAAGCGAATACCGGCATTTATGGATAAGTAACGCGTTGGTTCCCATTCGTCACTTACATACAATCCATATTCGTTACCGTGTTTAACAAAAGTGTTTTCTGGATTAAATACTACACTATCTGATCGACCAGATACTTGGTTTGGTGAAAAAGTATGATTAGTAGCCGCTATTCCAAATTTAATATGATGCAACTGATTTGTATAATAATCAAAATCAATTTTAGCACTATAATCTTTTATGCTAGATTTCAATTGCACTTCAAAGCTCGATTGGGTAGCGTTGAAAGCAAATTGATAATCGTTATATACGAGGGTAGTATTGGCAAACAAATGACTGTTAAATTGATGATTCCAACGCAAGGTAGCCGTACTATTACCCCAAGGAATGTCTGTTTTGAAACTTTCATTTTTGTTGGCAAAAGTAAAATGGTCTCTACCAAAATAACCACTCAAATAAACTCTGTCCTTTTCGCTGAGCGTATAATTTGCTTTTAAATTGGCATCATAGAAAAAATAACCGGAGCCGCTAGCAATACTATTTTTGGTGAATGGTGCAGTAATGGCATCGATATACGTTCTTCTACCGGATACCATAAAAGATCCTTTGCCTTTTACAATAGGGCCTTCAAGGGTAAGCCTAGAGGCTATAAGACCTATGCCGCCTTCGCCATGAAATTCTTTTCGGTTGCCTTCTTTCATGGAGATATCTACAACAGAAGATAATCGTCCGCCATATTGCGCAGGCATGCCACCTTTTATAAGCGTAGTAGATTTTATAGCATCGGAGTTAAACACCGAAAAGAAACCAAATAGATGACCAGAATTATATACCACGGCGTCATCTAATAGAATTAAATTTTGATCTGGTCCGCCACCACGAACATAAAATCCTGCATTGCCTTCACCTGCCGACTGCACACCGGGTAATAACTGAATAGCTTTAAGGATATCTACCTCTCCAAATAAAACCGGCAATTGTTTTATTTTATCTGTAGATAAGGTAATGCTACCCATCTGCGTACCACTTACATTTATGTCTTTCTTTTTGGAACTTACTAATACTTCTTGTAAAGTAGCTTTGTCAACTAGTTCAGCATTGAATTGTAGATCGCTAGTTAAATTAAATTCTTTAATCAAAGGATTATAGCCAACATAGGAGAATATGAGCGTGTAGTTACCCTTGGGCACAGCAATAGAGTAAAATCCATAATTATTAGCTGAAATGCCAATGCCTAGTTCTTTAACATAAACCGTTGCGCCTAAAAGATCTTCGCTGCTTTTGGCATCACGAATATGACCACTTAAACTCACTTTTTTTTGAGCAAGGCTCGAGGAATAAATCAATAGGAAGATGCTAAGTAAAAAAAATCTCATTCGGGTTTTAATTTAATGAATCAACGGTTTCTCCACATTCCAACATTTCTTTGCCAAAATAAGGGTTTTTAATATCAGCCTCTTGGCTCAACCAAAAAGCACCGGTATCATGTAAAGCCATAGGACAAAATTGATGATAAATATGGGCGTTTTTAATTTCAATAGACTTTAAAAACTGATTCATGCAATTGCTTAGTAAACTAAACATAGATCTTTTATGCTCCATTAAGGGAGCTCTATCAATTTTCTTAGCGTAGGATTGTAAACTATCCATATAAGTATAAGCACTATTATTTTTTGGGAATCGTTCTTTTAATTGCTCCATGGCATCAATGAAATTTGTGGTAGCTCCCATACATTTACCCGTATCACCTGCTACTAAAGCGTCCTTTATGTCTAAATATTTCAAAAACACCTTGATGGCTGCAGCAGTAGCATTGCTATCTACATTGCTTGTTATAGCATGACTAGGCAATGGATTAGCGCTAGAATCGTCATTTTGATTAGCCGTTTTACAGCTTATAAATAGTGACATTAAACTAATAACGAATAGAACTTTGTGGGTATGATGCATGATTTAAAATATATTTTTGCAAATGTAAGACAAGAAACCAATCTTATCAGATAAGAATATTATTTTTGCAGCCTTATGTTGCTATCTCTACAAAATATTAACTTTTCTTTTGGCTCTAGAACAATTTTAGAAGATGCTAACTGGCAAATTGGTCCCGGCGAACGCATTGGCTTAGTGGGCGTAAACGGCGCAGGCAAATCCACTTTGCTTCGATTGATTATGAATGAATATTCATTTGACAGCGGAACTATCAATAAACCGAAAGATTTAAGTTTAGGTTTCTTTAACCAAGATTTATTAAGTTTCTCCTCAAGCGAATCGATTTTATCGGTAGGTATGATAGCATTTGAGCGTGCTTTGGCTATTGAAAAAGAAATGCAAGAGCTTTTAGTAGCATTGGAGACAAAACCAGACGACGAAAAACTTTTAGATACCTATAGTCATAAATTACATGATTTTGAAGTGGCAGGTGGCTATGAGATGGAGCATAAAACAGCTGAGGTTTTAGAGGGTTTAGGTTTTACAACGGCAGATTTGCAACGCCCGTATGATCAATTTTCTGGTGGCTGGAGAATGCGAGTGTTGTTAGCCAAAATGATGTTGCAAGCACCTGATTTATTATTACTCGATGAGCCTACCAATCACTTGGATTTACCCTCTATTGAGTGGCTAGAACGCTACTTAATTAGTTATCCGGGTTCCGTAGTTATTGTTTCGCATGATAGATACTTCTTAGATAGAATGGTAACGAAAATTGTGGAGTTGTGGCAGCGAGATTTAGTTTCTTATTCAGGCAATTACAGCTTCTTTGAAAAAGAAAAAGAAGAGCGTATGGTATTGCAACAAAGAGCTTTTGAAAATCAACAAGATTATATACGCCAACAAGAACGCTTTATCGAACGCTTTAAAGCAAAAGCATCTAAGGCTGCTCAAGCCCAGAGTGTGATGAAGCGTTTAGATAAAATAGATCGTATTGAAGCACCTGATGGTAGTATTCCTTCTATGAATATAAACTTCCAAGTGGGTGTGCAACCAGGTAAAATTATTGCTACTTTAGAGCATATCACTAAACGTTTTGGTGCATTAGAAATTTTGAATGATGCTCATGCAGAGATAAATAGAGGCGATAAAATTGCCTTGATTGGGGCTAATGGTAAAGGTAAATCTACCTTGTTGAGAATAATTGCAGGAAGAGAGCAGCATGAAGGTGCATTTAAGCCAGGGCATAATGTAAAAGAGAGTTTTTACGCCCAACATCAGTTAGAAGCGCTCAATATAGAATTAGAAATTTTAGACGAGATGATGCGAGCAGGAACGGGGAAAACAGAATTAGAATTGCGTCAGCTATTAGGTTGTTTCTTGTTTAGTGGCGATGATGTATTTAAGAAAATTAGAGTATTGTCGGGTGGAGAGAAAGCTCGGGTAGCTTTAGCAAAAGTAATAGCAGCCAAAGGTAATTTCTTAATGCTCGATGAGCCTACCAATCACTTGGATATGCATTCTGTTCAAATGCTTATTGATGCATTGAATAAATATGAAGGTACATTGATTTTTGTATCGCACGATCGTTATTTTATTCAGCAAACAGCTAATAAAATATGGGAAATTGTAGATGGAAAAATTAAAGAATTTATTGGTAGTTACGACGAGTGGGTAGTTTTTCAAGCGGAACGAAAATTAAAAGAACAAGCTCAAAAACAAGCAATACCGGCAAAGCCTGTTGAAAAACTAGTAGCACCCAAAGCTCCTATAAATGAGCAAGATCAGCAGCGTTATAAAAAAGAACATCAACAAAAAACAAAAGAACTGCAACGATTAGAGCAAGATCTTGAAAAATTATTGAATGAAAAAACAAATCTTGAGGCAAAAATGAGCGATCCGGCAGTGTATGCTAATCAAGAAGCTTATAAGCAGTTAGATATTGATTATCAGGTGGTCGCTAACAAAATTGGACCTATGCAGACCAAGCAAGATCAATTGGTAGAGCTATTAATGGAATTAGAAGAGAAAATTAATTAATTTTATACTTTAAAAACAAGCACAATGCCTTCATTTGATATTCAAAGTAAAGTAGATGGACAAACATTAGACAATGCGGTTAATGTTGTAAAAAAAGAAATTCTCAATCGTTGGGATTTTAAAGGAACTCATGTTTCTATTGAGTTAGATAAAAAAGAAATGAAAATTGAGTTGGAGGTAGAAACCGATATGAAATTGGAGCAAGCTATTGACGTGCTTTTAACCAAAGCTATGCGTCAGGGCTTAGAAGCTACTTGTTTCGATTTAAGTAAAGATTTCTCCGCATCTGGTAAGTTTATCCGCAAAACTATACCGGTAAAAAATGGTTTAAGCAAAGAAGATGCAAAGCGCATCGTTAAACTCATTAAAGATAAAGGCGCAAAAGTGCAGGCTGCTATTATGGATGATTTGGTGCGTGTAACCGGCAAGAAAATTGATGATTTGCAAGAAATTATTCAGTTATGCAAAACGGATGTAAAAGATTTGCCTCTGCAGTTTGTAAATATGAAATCATAAAAAAAAGGCGCATTTTAAAATGCGCCTTTTTAATGGGTATGAATATTAGAAATTACATTTTACTGCAGCAAGTATGGGTTGTATTTTATCTTTTTCAGAAACAATAGCCTCATTAATATTTAGTTTCCAGTCAACTTTTACGGTTTCGTCATTATATAATAGTCCACCTTCTAATTCTTTATTATAGAAAGCATCACATTTATAAAAAACTTCTGCTGTATCACTTAATACGGCATAGCCATGAGCAAAGCCTATGGGCACTAATAATTGTCGTTTATTTTCTGCGCTTAATTCTACACCAAACCATTTTCCGAAGGTTTCACTACCACTTCTTAAATCAACAGCTACGTCCCAAATAGTTCCTTCTAATACTCGAATTAATTTTGTTTGTCCTTGTGGATGGTTTTGAAAATGCAAGCCACGTAATACATTTTTTACAGAGCGAGCTTGATTATCTTGAACGAAATTGATGCTATAACCTAGTTCTTTTTCGAAGCTTTGTTTATTGTAACTCTCGAAGAAATATCCGCGATCGTCATGAAAAACCTTAGGTTCGTATATAACCAAATCTTTTATAGGCGTATGTATTATAGGCATATTATTGTTGTGCTTTAATTCCGTTTAGCACGGTTTGTGTAATAAAAGATAATTCCTCATCGCTTAATTCACTATGTATAGGAAGGGATAATACACATTGATTAAGCGCATCTGTTGTTGGAAGTTTAAAGTTGGCACCGCCAAATGCTGCAAGCATTTTTTGTTCATGAGAAGAAACTGGGTAGTAGATCATCGATGGTATTTTATGATCAGCTAAAAATTGAATAAGTGCATCTCTATCTACTTGATGTAATTGAATTGTGTATTGGTGAAAAACATGTTTAGAATAAGCAGCTCTAAAGGGAGTTTTAATATTAGGATGATTTGAGAAAGCGGCATCATAAAAATCAGCAGCAGCTCTTCTTGAGTTATTATAACGATCTAAGTGTTTTAATTTTATTCTTAATACAGCTGCTTGAATGGTATCTAATCTGCTGTTGCAACCAACACGTTCGTGGTAATAGCGTACTTTTTGTCCATGATTGGCAATCATTTTTAATTCGTCTGCCAGAGCATCATCATTTGTAAATATCGCACCGCCATCGCCATAACAACCTAAGTTTTTAGATGGAAAGAATGAAGTACAACCAATAGTGCCCATACTGCCATTCATTTTAGTAGTGCCATCAGAAAACGTGTAGGTTCCACCAATAGCTTGTGCATTATCTTCAACAACAGGTATTTGATGTTCTTTTGCAATCGCTAATAGCGGTTCCATATGAGCACTTTGTCCGTATAAGTGTACTGGAATAATAGCTTTAGTTTTTGGCGTAACTGCTGCTTTAAGGCTATCTATGTTCATAGTCATTGTATCCATGTCTACATCCACAAAAATGGGTTGTAGGCCAAGTAAAGCAACTACTTCTACCGTAGCTATATAAGTAAAAGATGGTGTTATTACTTCGTCACCTGGTTTTAATCCAAGCGCCATTAAAGCTATTTGAAGGGCATCCGTACCATTAGCACAAGGAATTACATGTTTTACACCTAAATATTGGGCTAATTCAACAGCGAATGCGTTTACATCTGGACCATTAATAAAAGCGGTATTATTAATAACATTTTGAATAGCAGTATCAACTTCTTGTTTGATATGGGCATATTGTCGCTTTAAATCGACCATTTGAATAGCTAGCATGAATATTTTTTGTGCAAAAATAGAATAAAATAATTAGGATATTAACATCGATTCTATAATTCGTTGTTGGAATACAAAATCTCTTAATTCTCTTAGAAATGTGATTAAAAGTTTACAACACTTTTTAAATATGTAAAATTTAATTCATCGAATAATTTTTTAAATAACTGTAAATCAATGATTAATATGTAATATATTATTTTATATCTTTATTAGTTTAATAATATAAAGGTTTGGCATGATTCTTGTATAGTTGTTATTGGCTATTCTATTTTTAAAGGTGCTAGTGTCGAGTTTGATACTAGCAAAACACATGATTATGTGTTCTATTGAGTTTAATAGCTGTTTAATATTGTATAATTTAAAAAATGTACCCATGAATTCAAAAGTAATTATGTTAACAGGTTTATGTCTGTTAGGTTTGTATAACAATGCTCTTGCCCAAGTATTGTATTCAAATACCACTTTATCCGTTGCTAATGGGACATCTTTATATATTGGAGGTGCTATGACTAATGATGTCAATTCGAATTTCACCTACGCTGGAGATGTTTATTTAACTGGAAACTATGTAAATAATCAAACTACACCACATACGGTGCAAGGGGGTACTTTCCGTTTCGTTGGCACAAGTTTGCAAACCATTGGGGGGGCGGCAACAAAGACTGCTGTATCTGATTTATCTACTACAACTAGATTAAACAATGTAGTTATAAATAACACCAGTGGTGTTCAACCTTTAGGAAATATTATTATTTCAGGCGCTATGGCATTTACTGCAGGGGATTGGAACATCAATAACTATATCACAAATGTAAAAGGAGCAATTAGCGGAACAGGTGGAGCTTTTATGGGTTCCTCAACATCTGATTTAATATTGGATAGTACTGGAGCTGTTGGTACAGTTAAATTTAAAACTGCATATGAGCAGTTACAAAATTTTACTATGAATAAAGCTGCTGCAGGATCTGCAACCATTGGCACCAAATTGGATATTTATAAAACGCTAAATTTATTAAACGGTACTTTAACTACAAGTTCTACTGCAAACAATCGCGGAGCTACTAATTTAACATTAAAATCATCTGGATGGGCATCTACAGCAGTTATTCCAGCTGTTACAAATGGCGCCGCTATTAGTGGAAATATTACCATTGAACGTAATTATCCTTCCAACACTACCGGTAGAGCTTATAGAATTGTTTGTCCAGAGCTAAATACGGTTGGTTCAATTAATGATAATTTTCAAGAAGGTCAAAATAATACGTCAACAACAAACGTAAATGCTTACCCTGGATATGGAACACAAATTACGGGTTCAACAACTGGTGCTAATGGATTCGATTTATCTCAAATGGGTACGTCATCTATGTATACGTATAATAATGCTACTAATGCTTGGGTAGCTGTTGCAGCTACAAATACAGGTACTATGTCAGCAAATAATCCCTATTTGTTATTTTTGAGAGGCGATAGAAGTCATCCTTTAACAAGTAATACAAATTATAGCGGTGCTACAACATTAAGAACAACGGGAACAATTGTTACAGGATCTGTTGCTTTGTCTACCAGTTCTTCTCCTGCTTTAAACGGTACCGCATCTAAGTTCAGTTTGGTAGCTAATCCTTATCCTTGTACTATAGATTGGAATTTAGTTACTTCTTCTGGTTTAGGTGATTCTTATGCTATTTATGATGCCAAATTAGGCACTAACGGAGCGTATGTATCTGTTAATAAACAAGGTACAGCTAGTGCAGGTGTGGCAAATAGATTTATACAACCTGGACAAGCATTTTTTGTAACCACAACTGCTGCTAATCCAACATTAACCTTTACAGAAGCTGCAAAAGGTGGTTATACCAATTTGTCGAATACCATGAGAACAAATGGAGTAGATGCTTCTTTATCATTCTCTTTGTATCAAACAGATCGTAAAAACGCTGGTTTAACTCCACAAGATGGTTTTGTTGTTTCTTATGACCCTATGTATTCAGAGGAAATTGCTAAAGGAGATGCACTGAAATTAAGTAATATGGATGAAACTATTGGTCTTAAATTCCATGATACCACGCTTGGTATTTTAACTAAAGAGCAATTGCTTCTTGCTGATACTTTGCAAATAGATTTTAAACAAATGAAAAAGAAAAATTACACGTTGTTCGTTAATCCTGATAATTTAGCCAAAAATGGTCTTCAAGCTTTCTTAATTGATCGATATGAAAATCTTACCCAATCTATTAGTCTAGTTGATACGTCATCTTATGATTTTTCTATTACAGCAGATTCAGCTTCATTCAAAAATAATCGTTTATTTATTGTATTTAAAAAAGCTAATCCATCTAGTATAGATTTATTTGAAAATGCATCAGTTGTATTACAATCTAATCCTATTATTAATAATCAATTAATTTGGAATGTTTCTCAATTGCCTGCTTCAAAATATGCAGTTAAAATAACAAATGCATTAGGACAAGAATTATTTTCTGAAAATTTGGAGTATAATGGTGCAGCTCAAATTAAAGTTACTTTACCTGATTTAGCTCCAGGATTGTATAATGCTTCTTTAAATTCAAATACAAAACACTTTAATAGTAAAATATTAATAACAAATTAGTAAGTATACTATTAAGACCCTTTATCAAATTAATTCAATTAAAATAACAATTATGAAACGTTTAAAATTTTTATTTATATTTTTTGCACTTTCACTACCTGCAATTGCACAGACTAATCCGCCAGATGGAGGGGATGGAGATGGAACAGTTAATGATGTTCCATTAGATGGAGGATTAACGGTACTTATTGCTGGTGCCATAGCTTACGGTGTTAAAAAGAGAAAAGACCTTAACAAGTAGTTTTTTGTTTAGTTATAAATATAATTTAGCCATCTTTCTAGATGGCTTTTACTTTTTATATAGGTATTAACCATTATTATATTAACTTTGAAATTAACCTATGAAACGAATACAATTATTTTTACTACTTTTTTATACTTCAAATCTTGCTAATGCGCAGGATGATTTATTTGGGAAGGAAAAATCTACAACTAACAAAGGTTTCGTAATTGGTGTAAATTTTCATCTCGACTTTCCATCTGCAGATATGGCCAATAGATTTGGAAATAGTATTCGTGTAGGTCCAAGTGTTCAGTATAAAACCGAAAAAAATTATTTTATTGGCATTACATGGGATTTATTAAATGGAGGTAATATAAAAGAAGATTCTTTATTATTTAATATTACCGATGCGAGTGGACAAGTTTTAAACCAGGCAGGCCAGAAGATTGGTTTGAGTGTATTAGAAAGAGGATATACTATAGGACTTCAATTTGGTAAACTATTTAATGTGTCTAAACATAATGGGGATAATGGTATTTTATGGATGAATACCATTGGATTCATTCAACATAAAATAAATATTTACAATAAAGATAATGCTGTTCCTCAATTAAAATCAGATTATTTGAAGGGTTATGATCGATTAACAAATGGTTGGTATATTGAAGAATATTTGGGCTATGCAGTCTTTGCTAAGAATGAGTTGATAAATTTTCATATTGGAGTATCTTGTTTGCTTGGTTTTACTCAAGGTAGAAGAGATTATTTATATGATGTAATGCGACCAGGAAATGAGAAAAGAACGGATATTTTAATGGGTGTGCATTTAGGTTGGTACATTCCTATCTTTCGTCGTGAAAACACTGAATTTAGTTTTGAATAATGAGTGTATTACTTTATCAATTTGCCTTGTATTTATATCGTATTGCTGCTCAATTTGCTGCAATTACGAATGATAAGGCTCGTCTTTTTATAACAGGAAGGAAACAATTGCTTGAGCATGTTGCCAATAGCCTGCAAAAGGAAAACAGACCTAGAATATGGTTGCATGCAGCTTCTCTAGGTGAATACGAACAAGCTGTTCCGTTATTACAAGCATTAAGGCTTACTTATCCAAACCATGCATTTATTGTTACTTTTTTTTCTCCTTCTGGCTATGTTCCTATAGCTAATAAAGGAGAGAATGATTATGTATTTTATTTGCCCTTTGATCATAAGAAGAATTCCTTATTATTTATAAATTTAATTCGACCCGAGGCTGTTTTTTTCATTAAGTACGAATCCTGGTATTATTATCTTGATTATTTTAAAAAATTGGCCATTCCTACTTATTTAGTTTCTGCAATTTTTAATAAGAATCAACTAGTTTTTAAATGGTATGGTGCTATTTTTAGACATATGCTGAACTGCTATACCCATATCATGGTTCAAGATGATCATTCAAAAATACTGCTTAATAAACAGGCTATAATGCATGTAAGTGTAGTGGGTGATACCAGATTTGATAGGGTAGTAGATCATGCTTTGTGCACACCTTCATTAGTTGAGGTAGAAGCATTTAAGGGTTCGTCGCAATTATTTGTTGCAGGAAGTACCTGGTTGCGTGATGAACGAATATTAGCTCAATTGCAAAAGAAAATTAGTCCTGTTTGGAAGCTCATTATTGTTCCTCATGAAGTAAATACTGATCATGTCTTACAACTAAAAAAAATATTCCCATCTGCGCTATTATGGTCAGATAAAAATAAACTAGATGGTGATATTTTAATTATTGATAAGATTGGGATCTTAAATAATATTTATGCTTCAGCAGACATGGCGTGGGTTGGAGGAGGATTTGATAGGGATGGTGTTCATAACGTTATTGAACCAGCTGTTAGGGCTATTCCTGTTTTATTCGGACCTGTTTATAAAGCCTATCGAGAAGCCAACTTATTAATTGAACATAAATTGGCCACCTCGTGCGAGTCCTTGGAAGAAATCCTTTCTGCAATTCGTTACTATGAAATGGAATATCCTTCAAGAGTTTTTAAACAAAAATCTACCATTTTTTTTGAGCAAGAGAAAGGGGCTACTGCCCGTATTACATCGTTAATAGCTTTGAAACCCTATCCATTATTGTAACAAGATCTACATCTTGCTTCATATGTGTCATGTTCTCCTAACATAACCTTATCCTCATCTTCCGTTTTTCTAAAGGAATAATTAGCGATATCTCCGCATTTCATGCAGATAGCATGAAGCTTCGTGATATAATCGGCTTTGGCTAATAATGCAGGCATGGGGCCAAATGGAATACCTTTAAAATCCATATCTAATCCTGCAATAATCACTCTTACACCTTTGCTAGCTAATTGCTCGGCAACATAGCTGATCTCGGTATCAAAAAATTGTGCTTCATCTATTGCCACAACATCTGCATCGGTATGTAGTAATAGGATGTGTTGTGAGTTTTCAACAGGAGTACTTAATACGCGATTGTCGTTGTGCGAAACAATGTCTTGAGAATCATATCTAATATCAATGCTAGGCTTGTAAATTTCTACTTTTTGATTGGCTAGTTGAGCTCTTTTTAAGCGTCTTATTAATTCTTCTGTCTTGCCCGAAAACATAGAACCGCAAATTACTTCTATCCAACCTTTTAATTTTGCATTCTTACTGGGTTCTATAAACATATGTTGTATTTATTCGTTTTGCAATTTACTAGAATTTAGATATAAATTGTTATTTTTTAATAAAATCGTCCTTGCATTGCCTGAATAAATGTATTTTTGTAGACTAAATTTACTATATGAAAGCTCTGAATTTATTTATTATCGTTTCTTTTATATCCCTTTCGGTTGCGGCTCAAGTTAAAACAACTGTTGAAGTTGCCGATCATTTTCAACAATGTAGCACTCAGATTTTAGGTCAAACTAGTCCTTGTTTAATCTTAAAAGAAGGTGCTGTTATAACGTATGTTGATCCTAAATCTGTTATTGGTTTTAATTATGTTGAAGGCTTTACTTACAAATTGAGAGTTGAAAAGATTACGAATGTTTCTAACGGCTCATTAACGTATAGAATGATTAAACAATTGGATAAGAAAAAAGCTGCGCCTAAGAATTCAGATGATATTCCTTTTACTACTATTGAAGGTTATTTTTCTACCATAAATGAATTGAAAGACGAAGATTTAATTTTGATTAAAGATCAGAAAACATTTGATATGTATTTTCATCCAGCTACCGTAATGGGTAAATCTACAACTATTATTGACTTTGAAAAAAATCTTGTTTATGCTTATTTATCACCTGTAACTAGTAATGAAGTAAAACTAGTATGTGAGCGTGCTTATATTAAGGATAAGGTTATTCAGATTAGATTTAAGAAAACAGTTGGCGCTACTAATACGTTTAGCATAAAGCCTGTTTTAATTGTTTCTTTCCCAAAATCGTATTTTAAAAATAAACAAGCCATTGTATATATCAACGATAAGGATTTTTTAGTTACTTCCGGTAAGTAATATAAAGGGATGAAGAAAAACTTCATCCTTTATTTTATTATCTATTTCAACTTATATGAAATTTAAACAACAACTACTTTTAATAGTGTTTTTTTTGCATTTATTGATTGCAAGTGCATCGGCAACTAGTAATTCAAAATGGACCTTGCAAGCATGTGTTCAATATGCATTGGATCATAACATTCAAATAAAGCAAAGTGAGTTAAATAAACGATTGCAATCTCTAACCTTTCAGCAATCTCAATTGGCACAGCTGCCTAATTTTAATACGGGTGCTAATTATGGAAGAAGCTACGGTAGAAGTGTTGATCCTACCAGTAACCAATTTGTAAATGGTAGTTATGATTTTTTAAATTTAAGTGGCAATGCAGATGTTCTATTATTTGGATGGTTTCAAAAAAGAAGTTTGATTCAAAAAAATAAACATTTGGTATCGGCTGCTCATGCAGATTATGATCAATTAAAAGACGATATTTCCTTAAATATAGCTACTGGGTATTTAAGATCTTTATTGGCGTTTGAGCAATTAGCTATTGCACAAAAACAAGTTGATTTTTCTTTAAAACAATATCAACAAAGCATCAGCTTTGAACAAGCTGGCAGATTAACCGTTTTGAATGTAGCTCAATTGCATGCACAATTAGCAAATGATAGTGTTGCATATATTGCCTCCTTCAATGAAGTGAATAATGCACTTATAGATATGAAAGTGCTTATGAATTTAGACTTTGCTGAGCCCTTTGATTTGGATATTCCTTCCTTAGCTATGAATGTTTCTTCGTTATTGACTGCTCAAGATCCACAAGTAGTTTTTGAAGCTGCTTTGCAACATGTAGGAACTGTAAAAAGTGTACAAATAAAAGAACAAGCAGCTATAAAAAACCTCCAATATACACGCTCCTTATTGTTGCCGCAGTTTACTTTGTCAGCTCAATTTGGCTCAACATACGCTACTTCTTATAAGCAAATAGCAGACGTCTCAGTATCCGGCACTTCATCAACTCCCTACTTAGTGAATATTAATAATGTAGATTATCCTGTTTTAACTCCTAAGTATAATTATACTACAACCGTAATACCTTTTAATACACAAGTGGATAATAATTTCAGGCAAACAATTGCTTTGTCTGCATCTATACCTTTATTTAATGCCTTTCAAACAAGAACTGCTGTGCAACAAAGTAAAATTGCTATTCAGCAACAGCAATTATTAGTTGATGCTGCTCATGTGAAGTTGAAACAAGATGTTTACAAGGCTTATCAGGATGCTAAACAAGCTATTTTGAAATATACAGCAAGTAATATTGCCTATCAAGCATCTGAAAGTGCATTTGACATTGCTAAAAAAAGATTTGATCTTGGACTTATTAATACGGTAGAATATTTAAATACTCAGAATGCTGCATTTAAGGCCAATGGTACTATGC
Organism: Chitinophaga pinensis; assembly: GCA_945872085.1. Lineage (GTDB taxonomy): Bacteria > Bacteroidota > Bacteroidia > Chitinophagales > Chitinophagaceae > CAIWHF01. The sequence continues at coordinate 2,611 of CAMBYG010000034.1, read as the reverse complement.
TTATTGCTAAATACGAACTGCTATTCAAAACTAAGATCATTGATTATTACTTAGGTAATAAAATAGAATTACATTAAATGGAGAACATAAAAAAGGTACTTTTAGAGGCTACCCATGAAGCTGGAGCTATACTTTTAGAACGATTTCAGGGGCACTTTGAGGTTGAACATAAAGAGGGTATTAATAATCTTGTAACGGAAGTAGATACCGCTTGTGAAGCAATTATTATTAATAAGATTAAACTTCATTTCCCCGATCATTCTATATTAAGTGAAGAAGACGGAGCTACGGCCAATACTTCTCCCTTTCAATGGATTATAGATCCAATAGATGGAACTGTAAATTTTGCACATGGTGTGCCCTTATGTTGTGTAAGTATCGCCGTTAAAAAAAATGATACCATTGTTTTAGGTGCTATTTATAACCCTATGATGGATGAATTCTTTTTTGCCGAAGCAGGTAAGGGTGCTTTTTTAAATGGTGAACCTATTTCGGTTTCTAGTAAAACAGATTTTAATACAGCATTTTTAGTTACCGGCTTTCCCTATCATTATGATGAGCAAACAGATCCTTTAAAGGTCTTTTCTAAGTTGATTAAACGGGGCCTTCCAATTCGTAGATTAGGATCTGCTGCATTAGACCTTTGTTGGGTTGCCTGCGGCCGATTTGATGCTTTCTGGGAATATTTTCTTAACCCATGGGATTTGGCAGCAGGATTACTTTTGGTAAGGGAAGCAGGCGGAAAAGTTACCAATTTTAAAGGAGACGAACATGCTATTTTTGAACCAGAAATGTTGGCTAGTAATGCTCATATACATACTGCTTTATTAAACGAATTGAATTCATAAATATGGAACAAAGAACAGATATTGCCTCTTTAGGGGAATTTGCTTTAATCGATCATCTAACACAGGAAGCAGAAATTAAAAATGCTTCAACGGTTTTAAGTATTGGTGATGATGCAGCAGTAATAGATCATTTTGGAAAACAAACGGTGATAAGTACGGATCTTTTAATCGAAGGTATACATTTCGACTTAATGTATACACCATTAAAACATTTGGGCTATAAAGCGGTTTCGGTAAATGTTTCTGATATCTATGCTATGCATGCCAACCCTACACAAATTACAGTTAGCATTGCTGTATCCAATCGGTTCTCTGTAGAGGCGCTCGAAGAGCTCTATGCAGGTATTCATGCAGCTTGTGAACAATATCATGTAGACTTAGTTGGTGGCGATACGTGTAGTAGTCCTAAAGGTTTGGTGATAAGTATAACGGCTATTGGAGAAGTGGCTACGGATAAATTTGTTTGCAGAAGTGGTGCGCAAGTAAATGATCTAATTTGCGTATCGGGAGATTTAGGTGCAGCCTATTTAGGTTTGCAATTATTAGAAAGAGAAAAGAAAATATTTTTAGAAAACCCTGCTGTTCAGCCCGACTTAGAAGCAAGAGATTATATCGTAAAGCGTCTATTAAAACCAGAAGCAAGAAAAGATATTATTGAGTGGCTCGATGAGCAAGCCATACAACCAACCAGCATGATTGATGTAAGTGATGGTTTGAGCTCAGAGCTCTTGCATTTGTGCAAGGATAGTCAGGTAGGTTGTGTAGTTTATGAAGAAAAGATTCCAATTCATAGCGAAACAAAAGAAGTTTCTTTTGATTTTGGTATAGATAGCACAACATGTGCCCTGAGTGGTGGGGAAGATTATGAATTACTCTTCACTATTTCGCAAGCAGAATATGATAAAATGCCTATGCAAGAGAAAATTAGCATTATTGGCTATATCACAGAAGCAGATCAAGGTTGTTTTTTAGAAACTAAGCAAGGTAATAGGCATCCGTTAATAGCACAGGGCTGGAAAAGCTTCTAATTTAGACTAAAAAAATAAGTAACTTTGTAACTTACAAATTGGGTTATCGCGCTTGTGAAAAATCAAGTGAGGAAAGTCCGGACAGCATAGAGTAGTACACCACCTAACGGGTGGGGTCTTGTGAAAATAAGATACAGCAAGTGCCACAGAGAATTACCGCCATGCAAATGGTAAGGGTGAAAATGTAGGGTAAGAGCCTACGGAATTTATTGGTAACAGTAAATTGGGGTAAACCTTGTACGCTGAAATGCCAAATAGGTCAGGAATTTGCGGTTACTCGCTGCAATCATCTTCGGATGTTTCCTGATGGGTTGGCAGATGGAGGTTCATTGTGAAGTGAATCCTAGATAAATGATGGCCTATAGGTGCTTGCACTTAAGACAGAATCCGGCTTATAGATTTGTAAATAAAAAACGCTTCTGAAAAGAAGCGTTTTTTATTTACAATAAAGTGAAGGTTAATTCGTTAATGTATTTATGAAACCATCTATGTCTGCTTTAACGTCTTTTTATTGGGTGCTTTTGGGGTTAGGGATCTTATGCTGGTCGGCATTTGCTTAATATGCTTACTCGGCAATGGACTGAATCCCCGTTTGCGTCAAATTTATCTTTTGCTGTTTGTATAAAGAACCGATAATCATTTTAAAGGTTTTTTTACTAATTCCAAATGCTTCGTATATTTCTTCAGGATTACTTTTGTCATGAAGGGGTAAGTAGCCACCTGCTGCTTGCAAAG
>CAMBYG010000033.1 GCA_945872085.1 Chitinophaga pinensis | reverse complement strand
ATAGGGTGTTTAGTAAAATTGCACTACCCTAACTTCAGCAAAATCATTTTTGAAAAGCTTCAATGTTTTAAGATAGGTATGTTCCGTTAATGGATCCCAAATACCACTTGTTTTAAAAAAGATACCATACTTGCACTTTTCTTGAAAATTGACCGCAATATTAAAAGGCGTTTTCACATATCCATTTCGCGGTTCTTGCAAGGCCTGATAAACTGGGAAATTGGCTTCTATTCTTTGTTGATTCCAAGCTTGACCTTCTAGCCAATCGGCAGTTTGTTGCACTAAGGATACTGTTTTTCTATAAGAGGTATCGCAGGTATCATTAAAGGTATTCGAATCCCAATGGATTATTGCCAGTCCGCAAGAAACTACAACAACCATCCATAAAATAGGCGCTCTCCAGCTTGGCACTTTTAAATACATCTTTAGTGCATTATCTATAGCCACCACGCCCAACACCACAACCCATGGCAAGATGATAAGCAAGTACCGTTGCATATAGAAATTGACATTAGCAAAAAACATAGAAATGATTATGAAGGCTATTACAACAAAACTAAACGTGTTGGCTTTTTTATAATAAATTAAATTATACACAAGGCTTACAAGGGCAGCACTGCCAATAATGAAATTACTTTTATTAAAAAAGAACTGTTTGCACATCAGCCAATTGGTATCAAAAAAACCAACAATATTAAAATGCAAATAGCCAATATGTTCAGGAAAGAAAAACCAGCCATTTTGAATTCGTTGTATACCTAAAAACAAAGCATAAAAAAACACAGGCGTAGTGGCACACAGCAATGCCCATCGAATTTGTTGCCGACTATAGTGCTTATCTATCAAATGTAGTTTGATTACTACTAAAGAAAACGCAACTCCAACAATGACGATAGCAGATTCTTTCGTTAATATAGCCAAGGAGCTCATGATAGCAAAAAGTAACCAATGCTCTTTTATTAAAGCCCAAATAGCCCAGAGCAAGAACAAGCTTAGGCACATTTCGGGTAAACTCACTATTGACATGGCTACAAAAAGAGGCTGAACAGCTACTATCCAACAAGAAAACAAGGCTATGCGTTTTGTGAACAAGCTACTAAGGATATAATATAAAGAAAGCAGCATTAATAGCGCAAACAGCAAGGCTAAGGCGTGGGCAACCACTACCCGATCTCCAAAAAAATGAAACGCACTAGCGTTTAAAAAAGTATATAATAAAGGATGCCCTCTTGAATACAGTGGGTCTAAACTAGATGGCATTAAACTAATAGTGCCCGCGTCATTCATATGTTGTGCGGCTGGAATATACACCCCCAATTCATCCCAAAAATAAGGCGTTGCTAAAAAGGAATAGTGATACGTTACAAACAGCAACAAACCTATTGCAAATAAAACAGTAGATAGATTTTTCTTTAAATGTTGCATGCTATTGATTTAGACAAAGGTATTTAAATTAGTAACGAGTAAGCGCTCGGAGCAATAAAAATCTAATTGTATATTTGTTTTAAATTCATAACCATGCAAAAGAAAATTGTACTACTCGGTTCGGGTGAACTAGGAAAGGAATTAGTAATCGCACTGCAACGATTAGGGCAATATGTAATTGCAGTAGATAGTTATGCTAACGCTCCGGCAATGCAAGTAGCGCATGAATTTGAAGTGATAAACATGCTCGATGGCAATGCGCTTGATGCTGTTATCAACAAACACCAACCACATTATATTGTTCCAGAAATAGAAGCTATACGAACCGAACGCTTTTATGACTATGAGCAACAAGGCTATACCGTTGTGCCCAGTGCAAAAGCAGCTAATTTTACGATGAATAGAAAAGCTATTCGAGACTTAGCGGCTAAAGAACTAGGGGTAAAGACAGCGCCGTATCGATATGCTACAACTTTAGAAGCATTTAAAGAAGCCGTTGCACAAATAGGCATTCCCTGTGTAGTAAAACCTTTGATGAGTAGTAGTGGTAAAGGACAAAGTGTTATTAAGAAAGAAGAAGACATACTTACTTCATGGCAATATGCTTTAGAAGGATCACGCGGCGATTTGCAAGAAGTGATTGTAGAAGGATTTGTAAATTTTTATGCAGAGATTACCTTACTTACGGTTACTCAAAAAAATGGCCCCACCTTATTTTGCGCACCCATTGGACACCGACAAGAAAAAGGCGATTATAGAGAAAGCTGGCAACCCTGTATAATGCAGGAACAAGATATTATATCGGCTCAACATATGGCGGCTAAGGTTACGGAAGCATTGGGTGGTTATGGTATTTGGGGTGTTGAGTTTTTCTTAACCGATGAAGGGGTTTATTTCTCCGAACTATCGCCACGACCGCACGATACGGGTATGGTGACTTTAGCTGGCGCTCAAAATTTTAATGAATTTGAATTGCATGCCAGAGCTATTTTAGGTTTACCTATTCCGCAAATCATACAAGAAAAAGCCGCAGCAAGTGCTGTTATTTTAGCGAGCGAAACAAGTACAGATTTTGACATTAAAGGTGTTGAGAACGCTTTACTTCAACCTCGTTCGGATGTAAAATTATTTGGCAAACCGAGCACTCGACCCTACCGCAGAATGGGGGTAGCACTTACCTACGATACGCTAGAAACGCCTATAGATTCCCTTGTAGAAAAAGCTAAAGCAATAGCAAAAGAAATTACAATTAGCTACCATTAAATCATCAAGCGTTGCAATGCTTGATGAATATCCGTGCTTTGAAAAGGAAAGCCGGCTTGCTGTATTTGCTCACTACTTACCGTGCTACTTTTAAGCACTTCAATACTCATTTCTCCTAAGATTATTTTTAGTAGAAAAGATGGAACATAAATGGGTAAAGCAAATTTGTTTTTCCGACTTGCAATAGCGTTCATTAACGCTTGCTGACTTACCGGATTCGGTGCTACTGCATTGTAGACACCTTGAACATGATTTTGTGTTATCGCAAACAAAAACAAGTTCGCAATATCTTCCAGCGTTATCCAACTGATGATTTGCTTGCCTCCACCTAATAAGGGTTTAACAAAAAATGAAACAGGCTTTATAAATTGTGCTAATGCCCCACCTTCTTTTGCTAAAACAATTCCCATTCTTAGTATTACCCTGCGTATATTTGGATTCAAAGACGCCGAGCTCGCTTCCCATTGCATACAAGTAGTACCTAAAAAATCATTATGGGCTTTAGCATGTTCTTTAAATGGCGTTGCAGGTTGCGCATCCGGACCATAAATGCCAATAGCAGAGGCACTAACAAAACAAGTACATACACTAGCATACTTATTTATTTGTTCTACTAAAAAAGATGTGGAAAGGGTTCTGCTTTCTAATATTTCTTGTTTACGAGCAGGCGTCCAGCGTTTTTCTGCCACATTTGCCCCAGCGATATGAACAATAGCGTGCAAACTGGATAATACATCGATATCTATTACCTTTTCTGTTGGATCCCAATAGGTATAATGAAGACGATGTTCTTTAGATTGTAATTTAGGATTTCTTGTAAAAACAAAAACTTCGTAACCACTTTGAATGAATAGCGTTACGAGGCGTTTGCCTACCAATCCCGTACCACCCGTTATGCCTATTTTCATGATTTGGAGTTATTGAATACAATAATTTTAATTCGTTGTTCGTTAGTATATAGTACATCAAAAATGATCTATGGAAAAAACACTACCCAAGCCTAAAACACCCTCCAAAAACCCAAGCAATAAAATACTCAAAAAACAAGCAGAGCAAAAACAGTTAATTAGTGTATCAGCACAAACACTAGAGCATATTATGTTTTATGCAGAGCAATTGTTGTATTTGTCTTAAGCCATTTCGATAAGGGTAATCTCTGGCATAATACCCAATCTTCCGGGATAGCCTAAAAATCCATAACCTCTATTGACATAGAGCTGCTGACCATTTTCTTGATAATGGCCTGCCCATTGTTTGTATAAATATTGTACTGGGCTCCATTTCAACCAAGGAATTTCGATGCCAAATTGCATGCCATGGGTATGCCCGCTTAAGGTCAAATCAATGTTTGGATATTCTTTGCGCACTTGCGCATCCCAATGCGATGGATCATGCGATAATAATATTTGGAAAAGTGCTTGTTTATCTTCCATTCCTTGATAGGCTTTTTGCATATCTCCGTATTTTGGAAAATTTGCTTTGGCACCCCAATTTTCAATGCCAATCAGCGCCAAATCTTGTCCATTATGATTTAAAACTACATGCTCATTCATCATTAATTTCCATCCCATTTCTGCATGAATGGTTTTTAATTTTTCTAGATTAGCACGTTTAGCCATATCGCTAGGCCAACTTACATAATCGCCATAATCATGATTGCCTAAAATAGAATACACGCCAAGAGGCGCTTTCAAGCTAGCAAATAATTCTTTATACGGTACTATTTCTTCATGTACATTATTTACCAAATCGCCGGTAAAAACAATCAAATCCGCTTGTTGTTCTTTTATCATACGCACACCAGCAGCTACGGCCTCAAAATCATCAAAACTACCCGAGTGAATATCGGAAATTTGAATAATGCGCAAGCCTTTTAAAGCATCGTTAATCTTTGCAGAAGCAATTTTTACTTTTTTAAGTTTGTAGTTATAGCGATTGCTCATGCCATAAATAAAACCAGCTATGGAAACACCTCCAAGCGTTAGCGCTAAATGTTGGAAAAACTGAGAACGCGAAATGCCATTTTCTTGTACTTGTTTAAAGTAGGGCTTTTCCGGAAATAGTTTAGCTAAAGTCCAGGTACCGCCTCTTCTTAATTCATCGACTAATAAGACCAGGGTGATTAATACTTTAGCTATAATAAAACCCATAACTACAGCAATGTAAACATTGCGAATACTCGTTGGCAAACTTCCCCATTTAATGACTCTAAAGGCTACAAATCCAAGCCAGGTCATTAAAGTAAATCCAATATAAAAAACACGAACACCCCATTTCCAATTTGAAGGAAAAGTCTGCGTAGCCGATTTAACTAAACTGAAACTAAAATATTCTGCTAAAAGAAGAATAGAAATAAAAATTAAAAAACGAGTAAGCATGCTTTTGTAGATCGAAATTGGTTTGTGCAAAGGTAATTGCCTTTCTGCAGAGATCCGCTTAGCCCATACCTTTAATTAACTAAATACTAACAACAAGGGGCCTTAGATGTTCAAAAATGTGAACAATTATGAAAAAAAATGAGGCAAGAAAATAGTATTTTTGTAGTAATAAGATTACAGATGCAATTTACCTATTACGGACATGCTACTTTTTGTATAGAAACGGCAGGAAAGAAACTCCTTTTCGACCCTTTTTTTACAGGAAACCCATTAGCCAATGACATTGATATAATGGCCATACAAGCTGATTATATCTTTGTTTCTCATGGCCATGGCGATCATGTTGCCGATTTAGTAGCCATAGCTAAAAATACGGGTGCTTTAATTATTGCGATGCATGAAATTACGCAATGGGCCTTGCAACAAGGTTGTAAAAATGTACACCCTTTAAACTTAGGTGGTGCAAAACAATTCGATTTCGGCAAAGTAAAAATGGTACCAGCTCTTCACAGTAGTGTATTACCCGATGGCACTTATGGCGGCAATCCAGCTGGATTTGTTGTAAGCACGGCAGAAGGTAATTTCTATTATGCAGGCGATACAGCCTTATCTTTAGAAATGCAGTTAATCCCTAAATACGCCGCTATCGATTTTGCCATTTTACCTATTGGCGATAATTTCACCATGGGCTATGAAGACGCTTGCACAGCAGCGCAATTTGTAGCTACCCAAAAAGTGATTGGCGTACATTACGATACCTTTGGGTATATAGAAATAGATCATAACAAAGCAATGGATCATTTTGCGGCCAATAATTTGGCGTTAATTTTACCTCCATTGCATACCAATTTTACAATACATTAAATACTCATGGCAAAAATAATAGCTATAGCAATTCAGAAGGGAGGTGTTGGAAAAACAACAACAGCTATTAATTTAGCTGCAAGTTTAGCAGCATTAGATTATAAAACACTTTTAATTGATGGCGATCCGCAAGCAAATGCGACTACTGGGAATGGCTTTGAATTAAAGAATATACAACTAAGTTTGTACGATTGCATGGTGAATGAAACACCGGCTAACCAAGTTATTCTAGAAACCGAAACACCTAATTTATATGTATTGCCTTCTCATGTAGATCTAGTAGGTGCTGAAATTGAACTCATCAATCATCCGAATAGAGAACATATTTTAAGTGCGGTATTAGAAGAGCAAAAAAAGCAATTTGATTTTATCATTATCGATTGCTCACCTTCTTTAGGACTTATCACCATCAATGCACTCACCGCAGCAGATAGTATTATCATCCCAGTACAATGCGAATATTTTGCATTAGAAGGTTTAGGTAAATTATTAAATACAGTGAAAATTGTACAAGCGCGCCTCAACCCTTCATTGCAAATTGAAGGTGTTTTAATGACCATGTATGATGGTAGATTGCGCCTTTCCAATCAAGTAGTGGAAGAAATTAAAAACCACTTTGAAGATCTTGTTTTCAATACCATCATTCATAGAAATACTAAATTGAGCGAAGCACCAAGTTTTGGCAAACCAGTAATTATGTATGATGCGGTATGCACAGGTACGGTTAACTACTTAAATTTAGCTAAAGAGATTTTGCAAAAAAACAACCTCACGAAAATAAAAAATGAGGATAAAATTATAGATTAATATTTCCATGGCAACAACTAATAATAACAATAAAAAGCAAGCTTTAGGCAAAGGCATCAGAGCCTTGCTTAATAATATTGATGAAGAATTGAGCAATAAAGATGCTCGAGATGCTAAACCCAACAGTGTGCCGAGCACGGGCATTATGCGCATCCCTGTAGATCAAATTCAAATCAATCCCAAACAACCCCGCCATGATTTTGATGAGCAAGCATTGAATGAATTAGCGGAAAGCATTAAACTGCACGATATTATCCAGCCCGTTACTGTTGTGAAATTAGCTTCGGGAAAATTCCAATTAATCTCTGGAGAGCGCCGTTGGAGAGCTTCTAAATTAGCCGGTCTAAACGATATTCCAGCTTATATACGTACGGCCAATGACCAACAACTATTGGAAATGGCCTTGTTGGAAAACTTGCAAAGAGAAAATTTAAATGCTATAGAAATTGGCTTAAGTTATAAACGCTTAATGGACGAATGCGATCTTACGCAAGAGCAAGTAGCGGAACGAATGAAGAAAGAGCGTAGTACGGTTGCCAATTATTTACGCTTATTGAAACTACCTCCAGACATTCAAAAATCGGTAAGAGACGGATCGATTAGCATGGGCCATGCGCGTGCATTGATAAGCCTAGATAAGATAGAACAGCAATTATATGCACATAGAGAAACGCTTGAAAAAGGCTTATCGGTAAGGCAAGTAGAACAATTGGTGAAGAATTTGCTACATGAAAAATCGAGCAGTAGCAAAAGCGCTACCAGTGCCTCTAAATTGCCTCCTGCCTATAAACGAATCGAAGATAATATGGCTTCTCACTTTGCTACTAGAGTAAAGTTAGATCGATCTAAAAATGGGAAAGGAAGCGTTACGATCGAGTTTTATAACGACCAGGATTTAGAACGCATCATGGATAAAATGAACTTGTAATATAAAAGCTGATGGTTTCATCAGCTTTTTTTAAGCTAGCTATAGGTATGAACAACGATTGGAAAAAAGAATCGAGCGAAAAGCAAAAACTATTTAAACGTCTTTTAGAAAAAGGATCTAAACAGAAAATTTTGAAAGCACTACCCGACTTACATGAGGAAGCTTTTGAAAAGATCAATTGTTTAGATTGTGCAAATTGTTGCAAAAATCATTCTCCAAGATTTAAACAACCCGATATAAAACGCATTGCTAAATATTTAAAAATAAAAGAAGGCGACTTAGTTAGTCGGTACTTAAAGCTAGACAACGAAAATGATTATGTGCTTCGCCAAAAACCTTGTCCTTTTTTAGCAAGTGATAATACTTGCAATATCTACGACGTGCGACCAAGCGATTGTAGCAGATATCCATATACCGATGAAGATGTGTTAATCAAAAGAATTCCCTTGACACTAACCAATAGTCAAGTTTGTCCGGCTGTTTTTTATGTGCTCAACGAACTAGAAAAACAGATCAAGTAATTATTTTATAATCGTAATAGTACCTTTTGGATTGAAAATGACTCTTATAGAATCCTTAACCTTGTTGGTATCTATGGCCGGTACAGCAAGCGATACATACAATTGATAAGAAGTAGAATCACTCGTCTGAAGACCTACTTTATTACCATAAGAAAGTAATTGATGATAGCGTTTTACCGCTGCACCAAGGGTAGCATACGTTTTAATTAAAAACTTATATTCCGCATCTACAGAAGCTATGGCTGTATCTACGATAACAGCTGGAGTATCAATAACCGGAGCTATTATTTCAGGTGGAGTATGGACAATAGGCTCTTCTTGAGTAGCTGATATATTTTTAGATTGAGTGGCTATAAAATAAATAGCGATACCCACCACTATCAATAAGGAAATAAAAATAATAATCTTACTCCAATTAACTATTGGTTTCGCACTTGCTACTATAACTATTTCTTCTGATGTGATCGTTTCCTTAATAGGTTTTGCATTTACAAATTTCAAAGCAGGATTGACCGTAGGCTGATAAGTAAAATTATCATCGGTAACAAAAGAATACTGAGTGTCTATTTTGGTTAAATACCCTATTGTCGGAATTACTACTTTTTGATGGGCATCTAAAACGGTTCTAATTTCTGTATTATACTCTCGTATGGCATTAGCTGCTTTTGATATACTTACTTGTTCGCTTGTAGCTACAAAATTGGCAAACAAATCATCAATGGAACCACCAGGCAATAATTGCACGTTATATGAGTAAGAACCCGACTCTTTGCTGGATACTTTATTTAACTTCAAACTTCCTATACCATGTAAATAACAATATTTATTTCTTAATAAAAATTGTCCGATGTAACTTGCAATATCCATATGAAAATTCTTAAAACATTACTATTTAAATTTATAACTAATAACTGCCACGAAGTTAGTACCAAAATTTGAATATCCGTACCATCTTGTATTAGTATTATTTAATAAATTGTTGAATTTGAGCTGAAAATCAATTTTTGGCTTAAAGTTATACTGAACAAGACCTGAAAGATCTACAAACGGATCCATTTTAGTATCACGATTAGCCAAGTTGCTTGTTTGCCCAGACAAAAGTGTAAGTCCGGCATCTATATAAAGCTTTCTGAGTGCTTGTACTCCCACATGGCTTCTAAAACTGAACGTAGGAAAATTAAGTATAGTAGTACCTGAAAGATTGGAAAAATTATATTTTTTAAACTCATTGATAAGCTGAAGGGTCTTGGTAACTTGGTAATTGAAATGAGCCATTAAAAGCAGGTTGTTAACTTGCTGTTGTGCTGCTACATTAAAATTCATTTTAGCAAAAGTGTCCCTTACAAAAAAAGCAAACTGATCATACGATTCATTAGCCACCAATATACCGGCACTGATATGATCTCCAATGCTTGCATCTATTTGTAATTTGGTACTTGTTTTAATGCTCTGAAAATAATTAAACACAACAGGGTTGGTATATTTATTATCAACAAGCAAATCACTGAGATTATTAGCTATTACACTTCCTTTATGCTCAAACAATACTTGTAATGGCACTTTATATTTCGTATTCCATAAAACAGCAAAAGTAGGCAGTATCTTAAACCCTGCCGTTGCAATGGTAGGCGCTAATCCTAAATCGAATTGCAAGGATTTATAAGTTCTTTGGCAGACAAATTGCAACTGTGTGTATATATTATTCTTCGAAAGCGTATCGAACCGATAAAAAGCCATATTGCTTGATAAACTAGCCGACAATTTAGTTTGCGCATTCCACTCATACATAGCGGGTAGTAAAATCCCTAAAGAAAACTCATTTGCTTTATTTATAGTATGTACATTAGAAAATGTAAGGCTAGGCTTATATAATAAGCCATACTTATCTTTAGCTGTATTACGTGCAGTGAGGGTAGTAGAAAACTTAAATAGATTTTGTTGGATATCCCCAGCTTGTTTTTGCTCAATAGAATCGGCACCAAAATAGTAAAAATTATTGCGCTCTAAATTAGCATCTAAATAAAAATTCCAATGCGAGCGCACCCTCATCAAATGATAATAAACAAGTGCATCATTATATTGCTGAAATGGCAACGCCGCTTTTTGTTGGTTATAATACACATACAAAGATTGCTCTACATGTCTGCTATGCAGATTAAATAAGGAAGCTTGTAGTTGCAAATTGCTCAAATTGCCATACCCAAGCGATACAAAATTAGGAAGCGCTGATCCTTTTAATTCTTTACCTAAAGCAAGTGGATTGATGGGCACAGATTTGTAGGTGTATAGCAATTGTTGCTGAGGCACCTTATAATGCAAACCTATTCTATAATTGGTATCCACATTAGCCTGCTTGGGATAAAACTCAATCTTAGCAACCGCTTTTACTACAGGTTTGTATGCTTGAATAATCTGAATGGTGTTATTGTTTATAATAGTATCTGCATAATTTTGTGCCATTACGCTAGTAAAACAGCATATCAATAGTACTACTAAAAAACAAGTGGTGTATTTTAAGGGTTGCATCATAATAAATTAATCAATTTTCAACTTCGTATTTTTAGACTCCAAAACTTTTACTTGCAATAATTTATCTTGAGCTTCTAATTTCAAATCCGAAAACTTAGCATTTTTAATAATGCTTTGCAAAGTAGCTTTGGCATTAAAATAATCTTTTTGTTTCACTAAAATATCTGCTAGCAAGATATATGTTTTCACCACCCAATAGGTATTAGACCCAGCTATAGTAATTGTTTTATTAGATTCCTTTTCTGCTTCTGCCAATTTATTTTGTTGGTACAAACAAAAAGCAACATAATAATTAGATATAAGTACATTAAGACCCGTGCTATTTTTTAATACTTGTAAAAAATAGACCATAGCGGTATCAAACTGTTTCAACTCAACAAAACAACGACCTTTATAAAAAGCAATATCATTTTTTTCTGCAGCACTTAAATCAGGTATCGCTAAAGCACTATCTGCGTATGGTATAGATAAGGCCGCAGCGTGCTGAAGGGCATGAATCTTCATCATCCCTATGTAAGATTGTTTTAGGTAATGTGCTTCATTATAATTGGCACGTAAAGTAGCCCAATAAGACAAGGACGAATCCAAGGCATTAGTCTCAAAAGACAAGCGCGCTATTGCTGCAATGGCAGCAGCTTCAATATCATCTGAAAGCTCTGCATTTAACGCTTGTTTATAGGCATCTATAGCTGGTTTTATTTGCTTAAGCTTAGATAAGCACTCGGCTTTGTAATAGTTGGCCAATGGTTGTAACAAGCTCGATGGGAACTTACTGATAAAATCATTTAAAGCAGATAAGGCCTTATCCCAATTTTGAAGGGAATACAAATTAATCGCTGTCTCATAAAATAAAGAATCATCAGCAGCTGTAGCCGCCAGAGAAGTACCTAGCTGATTTTTGAAGGCAACAAATAATTCCGGTTGATTATGACTTACATAAATTGATTTGATAGCATCTAAAGAAGCAGCATATTCATCGGAAGTTGCATACTGACCAATAACTTTTTTATAAAAGAATAATGCATTTGCAGTATCCTTTAATTGATCGTAAGATGCAGCAATTTTGAAAACAACTTTCGACAAATCCATGGAACTTTGCGGATCTTCTAATAAAATCTTATATGCATCTATTGCTTTTGTAAATTGCTCTTGTTGATAGTAAGTTGTTGCCAACTCAAATCGTGCACTTTTAATAAATGGCGATTGTTCATTCTTTTCATCAATCAATTTTTTCAACAAAGCTATTTTTTCTGCAGCTTTATTATTGAGCCCCAATATAATAGCCTTTTGATACATAGCATACGGACTATCATCATTGTTTTGCTGTATAATATGATCATACAATACGCTAGCCTTTGCATACTGCTTAGCTAAGAAATAGGCATCTGCTTCTTTTAAAGATGCTGTTTGGCTAATTTTAGCATCTTTAGAAAGCTGTGCTTGCTTAAAGTAATTTTGTGCTTCGGTATATAAGTTTGCATCTAAACAGGTATATCCCATAATTAATTGCGCATGATCATTGGTTGCCTCCTGACTTGCATTTTGCGCTATATTGGATAACTTATTTTTATCTATAAATAAGTTACCCGCTTTCATTGCACTTTCATAATCAGCATTTTTATAGTGTGCATTTAAGAGCCAAAATAAAGATGCTGATTGATATGATGTTTCGAGCTGAATTTTAGCACTTGCAGAAAAATGAGCTGCGGCTAAAGTAAAGGCTGATTTTTGATACGCATTTACACCGGCACCATAATAAGCCTCTTGAAGCAGCGTGGAGGTTTGTGGATCTTCTGCATTTGCTTTATTCAAAACCGCTATAGCTGTTTCAAAATCCATTTTCTTAACTAAAATAGCCCCTAATAGCAAATTCAATTCGCTTGTGTATATAGACGATGGAAACTGGCTTTTTAAATTCTCAATGCTCGTTATCGCATCTTGATCTAGCTTTAAATCATAGCTAATTTTAGAACTCAAATATAAAGAGGCCTCCGTTTGTGAAGCATTAAAGTCATACTGACTACAAATATCAAAGGCATATTTTGCATTCTTTTTATCATTCAGTTTTAAATAAGAAGCACCTAATAAATACATCGCTGTTTGCCCCAAGGAATCTTGCATATTACTCAACGGCTTGAAATAATCAATAGCCTCTTTCCAATTATCTAAGTAATAATTACAATAAGCCAATTCATACAATTCTTCTTTTTTTATTCTATCGGTATGCTGATAGTAATATTCGAAATGCGGCAAGGCTCTGTCGTACTGATTTTTTTCAAAATAAATTTGGGCTACTAACTTATGCAATTCCTTATCATAATACAATTTAGTCTTTTCATTCAATTTTCCTAAAGCATAATTAAGTGCTTTATCCTTATTGTTAGAAAAATAATACAATTCGGCTACATAATAAGGCACCGTATTACCATAAACCGAAGAACTTGCAATCAATTCAAAACTAGAAAGCGCCTCTTTATAATTTGCCTTATTGTAAGCGATTAAGCCATAATAATAATTTGCTGCATCTTTATATACGCCCGGCAATGACTTCATTACGGCAAAGAGCGAATTTGCTTTTTCAAAATTCTTATTATTAAAATAGCAATAAGCCAATTCAAATTTCAAATCAATAATCTCTTCATTATTCAAATTCCCTATAGCTGCTTTCTCATATAACGGTATAGCCAATTGAAAATGATCTAAACGGAAATGATACTGCGCTAAAAAGTAATTTATTTTATCAATAAAATACGGTGTTTTATGTTTTTGCAAAAAACTATTAGCCATAGACAAGGCATTAGAATCATTCAACGCTAGCAGACTTGCAATCTGATAAAAGCTCATTTCTTCCTCCATAGCTATCAACTTAGCGGATGGGTTTTTACGCATCAAGCCCCAATACTGTCTTACTACAGAAAGACAGGCCTCGTATTGGGTATTTTTATAAAGCAAGGCACATTGCGTATTCCACGCAGCAGTAGTGCCCTGAGTATTTGCTGGAGCTATTACTTGCGCTTTTGATGGCATGCTATTGCTAGCTATTAAAGCGACAAGAAGGCTAGTAAAAAAATGTCTAATATAGTTTGTTGGTTGCTGCATAGTTAAAAATTCCATGTTACATTTAAGCTAGGGAAAAACGGCAATTGATATACGCGCTCATTCGTTACTCTGTTTACATAAAATATATTCTGACGATCATATACATTGGTAATACTGAAAGTAGCATCTACGGTGCTAGTTTTGCTGATCACAAATTTTCTTTTCGCAGATAAGTCCAATCGATGATAATGCGATAAGCGCCCACCATTAATTTGATCGGCATATAAAATACCTAAGCTGCCATTCTGCCCCAAATAATTAGAACCAATACCATTGTTTAATAAATTCAACTGCTCAAAAAAGCCTTGCGTTTGCGTAAATGGGAAAGGCGAACCATAATTAAAACGACCCGAAAGATCCCACTCTTTATTTTTTCCTAAAGTATACGAAGAAACAATATTAACATTGAAGCGTCTATCGAAAGGTGGTGCATAGGTTTGTTTGCCATCAAAGCGCGTTACGTTTTGCACAGAGGCTGCACACCACAAATACCATGCTTTCGTTTGGTACTTTGCCGATAAATCTAATCCATAAGCCTTACCTGTTTCGGTAATGAAATTAGGATCGGAAGCAAATAGTTTATACCTGTTCAATTCTATGTTTTGTGAAAAGTTTTTATACCAAGGTTCTAAATTAAATTCTATACCCCAAGCATCTACTTCTATACCACCTAAGAGATGACGCGCCGTTAGTAAATTATTCTTTACGGTTTCTCCTACGGTATTCAATACTTGCTCATCGGGGCTCAACAAAAAGGCTGAAAAGAAATTAACGATATCGCGGTCGCTTTTAGTACTGATAATATTTTGAGAATAAATACCAGCTGCCGCTTTTAAGCGCACATTGCTATTGATATTATATTTGATACCTATGCGTGGCTCGGGCGACATTTTAGCTAATCCAGAATAATACTGCACTCTAAAGCTTGGCTCTATAATTAATTTCTCCTTAAAGTTCTGACGCACCAATAAGTATAAAGCCGCCGTAGTATTTCTACGATCTAAGGTTGTAGGTATATTGTAGTTGTTGACATACGATAAAGTGGTATGTTGTCCGCTTACTTCTAAGCCATATTTTACTAAAGAAAAACTTTTTAGGAAATACGTAAAATCAATAGCTCCTTCAAAGCCATCAATGGTACTATTGCGCGTTCTATTCGCTTGCTCTTTATAATCGATACCGTATTTAGAAAACGCAAACTTACCGCTTATTAAGGTAGAAGCTCCGGCAGGAGTAACCACAAAATTAGTTCCTAGTCCGGATGCTAACCAGTTAAAACTTGCTAAATCGTTATTAGACTGCGCACTCAGCACTTTTGCTTTATCATCAAAATTGAAACCAAAAATATTAAACTTACTTCCGTTCTCTCCACTCAAGGTAATTTTGCCATACAAATCGGTGAAGCTATACGGTAAGCCTTGCTTAAATGGATCGCCTAAAACACTGTACATAGACGAAGAAGTTTTATCGAAGTAGCTATGCTTCATGCTTAAAATATAGGTGGCGCTTCCGCCGCTTTCTGATTTCGCTTTCGATAAGGGCCCTTCCAACATCGCACGCATCATAATTGGCGATGCCGATAATTTTCCGGCGGTTCTGTTTTTATTACCATCTTTGGTACGCACATCCAAAATTGCCGAAGTTCTATTGCCATACAAAGCACTAAAGCCTGCCGACATTACATCTACACTTTTAATAGCATCGGTTTCAAACACAGAGAATAAACCAATGGAGTGAAACGGATTATATATCGTAACACCATCTAATAAAATTCCGGTTTGCGAAGGTGCCCCTCCACGAATGTATAATTGTCCACCCTGATCGCCCGTAAAAATTACCCCTGGCATTACTTGCAAGTATTGTGCTATATCGGGTTCGCCACCGGCACTTGGCAACAATTTTATTTCTTTCGGCGATATCGTAATAACGCCCGCATTCACGGTTGTCATCTTCACGGTTTTGCGCGCCGTTACTTCTACCCCTTTGAGCATGCGCTCTCTTTTGGTCAAAAATATTTTCTGCGTTACCACATCATTAGCTTGCACTACAATGTTTACGAAAGCGGTATCATAGCCCATATACGGCACCATGATGGTATAGCTGCCGGGCTTTAGTTGGCTGAAGGTAAAGTAGCCATTGATATCGGTTTGCACGCCCATATTCAATTGCTTTATTACTACATTGGTATAGATAATGGGTTCACCGTTGGCTTTATCGTACACAAAACCTTTTACAATTCCATTTTGTGCAAACGAAAAAATAGTATTTATCAAGAGGATCCCTAAGAGGATATTTTTCTTTAAAAAAGTTGCCTTCATAACTGTTCGTAAAATAATATAGATAAGGTAACAAAGATAAGGAATACCGCCTTTTAGCCCAAGAAAAAATGGATATCATTTGATATCCATTGTTTCGTATTTTTTTTAGAATTCCCAGCCTATGTCTTTTCTATAATTCATGTGCTGAAAATCAAGTTGCATTATCGTATCATAAGAGCCCTGCAAGGCCTCTTTTAATGTAGTGCCATACGAGCTTACCGCTATTACTCTACCCCCATTTGTAAGCACTTTATCCTCGGCCATTTTAGTGCCCGCATGAAAAAGCAAACTTTGGGTAGGTGCTTGTAAGCCTTTTATTTCAAAACCTTTTTCGAAAGCTTCGGGATAGCCTCCCGATACCAACATCACCGTACAAGCCGCTTTGGGATGACATTGCACTTGCACCTGATCTAATTGCTGCGCCTGCATCGCTTCTAGCAAGGCCACCAAATCATTTTCTAATCGGAGCATTACCACTTCTGTTTCCGGATCGCCCATACGACAATTATATTCGATCACAAATGGCTCACCCGCTACATTGATCAAGCCAAAGAAAATAAAACCTTGGTAGGTAATACCCTCTGCCGACAAGCCTTTTATCGTAGGCTCCACAATCAAGTCTTTTACTTTTTGCATAAAGGCCGCATCGGCAAATGGCACGGGCGAAATAGCACCCATACCACCGGTATTCAATCCTTTATCGCCCTCTCCTATACGTTTATAATCTTTAGCCTCGGGCAACAACACATAATTGGTGCCATCGCTGAGGGCAAAAACCGATAATTCTATGCCTGTTAAGAAAGCCTCTACCACCACTGTTTTGCTAGCTGCTCCAAATTGCGCTTCTTTAATCATCTGCTCAAAAGCAAGAAAAGCTTCCTCATGACTAAACGCTATCACCACGCCTTTACCCGCCGCTAAGCCATCGGCCTTAAGTACAATGGGTAAGGCATGTTGTGCCAAATACTGCAAGCCTTCTTCATAGTTATGCTCCGAAAACTCGGCATACGCCGCCGTAGGTATTTGATGGCGTTGCATAAATTTCTTCGAAAAAGCCTTGCTGCCTTCCAATTGCGCACCCGCTTTCGATGGGCCAGCTACAATAATATGTGCCAAAGCCGGATCTTGTTTAAAATAATCCCAAACACCCAAAACCAAGGCTTCTTCAGAGCCCGGAAACAATAAGCTGATTTCTTTTTCTATGCAGATTTTTTTTAAGGCCTCAAAATCCGAGAGGGCTACCGCTATATTGGTGCCCAATTGTGCCGTTCCGGCATTGCCTGGAGCTATGTATAAAGCTTTACACAAAGGGCTTTGCGTCAATTTCCAAGCTAGGGCATGTTCTCTTCCACCCGATCCTAATAATAGTATATTATGTGCTTTCATAAATTAATTTGAGTGGAAAATTACAAATAGTGTTTCATGGTTACAATAAAATAATTATTTTAGGGCTAATTATTTTTAATTTAATTTCTTAAAACACAACTTATGGCAGAGATGCAAACCTCCAGCAACCAGCACCCAAAAGGGCTCTATGTACTTTTTGCAACCGAATTTTGGGAGCGATTTAGTTATTATGGTATGCGCGCAATTTTTGTATTGTATATGACCAAAATGCTTTTGCTCGACAAAGCCCTAGCAAGTAATATTTATGGTAGCTATACCGGATTGGTATACCTCACTCCCCTAATAGGTGGCTATGTTGCCGATCGTTATTGGGGCAATAGAAAATCTATTTTTGTGGGTGGCTTATTAATGGCTATCGGGCAATTCTTTATGTTCTTCTCGGCTTCCTTTGCAGCCAATGCCGACAAAGGTCTTTCTATTACCCTTATGTGGACGGGCTTAGCAGCACTTATTTTTGGTAATGGTTTTTTCAAACCTAATATCTCTACTATGGTAGGCCAATTGTATGAAGACGGCGATAGCAGAAAAGATGCGGCTTATACTATTTTCTATATGGGTATCAATGCCGGCGCCTTCGTAGCACCGCTCTTATGTGGTTATTTAGGAGAAAATGTAGATTTTAAATGGGGTTTCTTAGCTGCCGGTATTGGTATGCTTATCAGCTTAGTGATTTTCTATCTTACAAAAGATAAATATGTAATAGCGCCCGATGGTCGTCAATTAGGCGTTGGTCCTAATAAAGCAGCAGAAACTACTACTAGCGATGCTAAAGAAAGTGCATTTAGCACCCAACAATTAGTGATCCTAATTGGCGGTATTATTGCCGCTTTCAGCGCTATCCATTTTGGATTTGGCGTAGATGTTTGGGGTTCTTTAATTTATGGCATGACCTTGGTAGGCCCATTTGTAATCATCACCGACAAATCTTTGAGCAAAATAGAAAAAGATCGTTTATGGGTTATTATCCTCATTATGATATTTGTAATCTTCTTCTGGATGTGCTTTGAGCAAGCAGGTGCATCACTTACCTTCTTTGCAGAAGAGCAAACCAATAGACATATTTTAGGATGGGAAATGCCAGCAAGTTATTTCCAAAGTTTCAATGCTGGATTTATTGTGATCCTAGCACCTATCATCTCTGCGATTTGGGTTCGTTTAGCTAAAAAAGGAATCAACCCTGTAGCCCCTTACAAACAATCGCTCGGACTAGGCTTCTTAGCTATTGGCTTCTTACTTATTGCCTTTGGTTCTAAAGTAATACCTACAAGCGGCGCTAGCATCTTCTTCCTTACCGGTTTGTATTTCTTGCATACCATTGGCGAGTTGTGCTTAAGCCCTATTGGCTTATCGATGGTAAACAAATTGACCCCTGCTCGTTTTACTTCTTTAATGATGGGTATCTGGTTTTTGGCCGTTGCCACTGGTAATAAATTAGCAGGCACAATGAGCTCGTTATATCCCGACCCAACAGCTACTACACACCCAAGCATTTTAGGTTTTGAGATTAGCGACTTACCAAGTTACTTCATGGTCTTTGTAGTATTCTCGGGTACTGCAGCCGTATTATTATTCTTACTAAGCAGACGCTTACAAAAAATGATGCATGGTGTAAACTAATGCAAGCATACAAAATAAAAAAGCCCCGATAAATTCGGGGCTTTTTTATTAATATTGTTTTATGGAAAATACAAATAGCAGCATACAAGAAATACAAAACTTTAAAGGGAAATACCCTAAGCAATTGTGGTATTTGTTTTTTAGTGAAATGTGGGAACGCTTTAGCTTCTATGGTATGCGGGGCATGC
>CAMBYG010000032.1 GCA_945872085.1 Chitinophaga pinensis | reverse complement strand
ACCAACCGATGGTTTCATTGGTTGTATTGCAACCGATTAGTTCGTTTAAGCAGAAGGCATTCGCCGCTACATGAAGCGCAATTAAATGCACAGCTGTTAAAACCAATTTTATCCGCAGTACATTACACCCTTGATCAACTTGCAGAAGCTGTATCTTTAGATAGAGCAGCAAGTACCAAATTTCAATTAGATCAATCTAAATACCATTTAATTTTACATCCTACCTCTAAAGGCAGTGCAAGGGAATGGGGTAATAAAAACTTTGAAAATTTAGTACGTTTATTACCTAAAGAAAACTTCACCCTTTATTTGTGTGGCTTAGAAATTGATCGAACTAAATTAGCACCCTTGTCAGAAAAGTGCGATGGCGAGCACTTTATAGATTGTATTGGTAAATTCAACTTGAATACCTATATCGATTTTATTCAAGCTGCAGATGGCCTTATTGCCAATAGCACTGGCCCGCTTCATATTGCGGCTATAAGCAATAAAGATGCATTTGGTATCTATCCGCCAATAAAACCTATGCATCCTGGCAGATGGGCTCCGATAGGAAAACATAGCCACGTTTTTGTTTTAGATAAAAATTGTGAAAACTGCAGGCATTCGCAAGAAGCATGTGCTTGTATGTTAGCCATTCAACCAATGGCAGTTTCAGAAGCGATTAAGGAAGCTAGGCAAAGGAAATTAAATAAGCTCTAGTATTGCATCCCACAATTGGTAACGATGCTGTATACTTCTTTTGGCATATTCAGCCGCTTCCCTCCATTTGTTCTCGTCATCGCCACAGAGTTCCGTAACCATTTCAATAGCTAAATGACTATGATGATCGCCATCTACTTCAATATGTCTTTCTAAATAATATTTAAATGGATTTATTTTTTCGGGATAACTAGAAGACAGTTCCTTTACTATATTCATAAACATTTCTGGAATCAAATCTTCTCTTCCAAATGTGAATACCGCAGCTACAACATGTGCTTTTTGAGTGGCAATTACTTCAAACGTAAACTCAAGAAAAACTTGTACTTTGGGAAGCGCAACATGCTTCTTAATAACTTCCTGAATAGGCATTCCTTTTTTCAAATCTTCTACAAAAGCCTCAATAGCAGCAGTAGACGCACCAAGTTGCTGCATGGCATTTACATACATTTCAAAATGACTTCTACGCACACCATGCTCATCCACATCCGATTCTTCACCCAATACAATTTCATTAATCAAATAGCGCGTATTAGGATGACCAACGGGCACCCAAGGCACTTGCACACAAGTAAGTAATTGCTGCAGTGTTTTTAACAACGACATAAAATCGAAAACCGCATATACATGTTGCTCTGTAAATAATTGCAGTTGATCTAAACGTTCTACTTTTTTATAAAGAGGGTGCGTTAATAAAGCTTGCCTATCGACAGCTATTTCTTTTTTAATTTGTTCTATTGAAGTGTTCATGTTTAAAATTTAGCTAGAGTGTTTTTTTGCATCCAAGTTTCAATACCATTTGGCAATGCCACTTTATACCAGTTTGATTCGCTTTTCAAAACAGAAACAAGAGTACCATAAGGCACCTGTTTGCCTGCTTTAGAAAGCGGTGTTGCGTATTGCATTGCCTTATCGGATTGCACAACAAAAACAGTAGTTTTACTTAATTGCGACCAAGATAAATAGGCCATTATAAAAAAACAACCACTTAAAAATAGTGCGGTATTTTTAATTATCCGAAACTGTTTCTTCGTTCGCAAAGCCAAAGGCATATACATACACAATCCGATAATTACCAAAATACTAAGTGCTGCAAAAGCCCAATAATTATGGAAATAAGGATTTACTAAAAGCTTCCACCATCTTAACAAAATAAAATCAAAATAGTTGGGCAATCGATCTACTAATCTACTTTGGGCAATCTGCAAATTATCTTGTGCGTCTTTATTGAAGGGATGGAGCAGTAATGATTTTTGAAAACAAGCAATAGATTCAGCAATTAAATGCTGATTATAATAAACCACCCCTTTATTAAACCATAATTGATCTTGATAAGGAGCATATGCCAACATACTATCTAAAATAGGGTTAGCAATATCCCATTTTTTATCTTGCATAGCCAGCTGAAAGCGCTCCGGCAAAGTAATATTTGAAGCATTGCCCCAAACCGGAAAACTAACCAAAACAAGCACTAAGGAAACTATAAAACTGACTAAAATCCTTTTCATCTTTTACTATTTTCTAGGTGAGTAATAATGGCTATGGTATCTTGATAGGTTTGTTGCATTTTATGCTCAGCAATAGAAGGCGCATATAATGCCATTTCACAATCGTTGATAACGGCTGTAACACTTTCTAAAAGCTTTGGCTCTAACGGTCTCGCTGTCAATTTTTCTAAAGCCGCCTCTTTTGATAAGCTCGCTAAATCGATATGTAACGTATCGCTTAAGTACAACCAAATAGCTCTAGAGACTTCTTCATAAAACAACGCAATTTGTTTTTGAACTAAAAAGACTTGAGCCTTTTTCATGCGTTTCAAAGCCACTCTATTCGATCGGCTATTACGTTTATCTATCCAAGCAGTCCAGATCGATTGCCATTTATGTTTACTTAATTGAATAATTAAAAACAAAGCGGCTAAACAAAGCACAATCCAATACCAAGTATAGCCAAAAGCATAAAAAGGTTGATGAACATCTAACAGGCTTTGCACCTTATGAAATTGAGTGAGGTTATTTTTCTGAGCGGTATTGTCGTGCTTTCCTAACACTACATGCAAATGAATAGCTTGCGAAACTAGTTGTTCATATTGTTTAGTTGTGGGATTAAAATAAGAAAAGCTAATTGGAGCAATTTCATAATCACCAGGCGCGGTAGGCAACAACGCGTATTCAAATTGCTTAAACCCTTCAATAGCAGTCGTTCTTCCTGTTATAGAATCGACTACAATAGGGTCGTATTTTTCTATGCCTTTAGGCAATTCAAATACGGGCGCTTCAATTAACTTTAAATTACCGGTCCCTTTAATAAGTAATTTCAATTTTAAGACATCATCCGTACTGCAGGTTTTTTTATCGAGTTGCACTTCGAATTGAAATTTGCCTACAGCGCCGGTAAAAGTGCTAGGTTTTTTTGCGCTCGGCACATCATTTACTTGAATGGTAACAGGCGCACTGGAAATAGTGACTGGAATATCTTTATAAGCCATTCCAGAAAACATGTCGTTGTCAAAAAACGGATCGCCCATAAACAAACTTCCAAATTGACTAAAAAAAGGATCGTCTGCAAATGGATTGGAACGCTTTGTTTTTTGAATCACCCTAACTAAGCCCTTAGCCTCAGCAGGATCTAATTGCAATTTGCCCACTTGCTGCGGGAAAAGAGCAGATTTCTTCAATAAAAAAACTTGATACTTTTTCCCATTAATCACTTCTTCTGTTGGTTTCATTTCCTTGGGCAATTCAAAATCTTGCGTCCAGAAGCCATTTAAAGAGGGTAATTTAGAAATACTCATCTGCATAGGCAAACGGGTATAAAGCTTATAACTCGTAGTAATTTGTTCGCCCACATAGGCGCTTGATTTATCTACACTTACTTTTATAAAAACATCTTTATTTAAATCGGCGGGTGCTTTAATTTCTTCTGCTGGCTGATTGGTTGGCGGTGCTTGCGCTCTTCCTCGTCCAGAAAAGAGTTGCTGCATTTGTTGCATCTGCTGACGCATCATTGCCCAGGGATCTTGATCATCATCTCCAAATGGGTCTCGACTAGAAGATCGCTGTTGGGCTAATGAACCATTCACTACCTGAACACTAACGGCATTGGACACATAGGTGTGACTAGCTGCATCTTTTGCCGTAGCACCTTGTACGGTACAAACACCTAAATGCTTTGGCTGCAATACATAAGAAATCGTAATTGACTTCGTCTCTACCATTCTATTGCCCATCATCTGAATATTGGATTGGGAGGATTGATAGGGACCGCCTACAATTGTAAAGTCGGCATAATTAGGTGGTGATAAACTTTCTATTTGTTGAGCATTTTGCAAGGTATAATCTACTTGCAATTGATCCTTTATGCCTATTTTTTCAGCACTTACCTGCGTGCTAAAAACCATTTGTTGCGCTTGGGCAACAAGGGAAGTTAAAAAAAATAAAAGCCACAATAATAATGACCTTAGCATAGTAAAAAATTTAATTACAAATTTAATATTTGATCGGTTTATGGGATAGTGCAAGTGGTTAAAAATGCGTTAAAACAAACCGTCAATTACAAACAAAATATGTACTTTTAAGGGCATTACCTACAAAATCAACTATGAATAAAATTCAAAAATCTTGGGCCATGTACGATTGGTCTAATTCTGCCTATAATCTGGTCATCACCTCCACAATTTTTCCAGCCTATTACAAAGCCGTTACGCCAGCACAAATAAAAATAGGCAATGGATTGGTTTCTAATAATGTAGTGTTTGACTATACCCTCGCAATTGCTTATTTACTCATCGCTTTGATGTCGCCCATATTATCTTCTATGGCAGATGTTGGTGGCAATAAAAAACGCTATATGCAGTTTTTTACCTACTTAGGAAGTTTGGCTTGTGTAGGTTTATTTTATTTTACCGACCAACATCTTTGGTGGGGCATCGCTTGCTTTGGCATTGCTGCTATTGGATATTGCGGCAGCTTGGTTTTTTACAATGCCTATTTACCCGAAATAGCTACCACGCAAGAGCAAGATCGACTAAGCGCCTTAGGCTTTTCGTATGGATATGTTGGATCGGTACTCTTGCAGATTCTTTGTCTCACTTTTATTTTGGCTCCAACATTTTGGCAAATTCCCAATGAGGGCCTTGCTTCCCGAATATCCTTTTTATTAGTCGGAATATGGTGGTTAGGCTTTTCACAAATTCCTTTTAAATTTCTACCCAATTCCGCTAAACAACAAGTATCGAAAACTAAAACAAATTTTAGCACTGGTTTTAGCGAATTAAAAAAAGTGCTCGACCAAGTAAAAAAGATGCCTACGCTCAAATTTTATTTACTCGCTTTTTTCTTTTACAGCCTAGGGGTACAAACAGTAATGCTTGCGGCTACCCTGTTTGGCACCAGTGAAATCACCAAATCGAACGGTGAAAAATTGGGCATGCAAGAATTAATTACCATTATCTTAATTATACAATTAGTAGCCATAGTAGGTGCCACCCTATTATCAAAAATATCTGCACGCATTGGCAATATCAAATCCTTAATGATTGCCGTTATTATTTGGATAGGAGTTTGTATCGGCGCGTACAATACGCATCATGAAACGGCCTTTTATTGTTTAGCAGCTGTAGTAGGTTTAATTATGGGCGGCATTCAATCGTTGAGTCGCTCTACGTATGCTAAATTAATGCCTCCAACTCAAGACACCAGTTCATTCTTTAGTTTTTATGATGTGAGCGAAAAAATGGCCATCGTCATCGGTATGTTTGCCTTCGGATTTATAGAGCAATTAACAGGCAGCATGCGCAACTCCATTTTACTTTTAATTTTATTTTTTATTATTGGATTTATCTTTTTAACCCGAACTTTACAACATCAAAAAACAACTCCTTAATGAATCTTTATTCCATACAAACAGGATTATTTAAATTAGACGGCGGCGCCATGCATGGTGTAGTGCCTAAAAGCATGTGGCAAAAATTTAATCCGGCTGATGAAAACAACATGTGTAGCTGGGGCATGCGCTGCTTATTAATAGAACAAGACCATCGCTTAATTTTAATAGATACGGGCATTGGTAATAAACAAGATGAAAAGTTTTTTAGCCACTACTATTTACATGGGGATTTTACCTTAGATAACGAATTAAAAAAAGTGGGCTTTTCAAAAGACGATATCACCGATGTTTTCCTTACCCACTTACACTTTGACCATTGTGGTGGTGCTATAGAACGACAAGGTGACCGATTAGTACCTGCTTTTAAAAAGGCGAACTATTGGAGCAATGAAGATCATTGGAATTGGGCTGTTCACCCTAATGATAGAGAAAAAGCATCCTTTTTGAAGGAGAATATTTTGCCTATCCAAGAAAGCGGTCAATTACAATTTATAAATACAAAAGATGCAGAAGAATGGTTGCCTAATATAGCGATTCGTTATGTGTATGGCCACACAGAAGCAATGATGTTGCCACAAATAAGCTATAAGGACAAAACCATTTTATATTGTGCCGACCTTATGCCATCTGTTGCACACATTGCATTACCTTGGGTAATGGGCTATGATATGCGCCCTTTAGAGACGTTAAAAGAAAAGAAAAGCCTTCTTCAAGAAGCTGTAGAAAAAAATATGTATTTATATTTTGAACATGATGCTGTAAATGAATTATGCTCTTTACAACAAACAGAGAAAGGCATTAAGTATCAGGAACGTTTCACTTTAAACGATATACTTTAGTCATGTGGAAATCAATTTTACTTGTAGGATCTGGTGGTTTTATAGGCAGTGCTTTGCGTTATTTAATTGGCATGTGGATTCAAAAAGGGAATAGCTTTTCATTTCCATGGGCTACTTTTTTAATCAATGTTACCGGCTGTTTTATAATTGGCATCTTAACCGGTTTTTTACAAAAGAATGTACAACAACATCAACTATTGTGGCTTTTATTAGCTACGGGATTTTGCGGAGGCTTCACTACTTTTTCTAGTTTCGCTTTAGAAAATGTATATTTAATAAAGAATACACTCAGTTACTATGCCATGCTCTATACTATTGCAAGCATTGTTGTCGGTATCTTACTTTGCCGTTTTGGCATTTGGTTAATTCAATAAAAATAAACTATGCCTACTTATTCCTTTCCATTTGAGATGATTAATCTTAAGGATCTTGCTCTATCCATATCGAAAGCAGTAGTTCTCGCAAAAGATGCCTGTGCCAAGGCTTATGCACCCTATTCACATTTCAAAGTAGGCTGTGCTGTTTTACTTGATGACAATACCTACATCACGGGCTCAAATCATGAAAATGCGGCCTATCCTGCAGGCATTTGTGCGGAACGAGCAGCCTTATCGACCTTAGACATGAGCGATCATGAACGCAAGGTAATAGCTATTATCATTACCTATCAATCAGCAAGCGAAAAGCAAGACCCCCTATCGCCATGTGGCATATGCCGCCAAACTATAGCCGAAATTCAACATTGGCAAAAATCACCTATAGCGGTTTATATGTGCAGTCCATTAGATGAAATAATAAAGGTAGCAGATGCTACCCATCTACTACCTTTTGGTTTTAATAATGATTATTTAAAAATGGACTAGTACGCTCTAGCAAATAATACACGTTGCGTAGACGGATTACCCGTTAAGATACATTTACCTTCTTCCAATTTATTATTCAACGGAATGCAACGAATCGTTGCCTTCGTCAATTCTTTTATTTTTTCTTCTGTTTCTGGTGTGCCATCCCAGTGCGCTGAAACAAAACCCGTTTTGTTGTCTAGCACATCCACAAATTCCTCCCAAGTAGTTACTTCCGTAGTCATGGCTGTTCTGAATTGTTGTGCACGATCAAATAAATTATTTTGAATAGCAGATAGTAAATCAACAATTTGACTGTCTAAATTATCCATAGACATCACTTGCTTTTCTTTAGTATCTCTACGTGCCACTTCTACTTGATTATTTTCCATATCACGAGCACCCAATGCTATTCTCACCGGAATGCCTTGCATTTCATACTCTGCAAATTTCCAACCTGGTCGTGCAGCATCATCTAAATCCATTTTCACACGCACGCCTTTAGCTTGTAGTTTTTTTGCCAGTTCTTTAATTTTTGCATCAATCGCTGGTTTAGAATCAGGTCCTTTATAAATAGGCACAAACACTACTTGTATCGGTGCTATTTTCGGTGGCAACACCAAACCTTCATCATCACTATGTGCCATCACTAATGCTCCAATTAAACGCGTAGACACGCCCCAAGAGGTAGCCCATACATACTCTTCTGTATTGTCTTTGGTAGAGAATTTTACATCAAATGCTTTTGCAAAATTCTGCCCTAAGAAATGGGAAGTACCTGCCTGTAATGCTTTACCATCTTGCATTAAGGCTTCGATACAATAGGTTTCCTCTGCTCCGGCAAAACGCTCGTTCGGACTTTTAATACCGCGAATTACGGGTAAGGCCATATACTCTTCAGCAAAATTAGCATACACATCTAGCATGCGTTCTGTTTCTTCAATTGCCTCTTCTTTACTTGCATGCGCCGTGTGCCCTTCTTGCCACAAAAACTCAGCCGTACGTAAAAATAAACGCGTACGCATTTCCCAACGAACTACATTAGCCCATTGGTTAATTAATAGCGGCAAATCTCGGTATGATTGTATCCAATTTTTATAGGTGCTCCAAATAATTGTTTCTGAAGTAGGACGAACGATTAACTCTTCTTCTAATTTTGCTTCAGGATCAACTATAATACCTTTACCATTAGGATCGTTCTTTAAACGATAATGGGTAACCACGGCACATTCTTTAGCAAAGCCATCTACGTGAGCAGCCTCTTTACTTAAAAAACTCTTAGGAATAAATAATGGAAAGTAAGCATTCTGATGACCTGTAGCTTTAAACTGACGGTCCAATTCATCTCTCATGTTTTCCCACAAGGCATATCCATAGGGTTTTATAACCATACAGCCCCTTACAGCAGAATGATCTGCCAATCCGCCTCTGAGAATTAATTCATTATACCATTGCGAATAATCTTGTTTACGAGTTGTTAATGTCTTACTCATTAGTCTAATTAAAGTGTTTATGTTGTACTTTTATGTGGTAGTATTTGCAAAAGTACTTAATTTCTATTTAGCAGTTTGTACCTAAAACCTAATTTTTATGAAACGATCATCATTCACACTTTTGTGTTGCTTGTTTTTGGCAAGTTTCACAAGTTTCGCGCAAAACACCCCTACAGATGAGGATGACATTTATTTCAACAGCACAGATGCGGCTAAAGCTAAATTAAAGCAGAAGAAAAATAATAATACTTCAAGTGCTACTCAAAACACGACTAATTCGGTTTATTACTCTACCAGCTCGTATAACAATAACAATGCTTATAATAATTCGTCATCGAACAATCAGAACTATGACGACGAAGCCTATGTAGACTACGACGACAATGACGATTATTATTATGCTAGCAATCTACGCAGGTTTAATACTCCATTTTATAATCAAAGTTATTACAGCTTTTATGTAAATCCCTATTGGTATAACCCCTATTGGGTAGATCCTTATTGGAACTACAATCGTTTTTATCAAAACCAAATGAACTATAATTATGGGCCCTATTGGAGTTCTAATTGGTCTTGGAATACTTGGTATGGATACCATGGTTTTTCTTGCTACAGTTACCCCTATTATTCGGGTTATTGGGGTTCCAATTTTTACACGAACGGCTTCTGGGATGGCTATTACTATGGTATGAATAATTACCACTATAATAATTATTACCCTGGCAACAATGGAAATAATAACAATTATCAATACGGTCCTCATGGCTCCATGAATGGTAGCTACAGAGTGCGCAATGATTTTGCTAGAAATAATTACACCTTAAGTGGTATTAATAATGGACCTCGTAGTGGCTTTAAAATGAGCAATCCTAATAATGGAAATCGCGTGATGGAAAATGGATCTAATCAAACTCCATTAGATAATAATAGAAGTGGTTATAACAATCTCAACAATAATCCCATCAATAGAGATTTCAGAAATAATAGCGGCAATTACCAGACACCCGATAGAAATCAGCCTATTGCTACGCCCAATCAAAATCTGCCTTCACGACAAGATCGTTATTATAACAACGAACAACCGTATAGAAGCAATCCCATTCAGCAAGCACAGCCAAGTCCGAGATTTAATGAACAAAGAAACCAAGATAATTTCAAACCTTCTTCACCTGCACCAGCAGCTGAACCAAGACGATTTGAACGACCAATAGAACAAAGACCAAGAGATATGGGCAACCCAGGTGGCGGTGGCAATAGTGGCGGTGGCGGATTTAGACCTCGATAATGCAATAGTGTTTATGAAAAAAATTATAATCAACAGTATTAGCTTCCTGCTATGCTGTCATTATGCATTGGCTCAAAATGAGCTAGATGCCTTGCGTTATAGTCAAACGCAATTATACGGCAATGCACGAAGTGCAGGTTACGGCAATGCCAATGGAGCTATTGGAGCCGACTTTGGTGGATTAAGCTATAACCCAGCCGGAATTGGTCTTTATAGAAAAAACGAATTTGTTTTTTCACCAAGTTTAAAAATCAATGCTACTAAAGGAGAATTTCAAAACACGATCAGCAATACAACAAATACCAAATTTAATGTAAACACCCTCGGACTTGTATTCCTATCTAAGGCAGCTGAAAGTAACGAACAAACTTCATGGGTATCTACTGGGTTTGCAATTGGATATAATAGAATCAACGACTTTAATGTAAACTATGCCTATACGGGTGCTAACAATAATTCCTCTGGCAGTAGTTATTTTAGTAATGGCGCCAACAATACTAATACCGCAGACGGATATTCCCCTCAATATTTAGGCTATCAAACGTATCTGATAAATAAAAATTCGGCCGGCCAGTTTCAATCAGTGGTAACACCTGGCATGCCGCTTACTCAAACGAAAGAATACAAGCAAAGTGGCAACATGAATGAAATTGTGCTTTCTTTTGGTGGCAATTACAATAATATATTGATGTTAGGCGCCACCATAGGCATTCCTTCTATAAACTACACTTCTACAAGAATCTTCACAGAAAAAGACGCCTCTGGCAATACCAATAATGATTTTGACAACTTTACGTACACCGAGAAATTGAACACTAGCGGCACAGGTATTAATTTAAAAATGGGCAGTATTATAAAATTAAACGATCAGATACGATTAGGTTTTGCCTATCATACCGGATCTAGCTTTGCCATGAATGATCTTTACGCAGTTAAACTACAAACTAATACCGAAAATTTAAAAATCAAGTATAATGATCTTACAGGGCCAAACACTACTGCACAGCCCGACAAGGACAATAATTTTAATTACACCTTAATAACCCCTAATAAATTTATTGCGAGCGCTGCCTATTTTTTAAACAAAAATGGATTTGTAAGTGTAGACATTGAAAATGTGAACTATACCAATATGCGTTTTAAATACAGTAGTGAATATGTATCATATCAAACTGCTGTTAATAATAAAATTGCTATGGCCTACAAAAACTCCCAAAATTACAGACTGGGCGCAGAATGGAGACTTGAAAATAAAATGTTTAGAGCTGGCATTAATCTCGTAGGCAACCCTAATAAAACAGCTGAAAGAAATTTTTCTAGTATTAAATACGCCCTCGGCTTTGGACTTCGTTTTGATCAAATTTATTTAGATGCCGCTTATGTGTTAACTAAAAACTATAGTCAAGAGCAGCCTTATACTATAGATGGTATCAATGTGCCTATTGCTAGCATTAATAATTCTATGAGTTCTATTATTTTTAGCATTTGTACTAAATTTTAAGGCTTATATTTGCATTCTAAAATCAAACAACATGACACATACTTTACCTGCATTACCTTATGCATACGAAGCTTTAGAGCCTCATATCGACACCTTAACGATGACCATTCATCACACTAAGCACCATCAAGCTTATGTAGATAATTTAAATAAAGCAATTGCTGGTACCGAAGCTGAAAACATGGATATCATTAGCTTAATGGGTGCTATCTCTAAATTTCCTGCAGCGGTTAGAAACAATGGTGGCGGCCATTACAATCATACGCAATTCTGGATGGCATTACAACCTAATGCTAGCGGCACACCCGTAGGAGCGTTAGCAGATGCTATCAATACTACATTTGGATCGGTAGATGCTATGAAAGAACAGATGAATGCAGCTGGCGCAACCCGTTTTGGAAGCGGCTGGGCATGGTTAGGCGTTAAAGATGGCCAATTAGCTATTTGCTCTACACCCAATCAAGACAATCCATTAATGGATATAGCAGATTGTAAATGCCAACCAATTTTTGGAATAGACGTTTGGGAACACGCATACTATTTACATTATCAAAATAGAAGAGCAGACTATTTAGCGGCTATTTGGAATTTAGTAAACTGGGAAGAACTGAACAATCGCTTTGAAGCGTGCAAATAAAAAAAAGGAGCTTAGGCTCCTTTTTTTATATCCTTTAGCGCCTTCTAATTACCATAAGTTTCTAGTAACTTTACAAAAATAGGTTGTATGCAATATTGTGAATCATTTGATGGCAAACCGGTTAATTATTTTATTAATGAGCCTTTCCATACTATTACTTCCATTGCAAAGGAACAGCAAATAATCTACCTAATTGATGCGTGTGTTTTTGAAAAACACGCATCTTTGTTCGAAGCTAGTCCATATATTCTCATCCCTTCGGGAGAAGCAAGTAAATGTTGGGCAACAGTAGAAAATATCATTGACCAATTATTGGTGTTTAATGCCAACAGACAAACCTTAATAGTAGGCGTTGGCGGTGGTGTAGTCTCTGATATCACTGGTTTTGTTGCCGCTATATATATGAGAGGCATAGCTTTTGGATTTGTACCAACCACCTTATTAAGCATGGTAGACGCAGCAATTGGCGGCAAAAATGGCATCAATTTTGGCGAACAAAAAAATCTAATCGGAACCTTTAATTTGCCTTCATTCATTTTAATGGACTATGCTTTCTTAAATAGCCTACCTATTGATGAATTTAAAAATGGTTTTGGAGAAATTATAAAATATGCGTGCTTAAGTGATATCCGTTTTTTTGATATGCTCTTTATGCATACCATAGAAGATTACCAAAAAGACATTCATAAAATTGATGCGCTTATTCAACATTGCGTAAGTACTAAAAATAAAATGGTCATGGCTGATTTCAAAGAAAGCCATGTGCGCAAATTATTAAACTTCGGGCATACAATAGGCCATGCAATTGAAAAGGCTCATCATATACCGCATGGACAAGCTGTGGGATTGGGCATTTTATATGCTTGCAAACTTTCTGAAACGCTTAGAAAATTTGAACCTGCTAATACCTTAAAAATTAAAAACCTCCTACAGCAATATCAATTACCAACGCAAATAACTTTTTCAAACGATCTTATTGACAGCATGGTAAAGCATGATAAAAAAAGCACCGACAAAGGCATTGACTTTATATTATTAGACACCATAGGCAAACCACACATTCAGAACATACCAATAGATCAATTAAAAGAACTTATTGCAGCCAGCACTTTATAATGCACTTAGCACATCACGAGATATCCGGCACTATACAAATCCCTGCTTCTAAAAGCCATACGCAGCGGGCTTATGCATGCGCTCTGTTGTTTGATGGCAGCACAGAAATAAAGCATGCTGGCCGTTCTCAAGATGAGCAAACGGCCTTATCAATTATTCAACAATTAGGCGCATCGGTTAGCATTCAAGATAATAAAACTATTATTCGAAGTAATGGAAAACTTTCAACCCTTTCGCACTTAGACTGTGGAGAAAGTGGATTATGCACCCGCATGTTTTTGCCTATCCTCGCTACTACATCCAATCGTTATACGATTACAGGAACAGGCAGCTTGCTTAAGCGAAAAATGAAACATATAGATCAGTTAGCACACGCGCTTTGCATAAAATTAAATTCCAATAACGAATACTTACCATTAACTATTGAAGGCCCCATAAAAGGAAGTCATCTTACTATAGACGGACAAGAAAGTTCGCAATATTTAACAGGGCTCCTTATTGCCTTAGCTTATACCTGCACAACCGATATGCATATTGAAGTGCAAGGACTTGTAAGCAAACCTTATATTGACCTTACGCTTCAACTATTGGGCTCCTTAGGCATGCCCATTAAAAACGAGCATTATCAACACTTTTATATTAGTCCAAAGAGCAAGCTCCCAAGCCTTCAAAACATCTCTATAGAAAGCGATTGGAGTAGTGCTAGTAATTTCATAGTGCTTGCAGCTATAAATGGTAAAATACAATTAAAAGGACTACAAGCCGAAAGCGTACAAGCAGACAAAGCTATTTTAAAAGTACTAGAGCAAGTGGGAACAGCTGTTAAATGGGAGCACAATGAATTACATGTAGCGCATCATAAACAAAACCCATTTATTATAAACATAGTAGATTGCCCAGATTTATTTCCTATTCTATGTGTGCTAGCGGGTACTTGCTCCGGCACCTCAAGTATTCATGGCATTCATCGGTTGATTAATAAAGAAAGTAATCGTTTAGTATCTTGCAGTACCATGATGCAACAATTAGGTATTCCATTTACGATACAAGACGATACAATATTAATTGAAGGAGCAGCTGCTTTTAAAGGAGCCACAATCGATAGCTGTAATGATCACCGTATAGCCATGGCAGCAAGCATTGCAAGTGCATACGCCAAAGACCCTATTACTATAATTGGAGAAGATGCAATCAACAAATCCTATCCAAATTTTTACAACGACTTAAAGCTTCTTATAAACTAATTTTTATGAATGCATTTGGCAACCTATTTAAAATTCAAATTTTTGGTGAATCGCACGGCACAGCTATTGGCATAATAGTTGATGGATGCCCTGCCGGGATTGCACTTCAAGAAGATGATTTTAAATTCGACATTGAAAGAAGAAAGCCCGGCGCTAAAGGCACTACTACAAGAATAGAATCTGACCGCCCACAACTGATAAGCGGTGTGCATAACGGACATACAACGGGCGCTCCCATTGCTATACAATTTGCCAATGAAACACAACGCTCTGGCGACTACGAAGCTTTCAAAAATATTCCAAGACCAGGTCATGCCGATTTTGTTTTACAAAAAAAACATCAAGGATTTAATGATCCTCGTGGTGGCGGTCATGCTTCAGGCCGACTTACCCTATGTTTAGTAGCTGCTGGGGTAATAGCAAAAAAAATTATTAACCCTATCTCCATACATGCAGAATTAATAGCTGCTGGTGGCAATACAAATATCGATGAAGCCATAGCTGATGCTTTAAAAGCAAATGATAGCATAGGCGGGCTTATAGCTTGTACCGCTCAGCAAGTACCCGTTGGATTGGGCGAGCCCTTTTTCGATTCTTTAGAGTCGCAAATTAGTCATCTTATTTTTGCTATACCTGCGGTGAAAGGTATAGCATTCGGTAGTGGTTTTGCTGCAGCAAAAATGATGGGCAGCCAACACAATGATGCCATCATTGATAAAGAAGGCACTACCAAAACCAATCATTCCGGAGGTATTAATGGAGGCATTAGCAATGGTAATGCTATAGCATTTGAAGTGGCCATTAAACCAACTAGTAGCACGGCACAAATGCAAGAGAGTATTAATTTAGAAAGCAATGCTCTGGAAACATTTACGGTAGGTGGTCGCCACGACGTATGTATTGCTTTGCGCGCGCCCGTAGTAGTAGAAGCTGCTACTGCAATAGCCTTGGCAGATGCTTATTTAAGAAGCAAAGCACTTACTTAACTACCATCTCATCAAAAAACAACCAACCCGTATCTCCATAACCAGGATGATCTTTAGGACATGCCGGTAAGGGGCCTGCTACAATTTTAATTGTTTTTAATTTTTGTTCAGGGAAACTTAGTTTCACTCGATTGATCACTGCTCCTTTTGTTGCTTTCCTTTCCATCTTATGCATAGCCAATTCTTTTTGACTACCATCCTTATTTATGGCAATTACTTTTATCCATTCAGGAAAGAAAATCCAGGAGGCATAATTTTGTAAACATCCAAGTTCTACTTCATGCACTAAAGTGTCTTTAGAAAAGGATAGTGTTGCTGCCATATCGGATTTACTCCATCCCAACCAATTTGCATGATGATCGGTATTGCCAAAAATGCCATCTGTCAAGGTAGCTGCACCATAAGCTGGATAATAGGTACTGAAAGACTTTTCGAAAGTAGGCACCACGCCAAAAGCTGTGTGCATGGTAAAATTCATAGCACTCGGCTTGCCTTTCAATACTTGCTTATGCACTAATTGTGCTTTTATCAAACAAGAATTTGAAAGCACTAATGAATCTTTATAAATAGGCGAAAAGAGGCTAGGTTCTGTGCCGTCTAAAGTATATACAATTTGATCGTCTTTAGACTCTGATTCTAAACTCATTTTCATAGTATTCTTAATAACGCGCGGTTGCATCGCTACTTTAAAATTACCTTCACAATAGCGCCAACCTTGTTGTTCAAATTTGCGCAGATAAGGTTGCAAGCGAGCAATAAAGGAAGACCAATCGGTAACTTGTTTCTGTGTCCATAATACTTCAGATAAGGCTTGCATTCTTGGCAAGACCATATATTCTGCTTGTTCTACCGTTGGAATATATTCGGTCCAAAGATTTGCTTGGGCTCCTAATACATACTTATGATATGCACTTGGTAATGCAGCAGGTATTGGCTCGTAACTATATACTTTTTTTAATGTTGTAAATCCACCTATTGCAATAGGTTCGCTTTGCGGATCGGCTTGGTAATGATCAAAATAACAATGTGTACCTGGAGTCATCACAACGGTATGCTGCATTTTAGCAGCATCTATACCGCCTTGCTCCCCTCTCCAACTCATCACACTAGCGTTAGGTGCTAATCCGCCTTCTAAAATCTCATCCCAACCTATAATACTTCTGCCTTTGCTAATTACATATTGCTCTATATTTCTGATAAACCAACTTTGTAGTTCTTCTTCATTTTTCAAATGCTCCTGTTGAATTCTTGCTTGACATTTAGTACAATGTTTCCAATCGGCTTTATCTACTTCATCGCCACCAATATGGATTAATTTAGATGGGAATAATTGCATGACTTCATTTAATACCTCTTTTAGAAATACAAAGACACTATCGTTTCCCGCGCAGTAGTTGGACTGTATTCCTTTAGGATAAATACCGCCAGGAATTACCGCTTGTGGCACTTGCGTACAAGACAAGCTAGGATATGCTGCTAAGGCTGCAATAGAATGACCCGGCATTTCAATCTCTGGCACAATAGTGATATTTCGTGCGGCAGCATAAGCAACAATTTCTTTTATCTCTTCTTGCGTATAATAACCGCCATACGAAGCTTTCTCTCCTGCTTGGATAGGTTGTGCATCTCTCCATTCCTTATCTCTATCTACTCGCCAAGCTCCAATTTCTGTCAACTTAGGATATTTTTTAATTTCAATTCTCCATCCTTGATCATCACATAAATGCCAATGAAAAACATTCATTTTAAAAGTCGCTAAAAAATCGATGTATTCTCTTATAAACTGGGTATTAAAAAAATGCCTACTTACATCTAAGTGCATGCCTCTCCATGCAAAACGAGGTGCATCTTTAATAAATAAGGCAGGAATTTTTATTGCTTGGTGAGTTGTAGCCAATGGCATCAACTGTAATAAGGTTTGCGTACCATAAAAAAGACCAGCACTCGTATTGGCTTTAATTTGTATGCCACTTTTATCTATGTGCAATTCATAAGCTTCGTAATTGGTATCGGTCAAATTGCTAATGAGCAATTGAATATTATTTCTATAGGCATCTTTATTATTAACTGCCAAGTTAAAGCCCGTTCTTTCTCTAATAAAAGAAATACACAAAGGAATAGTTTGTGAAGACAATTTGGATGTAGTAATATATGATACTACCGTAGAAGGATCTAATACAAAACTATCGTTACCAATAGCGCAGAAATTTGGGTAGGGCAATAAGGGAAGTTGCTGTGCTGTTGTTGAAAATTGAAACAATAGCATAGCTATTAATCCTAATACTGATTTTTTCATTGTCTTGAATTAAATTTCTAAAATGAATTTGAATTTTATCGTT
The DNA here is from genome assembly GCA_945872085.1 of Chitinophaga pinensis. Taxonomy (GTDB): domain Bacteria; phylum Bacteroidota; class Bacteroidia; order Chitinophagales; family Chitinophagaceae; genus CAIWHF01. Next base: position 2,949 of record CAMBYG010000032.1, on the reverse strand, counting down.
TATCATTCTTTCCTTCTAGCATCGGCACAAAAGAAAAGCTACCATAATGTTCTTCCTTCAAACTGCCGTCTTCTAATTTTGTAAGTCGCAACATCTGCTGTTGTTCATTTTCTCCTAATGGAATAATCATAATGCCACCTGTTTTTAATTGAGCCACCAGTTGTTCTGGGATTTTGGGTGCACCGGCAGTAATAATTATTTTATCGAAAGGGCCATAGGTTGGTAAACCCGCAAAACCGTCACCATAAAAGCGTTTTATAGTAACATATTTCTTTAAATAAAAAAAATGATTGGCGTAATCATACAACTCTTTTTGACGCTCAATGGAAAAAACCTGAGCACCTAGCTCAGCCAATACACAGGACTGATAAGCACTACCAGTTCCAACTTCTAGTACTTTATCAAACTTTTTAATGGCTAATAACTCCGTTTGTAAAGCTACGGTATAGGGGTGCGAAATAGTCTGGTTGGCTAAAATAGTAAAAGCTCTATTTTCGTAGGCATAGCGTTCAAAACCGGGTTCTAAAAAAAAGTGTCTTGGTATTTTTTGAATTGCTGCTATTACAGCTGCATCTTTAATGCCTAGCTTTACCAGTTCATCTACTAATTTAGTGCGCAATCCTTTATGTAAAAATGTATCTTCTCTTGGAATAGCTTGTAACATGCCTTAATGGGTTTTAAAAATCATGGCGATACCTATTTGTCCTGTTGGCAAAAAGGCAGGGCTAATTCTGAAACTTATATCTTTTGAAACATCAAAATTTTTGAGATGAGCAGCAGTTAGCGCATCTAAGGATTGAATGGCAAAACCAACAGCGGTAAATAAAATGGTCATATCGGCAAAGCGTTTATAGCTATCTTGCAGTGTTTTCAGATTAGCATCGGTATACAAGCCAACAAATTCATCGCTCGTTGATGGGTTATTATCTAGTCTTGCTATGTATGCTTTTTTATACATTTGATAGCGACTATTATTAAAATCATAGGCTATAAAAGCCGCTGCCATACCGGCGTATATGATGGGTACTTTCCAATATTGACGATTGTATATCTGTCCTAATCCCGGCAAAATGGCACTGTATAAAATTGCTTTTTTAGGAATGGGTTGAAAACGTTCTTTAGGCGTAGACCATTTTCCTTCCCATCGAATAGTAGTACTATCCAATGCTGCTGCAGTTTGAGCACACACCTGCAATGCACACAAAAAACAAAGAAGACCACAAAAAACAAAACGCTTCAACATGAATTCAAAAATAAAATAAAATAACTAAAGTTCTAGTTTATACAATAAAAAAAGCTGCATGCAAGGCATACAGCTTTTGATTATTTTTCTTTTTATTATCGAGCAATGTTTACGGCACGTAATTCTCTAATTACCGTAACTTTTATTTGCCCAGGATACTGCATCTCTTTTTGAATTTTATCGGCAATTTCAAAAGACAAGGTATCGCTTGCTGCATCACTTACTTTATCAGCTTCTACAATAACGCGCAATTCTCTACCGGCTTGGATAGCATATGCTTTTTCAACGCCATTGTATGCCATTGCTAAAGATTCTAAATCTTTGATGCGTTGCAAATAACTTTGCATCATTTCTCTACGTGCACCAGGTCGAGCTCCGCTTATCGCATCACAAGCCTGAATGATTGGAGAAATAATATAGGTCATTTCCATCTCATCATGGTGTGCACCAATAGCATTTACAATAGCAGCATGTTCGCCACATTTTTCCGCTAATTTAGCACCTAATAATGCGTGGCTCAATTCTGTTTCTTCATCTGGCACTTTACCAATATCATGAAGTAAACCCGCACGTTTAGCCAATTTAACTATTTTTTGACCAAGCCCTAATTCAGCAGCCATAATACCACAAAGGTTAGCTGTTTCTTTAGAGTGCATCAATAAGTTTTGACCGTAAGAAGAACGGAAACGCATTTTACCAATCATACGTACCAAGTCTTTGTGTAAACCATGTACGCCTAATTCAATAATAGTGCGCTCACCAATTTCCATTACTTGTTCTTCTAATTGTTTTTTTGTTTTCTCAACTACCTCTTCAATACGAGCTGGGTGAATACGACCATCTTGTACTAAACGTTGTAAGGACAAACGTGCAATTTCTCTACGCAATGGATCGAAACAAGATAAGATGATCGCTTCAGGGGTATCGTCAATAATTAAATCCACGCCCGTAGCTGCTTCTAATGCTCTAATATTACGCCCTTCTCTACCAATAATTTGGCCTTTAATTTCGTCGCTTTCTAAATTAAATACCGTAATGGCATTTTCAATGGTTTGCTCTGCAGCAGTACGCTGAATCGTTTGAATTACAATTTTCTTAGCTTCTTTACTAGCATTAAGCTTAGCCTCCTCCATAATCTCTTTTACATAAGACATGGCATTGGTGCGCGCTTCTTCTTTAACCGCTTCCATCAATTCCGATTTTGCTTCTTCTGCGCTTAAATTAGCTACTTTTTCAAGGCGTTTTACATGCTCTTCTTGGTGTTTCTCCAATTCTGCACGCTTTACATTAACCGCCTCTAATTGTTTGTTTAAATGTTCTTTTTGTTGCTCTACTTCATTTACATTTTTCTGAAAAGCAGCTGTTTTATCATTTAAACTTTGTTGTTGTTGCTTAATCTTGTTTTCCGACTCGGTAATTTTTTGTACGCGTTGGTTAGCTTCTTTTTCTTGTTCTGTTTTTAGTTGCAAGAAATGCTCTTTAGCTTCCAATAATTTTTTTTCTTTTAGCGTTTCCGCTATTGTTTTAGCATTTTCGATAGTTTTTGAAGCTTGTTCTTCTGCGTCTTTTACAAGCTGTTGTGTATTTTTAGCAAATAATTGTTTCCCCAAAAATATGCCTATCAAAATAGCAGCCACTGCAACAATGGCAACAATAATAGTAGTATCCATGTATTCTCCTTTTTGTCTATTTAAAAAATCATAATA
>CAMBYG010000031.1 GCA_945872085.1 Chitinophaga pinensis | reverse complement strand
CTGGCTGTCACCTATCTTATTACTTATGAACTTGTTATGCCATTCTTACAACGGGAGTGCAAAGGTAGTGTTCCTTTTTTATTCTTCCAAACTTTTTGTAATCTTTTTTAAAAACTTTTTTAAAATCCGTATTACCGTATACCCTGTTTGGAGATCGTATGCTTCTTAAGAACTGCTTTTCGGGAGCGCAAAGATATATCCTTTTTCTCACTCCGCAAAATATTTTGGAAAGTATTTTTAGAAAAACAAAATCCTAAATGATTTACGTATACAGCTTATGATTCTCTACAATAGTTTTTATGAGCATCTAAAGAAAATATGCATTAAAGCTGATCCTATCGAATACCATATACATATTCATATGTCCTCCATGTCATACCACCTGCAAGTTGATTTGAAAAAATAATGCTATCCTTTTTAATTTGTACTAAAGGGAAATAACCAAATTTCTTTTTGTATGTTTTAAAATTAGGATCCATTAATTAAAAGGTATCTTGTTGATATACCAATTCGCCACTATCTAATGAAATTAAAATACTACTATATCTTGGCGTTGAAAAATGTTTGGAATACAGTGCAGTGCTCGTTTGCTTGTAGTAGTCATAATAAAGAACAATGGAGTCTGATATATGAAAAGAAAAAGAATCATATTGCTTAGATCCAAGTTGGTATTGTTGCTTTTTACAATTAAGCAAAAGAAATGCAAAGGTGATTATATAGATTATTTTTTTCATCGCCTAATAAATAAACTAAAAGTATGAAAATATCAATGACAATGTACTATTGTAAGTATAAAAAAAGGGAGCCTTACGACTCCCTTTTCAATAGTAAAAAAGATATACTTATTTAGACTCTTCGTCTTTTTTCATTTTATCTTTTAAAGCTGCTAAAACATCGATATCGCCTAAGGTAGATTTCTCTACTTTGCTTTGAACGTTTTTCACTGCTTTTTTAGTGCTTTCTGCATCTGCTTTAGCTTCCTTTTTCAAGGTTTCTTTTTCGTCTGCTTTTTCTTGTTCCCAAATGCGGGTATGAGAAACTACAATACGCTTATCGTTGCGATCGAACTCGATGATAACGAAAGGAAGAATTTCATCAGCTTCAACTGTAGCACCGCTTTCTTTACGTAAATGACGCGCAGGAGCATATGCTTCTAAGCCATATTGTAATTGAACGGTTGCACCTTTATCGTCTTTTTTAGTAACATTACCTTCGTGAGTAGAACCGATAGGGAAAACAGATTCAAATGTATTCCAAGGATCTTCTTCGATTTGTTTGTGCCCTAAAGCTAATTTACGATTTTCTTTATCGATAGATAAGATAGTTACTCCGATTGGTTCGCCTACTTTAGTGAATTCACTTGGGTGATTGAAACGTTTGATCCAGCTTAAATCGCTAATGTGAATCATGCCACCAATACCTGTTTGTAATTCTACGAATACGCCATATGGAGTAATGTTTTTAACAACACCATTGTGACGGCTTTCTAGAGGGAATTTGTTTTCGATAGTATCCCAAGGATCTTCAGTCATTTGTTTGATAGACAAGCTCATTTTGCGCTCTTCTTTATCTAACGTAACCACTAATGCTTCATACTCATCTCCCATTTTGAAGAATTCTTTAGCATTGATTGGTTGAGAAGACCAAGTAATTTCTGATACGTGTACTAGTCCTTCTACACCAGGTAAAATTTCTAAGAATGCTCCGTAATCTTCAATATTAACTACTTTACCTTTAACTTTAGCACCTTCTTGTATGTCGATGTTTAAGCTATCCCAAGGATGAGGCGTTAATTGTTTTAAACCAAGGCTGATACGTTTTTTCTCATCATCGAAATCTAGAACAACGACATTCAATCTCTTGCCATTTTCTAATACTTCGTTAGGATGCGTTACGCGGCCCCAGCTAATATCGGTAATATAAAGTAAACCATCAACACCACCTAAATCGATGAATGCACCGAAGTCAGTTACGTTTTTAACGGTTCCTTCTAACACTTGACCTTTTTCTAATTGACCAATAATAACAGAGCGTTGTGCTTCGATATCACTTTCAATTAAGGCTTTGTGAGAAACTACTGCATTTCTAATTTGCTCGTTGATCTTAACGATTTTGAAATCCATAGTTTTACCAACATACTGATCGTAATCCGTAACTGGTTTAACATCGATTTGAGAACCTGGTAAGAATGTTTCCAATCCATACACATCCACAATAAGACCACCTTTAGTCTTAGAAGTAATGGTACCGGTAACAATTTCTCCTGTTTTGAAGAAATCAACAATTTTTTGCCAAGCACGAGCTTGACGAGCAAGTTTTCTGCTTAAGTGAAGATGACCATTACGATCTTCTTTCTCTACCACTAAAACTTCAATTTCATCTCCTACTTTAATTTCGGTCATGTCGCGGAACTCATTTAAAGAAATAAGTCCGTCTGATTTAAAACCAATGTTAATAATAACATCTGTTTTAGTTACACCAACGATAACACCAGAAATTAGTTCTGATTCTTCAATTGATTTGAACGTGCTATCATAAGCTTGTTCCATTTGTACGCGCGTTTCTTGTGAATAAGAAGCTACGTTTCTTTTGTCAACGCTCCAGTCGAAATCATCGTGAGCGGTTTGCATGTTAAGATTTTGATTTTCTTGCAATGTTAAAGTCCTCCTTTTGAGTGAATTTTTGGACTGCAAAGGTACATATTTATCTTAAAATGAACACTTTTTTTGACTTTTATTTTAAAAAGGGCACTAAAAAAGGCGTTTTTAGTAAAAACGCCTTTATAAATATTTAAAAATGAATAAATTATGGTTTTACTACCCAATTGTGGGTATCTGCTACTCTACCATATCTAATATCATTGAGCGCAGCTTTCAACCAATTTGCAATTTCCCAAGTAGCAACGTCGGGTAATTCCATTAAATGTTGTTGATAGGTAAGCGAGCCTATTGGTGCAATAGAAGCAGCTGTACCGGTTCCGAAGGCTTCTTTTAGTAGGCCTTGTTGGTATGCTTCTTCTAATTCTAAAATACTGATTGGTCGTTCTTCTATTGCAATACCCTTTTCTTTAAGTAAAGTAAGCACACTCATTCTCGTTACACCTGCCAAAATAGTACCACCAACTAAATCTGGAGTAACTACCTTGTCGCCAATTACAAAAAAGACATTCATAGTGCCAATTTCTTGCACCCATTTGTGCTCTACAGCATCGGTCCAAAGAATTTGATCATAGCCCATTTCACGCACTTTCATGGTAGGATACATGCTAGCTCCATAATTACCTGCTGCTTTGGTATACCCTATTCCACCAGGGAATGCACGCGTATACTCATCATGTACATAAATAGATACGGGTTTGCTATAATAGGGTCCTGCTGGACTGGTAATGATCATGAATGTAAATTGCTCTGCTGGTTTAACTCCAATAAACTCATCAGTAGCAAACATAAATGGTCTTATGTATAAAGATGTGCCATCTTCACTCGGAATCCAATTGCTATCTAGCGCAATTAACTCTTTTAAGCCATCCATAAATAAATGTTCTGGAACAGCGGGCATACCCATACGTTCTGCTGATACATTAAAACGTTTCCAATTGTCTTGAGGTCTAAAGATTAATGCTTCTCCTTGTTCATTTTTATAGGCTTTAATGCCTTCAAAAATAGATTGACCATAATGTATAAACGTAGTAGCGGGATGCATACTTAAGTTTCTGAAGGGCTCAATAGTTGCCTTACCCCAAACGCCATTATCGTAATGCGCAATCAACATATGATCGGAGTATAATTTACCGAATTGAATATTTTGAGGATCAAATTGATTAATTCTTGAATCCGTCGTTTTAATTATTTCAATATCTGTATTATTGGAAATCATAAAGTATTTAAATTTCTAAATTCGCGGCAAAGTACCTATTTTTATTCCAATTATTGCAACTTAAACATATAAATTACACACAAATTCACCATGAGTATCACCTTTTTTGAATCAAAACATACTATTATCAATACTTCTAGCGATTTTTTATTAAATCGTAATGATTTAGATTTAGCTGTTTTGAGCAAAGCGAAAATGGTGGTATTTACCCAGCAACTAAACAATCAAGAAGAGTTAGATTTTTTAAAAAAAATACTTGCAGCATGCAAAATGGAATCAAGCGATTATTGCATGATTGAATTAAAACAAGATCAGCAAATTGCTTGGAATCAAATTAGAGACGAAATTCAACCAAGTTTTGTTTTGTCTTTCGGGATTCCTGCATTCAAATTAGGTATTCTAGCCTTATTTAAGTTTAATGGAAGCAACTCGTTTGATAATTGCCAGTTTATATTTGTAGACTCTTTAAATGCCTTACAAAATAATATGGCACTTAAGAAAACATTATGGACAAATATCCTTAAACCTATATTCGATAAGTAATAAACGTGATCGAGGCAGCGCAAGAAATATTAAAAAAGTATTGGGGGCACGACACCTTTAGACCTTTACAAGCAGAAATCATCAGTGCTGTTATAAACAACAAAGATACCGTAGCCTTATTGCCAACAGGAGCTGGAAAATCAATCTGCTATCAAATACCTGCCTTATTAAACAAAGGGATGTGCTTAGTAATCTCGCCGCTTGTTTCGCTAATGAATGACCAAGTGAACCGCCTGCAAAGCATGGGCATACAGGCACTAGCATTGCATGCCGGATTAGATAAAGAAGAAATGAAAGCTGCTCAGGATGGACTTTTACAAGGTGCTTTTAAAATACTATATGTATCTCCTGAACGCATACAAACAGCTTCATTTAAAGAACTTTTATTAGCGCTTCCTGTAGATTTAATTGCGGTTGATGAGGCGCATTGTATTTCTCAATGGGGATATGATTTTAGACCAGAGTACTTATCTATAAAATCACTTCGATATACTTTTCCTAAAGCTACATTTTTAGCCTTAACCGCAACAGCAACGACTGCTGTATTGAGCGATATTCAAAAGAAATTGAATATTCAAAATAAATCGGTTTTTAAAACAAGTTTTGAACGTAGTAATATTTTCATCGCTGTAATTAAAGCCGATGATAAAATAAATGAGGTTATAAAGGCCCTACAAAAAGAAGCGGTTTGTAGTATTGTATATTGCAGAAGCCGCAAACAAACCGAACGTCTAGTTAGTATTTTAGAAGAATGGAATATTAACGCAGTGCATTATCATGCAGGCATGACAAAAGTAGATAAAGCTCGAAATCAGGAAGATTGGATGCAAGGCAAGGTTCCTGTGATGATTGCCACCACTGCATTTGGAATGGGTATTGACAAATCTAATGTGCGATTAGTAATTCACTATGATTTACCCGAACAATTGGAATCTTACTATCAAGAAATTGGCCGAGCAGGCAGAGATGGACAAGCTGCACAAGCGATTTGTATTTATAATGAGGCTGATATTAAACGTTTAAAAGACCAATTGGCAATTCAATTTCCTCCGGTCGATTATCTTAGAAAACTATATCAATGCTTAGTAGAATATTTGCAAATCCCTATTGGTGCAAATCCAAATAAATATTACAGTTTCGATTTGCTAGATTTTGCTACTAAATTCTCCTTAAATGCTACCCAAGCAAATTATGGTTTAAAGCTATTAGCTCAAGAAAATCTATGGACGATAACAGACAGTGTGCAACAAAAAGAATGGGTACAATTTATTGCAGATAGAGGCACTATAGACACTTTACAACAAGCCTATCCTACCCTTTCTATAGTTTGTATCACCTTACTAAGAATGTATAGCGGCATTTACTATTATCCAACTAGCATTCATATTATTGATCTATCCAAGAAATTAAGAACCTCGTTTGAAGAAACAAGAAACTTATTGAATAAACTGCACAGTTTAGGATTTATTAATTACCAAGCTCCTGTGGAGGGCCCTAAAATATGGTTTCATCACACGCGCGTGGCTAGTGAGCATTTAATAGTAAATGAAGAACAAATTGCCTTTCTAAGAAACCGTCAAATTGAACGACTCAAAGCGCTGTTTGCATTTGTAAGAGAGCAGGAAATATGCAGAAATCAATTACTTCTTCCATATTTTGGCGAAGATAAAACAGCGGCTTGTAGGCATTGCGATATTTGCGAAACCGCCAAAAAAGCATCCATTCAAAAAAAATCGGCATTGATAGAAAAGGACTTGATTAGCTATATTAAAAACAATAAGGAAGTAACTTTAAATAGCCTTTATAGCCAATTTAGTGAGCTTAATAAAGAAACGCTTCATGCATGTTTGAGACAGTTAATAGACGATAAAAAGGTAATTTACAAAGACCGCCTATTTTATTGATAAATTAAGGTCAATGCAAACACTTCTTCAAAAGCTTGTTTCATTAAATCCTTGACAAGTACTTCATCAATCACTTGTCCATTTAGTTCTTTTGAAATGGAAGTAACTCCTTTATCAACAATCCCACAGGGAACAATGTAATTAAAGTAGTTCAAATCGGTATTGACATTTAAAGCCAAACCATGCATCGTTATCCAGCGACTGCATTTCACTCCCATTGCACAAATTTTACGTGCTTTAGTAGGATCAGAAGCATCTATCCACACACCGGTTGCCCCTTCTAAGCGTTCTCCTTTTATACCAAAATAAGCAATTGTTTTAATAACAACCTCTTCTAGAAAGCGCATATACTTACCTAAGTCGGTAAAAAAATAATCTAAATCAAAAATAGGATAAGCTACTAATTGACCGGGGCCATGATACGTGATATCTCCCCCTCTATTGGTTTTATAGAAACTAACTTGCAATTCTTTTAATCTTGTGTCATTTAATAGCAAATGCGACTCAAAACCACTTTTCCCTAAGGTATAAACAGAAGGATGCTCACAAAACAATAAATAGCTCTGCGTAGCAGCAGTATATGTATCGCCAACTGAAGCGGTTTTATAAAATTGGGCTTTAATATCAATATTCTCTTTCAATAGAGATTCTTGATAGTCCCATGCAGAAGCATATTCAATTTTAGATAGGTCCTTAAAAATTACGTTGGGTTTCATAAATAACAGGCAACAAAATTAATGATTAAATACAGCATTATTGCTATAAAACGCAACCAACCAATTGACTTTTTTTTAACAATCAAATAAACTACATTTGTTGACGTTAATTATACAAACCAACTATGCTTCAATTCATGAAAAATAAGGTATTGATTCCACTCATAATAATGGGCTTTATTGCTGCATTTTTATCTTTTAGATACATTAAAGAATTAGAACCAAATGTATCTACTAGTGTGGTAAAAAAAGAAATGGTATTGCAAACTATTTTAGCAGCGTTAGAGCAGGGTCATTTTGCCCCTAGAGCAGTTGACGATAGTTTTTCGAAAAGTATTTATAACAAGTTCATATCAAACTTAGATTACGAGAAAAAATTCTTTACAAAAATACAAATAGATAGTATTTCATTTTATGAATACTCTTTAGATGATGAACTAAAAGCAGGGAATATCTATTTTTTCCAGATCGTAAATGCAATGTTTTCTTCTCAAATCAAGAAAGTAGAAAGCTATTATAAAGAAATTTTAAATAAAAAATTCACGTTTGACAGTAAAGATTCTGTTTTGCTTAATGGAGACAAATTAGATTTTGCGGCTAATGATCAAGTACTGTATACAAGATGGTATGCTTTTTTAAAATATCGAGCTCTATCAAAATATCATACCTTAAAATCTGAACAAAACGTATTAAAAGATTCATCTAAAAAAGCTATTGTTTTGAAATCGGATGACAGTTTAGAGGTAGAAGCAAGAAGAGGCATATTAAAAGACTATGATTCTTATTTTAAACGATTAAAAAAATTAGACGAAAACGATCGTTTCACTATATTCATAAATGCCTTAACAAGTTGCGAAGATCCACATACCGATTATTTCCCTCCAAAAGACAAGAAGGCTTTTGATGAATCAATGTCTGGAACTTTCTACGGTATTGGGGCACAGTTGAAGATTGAAGATGGCAAGGTTAAAATAGTAAATATTGTAACGGGTAGTCCTTGTTGGAAGCAAGGAGAATTGAAAGCAAATGATGAAATTTTAAAAGTTGGTCAGGGCAAAGAAGAGCCTGTAGATGTACAGGGTTATGACATTGAGGATGTGGTAAAAATAATAAGAGGCGAAAAAGGCACAGAAGTAAGACTAACCATAAAACGATTAGATGGCACCTCTAAAGTCATTCCAATTATAAGAGGAGCGGTTTTAATGGAGGAAGTATTTGCTAAGTCTGCAATTATTAATGATAAAAATTCAAAAATTGGCTATATCTATCTACCAGAATTTTATGCCGATTTCCAACACAGAAATGGAAGACATTGCTCTGAAGATATTAAACAAGAAATAGAAAAATTAAAAGCAGAAAACGTATCTAAAATTATACTAGACTTAAGAGAAAATGGTGGCGGCTCACTAGGTGATGTGGTAGATATTGCTGGCTTCTTTATAGACCAAGGACCCATTGTACAAGTAAAGAATAGCTTTAGAGAATCTAGTGTATTATCAGATAAAAATCCAGGCACTTTATTTGATGGCAGTTTAGCCATATTAGTAAATCAGAATAGTGCTTCTGCTTCTGAAATATTAGCTGCTGCAATGCAAGATTATAATAGAGCAATCATTATAGGCACACCTACTTATGGAAAAGGCACTGTACAAAACATGTTGTCATTAGATGATTTTTCTACTAGCTTAGGTGACTTTGTAGAAAAAGCTAAAGCATACATCGTTGGGAAAGAAAATACAGAAATGGGTGCTTTAAAAATAACTATTCAAAAATTTTATAGAATTAATGGTGGATCTACTCAATTGAAAGGAGTAACTCCAGATATTATTTTACCCTCCGCTTACGAAGATTTAGACATTGGTGAAAGAAAAGATAAAGCTGCATTAAAATGGGATGAAATAGCTCCGGCATCATACTCAAAAAGCAATAAAATAACTAATAAATCAATTTTGATTGCTGCAAGTCAAAAACGAGTAAATTTAAATCCGCTGTTCACTTTTGTAAAACAAACCAACGAAAAACTAAAAAAGAAAGAACAATACAATTATGTTCAGCTAAAATATGAAGATTTTAAAAAAGAGATGGATGAAGCAGCCGCTTTAAGTAAAAAAGCAGAAGAACTTCAAAAGAAAACTAATAATTTAAACATAACAAATCTAAATGCAGATTTTGCTAAGGTAAATATCGACAGTTCATCAATTATTAAAAATAAAGAATGGCTTAAAAACTTAAATAAAGACATTTATTTATCAGAAGCTGTTCAAATAATAAGAGATATAAAATAAATATTGGCTTATTTAATTAGCATACCATGGTGGCTGAAACGCTTGCACAACAAGGGTTTAATTTGGAGTAGATCTACCAAACATAAGCGCATCTATTTAAGCTTTGATGATGGCCCTCACCCAATCATCACCAATTACGTATTAGATATACTCAAGGAGCAAACTGTTAAAGCTACCTTTTTCTGTATAGGGGAAAATGTTACAAAATACCCAGAAACCTTTGAGCGTATTATCAAAGAAGGACATACTATAGGTAATCATACCCATAATCATTTAAATGGATGGAAAACAGATAATCTTCAGTATTATAAAAATATCCTACAGGCAGCCAAGTATATTCCATCAAAACTATTTCGACCGCCTTACGGAAAAATAAAACCAACACAAGCTAATTATTTACTAAAAAGAGGTTGGCGCATAATCATGTGGAATTCGCTAAGTGCTGATTTTGACGCAAGCTTAGATGGCATCTCTTGTTTTAATAATGTAAAATCGACATTAAAAAACGGAAGCATTGTTGTGTTTCATGATAGTGAGAAAGCTTTTGATCGTATGAAAATTGCACTACCCTTATTAATACAGTATTGCATAGAACATAAATATGAAATAAGGGCTTTGTAATTACAAAGCCCTTATTTTTAATGTATTAAAGTGATATCCCCTTTATAATCAAACAAAGTACCATCTGCACAGGTAGCTTTTATAAAATACTGATAAACGCCTGGATCAGCTAATGACCCTTTATAATAGCCGTCCCATGAATCTTCAGAATTATTTGCTTTGAAATCTCTCTTTTCAAAAACCAATTCACCTAATCTATTAAAGACTTGCATTAAAGGAATAAATGCATCAAATTTAGCTCTTGGATAGAAGAAGTCATTTTCTCCATCACTGTTTGGTGAGAATAAATTGGGAACAAATAAAAATTTAGGATCGCAAGAAACTACCACAAGCATAGTATCAAAACTAGAGCAATTTAATGTATTAAATACCGTAGCTGTAACGGTAGTTGTTACCGTTGGTGCAACAATTGTGGTGTAGCAATTAAAACAAGAAACTACATTTGCAGGGCTCCAAACAATTTTATCTGCATTCGTTGTTATAGCCGTTACCTTTATTTCTTCACCATAGGTTAATTTAATAACTTTTGGAAGCTGAACGGTAGGCAATGGAACAGTCTGAACAGTTATACTATTAGACGTTCCCTTACAATTTGCAGCTGAGGTAACTTGCACTTTATAACTACCTGGCAATACAACTGAAGGCGTTGACCCTACAATTGAGCTTATTAATTGATTATTTAAAAACCAAGTAAAGTTTCCAGAAATATTAGTAGTGGCTGTTAGATTTACTGATGCGCCTTCACAAACGGTTGTATTTATCGGAGACAGATTAACTATTGGATTATTATTAACTGTTACAATCACCGGAATACTGTTAGATGCACATCCATAAACATCTTGTATAGACAAACTATAAGTACCGGATTGACGAACAATTATTTGATTAGTGAAACCATTGATTATATTGTTGCTATTAAATTTCCATTGATAGGTAACATTGGTAAGTAAAGGCACAGACAACACAACGCTATCACCAGAACAAAAAGTTAATGGACCACTCGCAGTTATTATTTTAGGCAAGGTTCTAACATTTATTGATATAGCATTGGACATTGCCGAACAGCCATTAGTATTAACAACTTGAACGGTATATAAACCAGACGTAGTTACATTTATTTGTTGCTGATTTGTGTTTATAATCGGCATACCATTATTAAACCATTGAAAGGATACGTTTGAACTTGCTGTAGCATTCAATTTAACACTATCGCCATCACAAAAGGTTGTTGGCCCTTGTGCAACAATTGAAACTGTTGGATTGGCTACTACATTAACTTGTATTAATGCTCGCGGACTTTCACAACCTGCTACAGTTTTTTGACTCACATAATAATTGGTACTACCAAGTAGTAGTGATGATGGAACAGGTGCTGTAGTACTTCCTACTCCACCAACTGCTTGGGTATACCACAGTAAACTATTGCCTGGTGTAAAAGAAGCATTTAAGCTAGACGTATTTACACCTTGACAATAAGTAATATTATTTACAATAGGTGAAGCAGGTGTAGCATTTACAACAACACTTATAAGTACTCTAGGGCTTTCGCATCCGGCAGGGTTAGTTTGTGAAACATAATAGTTTGTTGTACCTAATGATGCTGTACTAGGTGTTGGAGCTATGGATGAAGAAATACCACCTATTGCTGAAGTATACCAATTTAATGTACAATTACTAGATGCAGTTGCAGTAAGCGGCAAGGAGCTTGCACCTTGGCAATAGTTTACGGTACTTACAACTGGTGCATTAGGAGTAGGCAAAATGGCAACTACTATAGATGCGCGATTACTTTCACAACCAAAGGCATTCGTTTGACTTACATAATAAGTTGTAGTGCCAATATTTAATGTAGAAGGAACCGGAGCTGTAACAGATGCAGAACCACCAGTTGCATTTGTTCCATACCAATTTAAAGAATTGCCCGAAGATGCAATTGCAGTTAATGAAGGGACAATTTCATTTTGACAGTAATTTAAATTACTTACTACAGGAGCCGTTGGATTTGGATTAACCGTAACTACAATAAGTGACCGACCACTCTCGCATCCTGTACCTGTTGTCTGACTCACATAATAGTTAGTGGTTCCTAATGTTGTTGATGTTGGAATTGGAGCAGTAGCACTTCCAACCCCGCCTGTTGCATTATTTCCATACCAGATTAAAGTTGCATTTGAAATAGTTGTTGCTGTTAATGCAACAGTAGTTGCAAATTGACAATATGAAATTGAAGATACAGTAGGAACTGGAGGAGTTAAATTAACTGAAACAGATAATGCTGCTCTCGGACTTTCACATCCAAAGCTATTCGTTTGACTTACATAATAATTTAAATTCCCAATTGCTGAGGTTGATGGTATTGGGGCAATAGACGAAGCGACACCGCCAGTAGCATTAGTTCCATACCAATTGAGCGTATTGCCAGAACTTGCTACAGCTGTAAGAGCTGAAGCAGATGTATTTTGACAATAGATTAAAGCACTCACCGTAGGCATAGCAGGAACTGGATTTATAGTAACAATAATTGACGCCCTTGGACTTTCACATCCACTGCTATTCGTTTGACTTACATAATATGTTGTAGTGCCAACAATACTAGTAGATGGTATTGGAGCATTTACAGACGCAGTGCCCCCTGTAGCGTTAGTACCATACCAATTTAAGGTATGACCAGGGGAAGCTATAGCTGTTAATGCAACTGCAGTATTGCCTTGACAATATGCTATTGGAGCAACAACAGGTGCCGACGGCAATGGTGCCGTTGTTACAATTATTGCCGATCTATTACTTTCACAGCCCGCTGTTGTTTTTTGACTTACATAATAGGTAATGGTACCAACGATGTTTGTTGTAGGCGTTATACTTATTGTAGTACCTATACCACCTGTTGCAGTAGTGTACCACCATAATGTATTTCCTGTAGTTGCAGATGCACTTAATGCTACAGCAGTTGCATTTAAACAATAAGTTACATTGCTAACAATAGGAGCACTTGGTGTTGGATTAACGGTAACCACAATAGGAGCTCTTGCACTCTCGCAAGCAGCACCAGAAGATTGACTTACATAATAAGTTGTGGTACCTACAGCGGCTGTAGAAGGGGTTGGAGCTATAGCACTTGCTGTTCCACCTGTAGCATTGGTTCCGTACCAATTCAAATTGGTACCGCCATTCAATATAGCTGTTAAAGCAGTTGGTGTGGCATTCTGACAATAGGTGACCGCTGATACGATTGGTAAAGAAGGTGTTGAATTAATAGTAACCACAATTACCGCTCTTGGACTTTCGCAACCTATAGCTGAAACTTGACTTACATAATAATTAGTTGTTCCAAATGTAGTTGTTAAAGGTGTAGGTGCAGAAACGCTTGCTACTCCACCCGTCGCATTGGTACCATACCAATTTAAGGTATGATTAGTTAACGCCGTAGCGTTTAAAGGCAATGCACTAGCACCTTGACAATAAGTAATAGGATTAACAACGGGTGCCGTCGGAAGTCCTCCAATTGTAACAACTATTGAAGCGCGAGCACTTTCACAACCTAAAGAATTTATTTGACTCACATAATAGGTAATTGTGCCTACTGTATTCGTACTGATAAATGGAGGCGTAAGTGTGAATGTTCCACCGGTAGCATTGGTACCATACCACCTTAAGGTATGACCAGGTAATGCTGTTGCAGCAAGGATACTAGGTGTAACATTTTGGCAAAACGATAAATTGCTGGTAATAGGTGCTGCAGGTGTTGGATTGATAGTTACTACAATAGCAGCTCTTGGACTTTCACATGTTCCAATCTGTTGACTTACATAATAGGTTACAGAACCTATAGATGTTGTAGCAGGAATTGGAGCAACTGCACTTGGTGTACCACCTGTTGCATTTGTACCATACCAATTGAGTGTACAGCCTGGGCTTGTAGTTGCCGTTAAATTACTTGCTATACTATTTTGGCAATAACTTATAGAGCTTGTCAATGGTGCAGAAGGAGTTGTAGCTACTATTACAGTAATTGCAGCTCGAGTACTTTGACAACCAGAAGCATTAGTTTGACTTACATAATAGGTAGTTGTACCAACAGATGCAGTTATAGGTATTGGAGCTGTAGTTGACGCAGTACCACCTGTTGCATTAGTACCAAACCAATTTAATGTATTACCCGAAGATGCAGTAGCTGTTAACACAGTAGCCGTTGCTCCTTGACAATAACTAACAGAAGATACAGTAGGAGGCGCAGGATTAGCATTTACGGTAACCGTTAAACTAGCCCGTTGACTTTCACATCCAAAAGAATTGACTTGTGCTACATAATAGTTAGTTGAACCAACAGTGGTGGTAGGCGGAATTATAGAAGATGTTGCGGTACCACCTACATTCGAAAAATACCAATTTAGTGTATTGCCAGTAGACGCCGAAGCTATTAAAGCAGTTGCTGTTGCATTTTGGCAATAACTTATAGAAGCAACAATTGGAGAAGCTGGTATTGCATATATGGTAACGATGATTGGAGTACGTGTACTTTCGCAATTAGAAGTATTTTTTTGACTTACATAATAGGTAGTTGTACCTGGCGTTGAAGCACTTGGCGTAGGTGCTATTGTTGACCCTACTCCTCCCGTTGCTGTGGTATACCACATTAAAGAGTTACCAGGTGTGCCTATTGCAGTTAAGGGAGCCAAAGATGTTCCTTGACAGGAAGATATATTGCTTGCAATTGGTGGACTAGGCACAACAACTATGGATACCGTAATTAAAGATCTTGTGCTTTCACAATTAGATCCAACAGATTGGCTAACATAGAAGTTGGTAATACCAAGAGTTGTTGTAGAAGGGGTTGGTGCTGTAATGCTACCTATGCCACCGGTAGCTGTAGTATACCATAACAAGGTATTACCTGAGGTAGCGGTAGCAGACAGTGGTGTTGCCGTTGCTCCTTGGCAATAAGCTACATTGGTTGTAACAACAGGCGCTGAAGGCGCAGGATTGATCGTTACACTTATAGTAGCCGGACTACTTTCACATCCAAACGCATTGGTTTGTGTAACGTAATAATTGGTAGTGCCCACAGCAACAGTAGAAGGTGTTGGAGCAACCAAAGATGATGGGCCACCAATGCTAGTATACCATTTTATAGTAGCGCCCGTACCTCCAACTGCAGTAAGTGCAGCACTTGGATATCCTTGACAATAAACATATGAAGCAGTAACTATTGGACTACTAGGAATCGGATTAACATTAACAACTATAGGCACTCTTGCACTTTCACACAAACCAGAAAATTGGGAAACATAATAAGTTATTGTTCCAAGAGTTGTTGTTGATGGTATAAATGGAGTTGTTGTAAAGGTACCACCTGTTGGTACCGTATACCATCTTAGTGTATTGCCTGCACTGGCTGTTGCTGTGAGAGATGATGCGGTTTGATTCTGACAATAATTCAATGGTGAGCTTACCCCAGGACTACTAGGTGAGGGATTGACATTATAAGTAACAACAGATCTAATACTTTCACATCCTGCACTATTTTTTTGACTAACATAAACGCTGAAGCTACCTACAGTAGCAGTGCTTGGACTAATTGCAGTAGCACTTCCTGTACCACCCGTAGGTGTAGTATACCATAGTAATGTATTACCAGCTACAGCAGTTGCTTGCAAAGGTGCTGTTGGTCCGCCTTGACAATAATTTGATGTAGTTGTGATTGGTGCAAAGGGAACAAATGCTACACCAACAGTTACGGTATCTTTATTAATATTACATACCGATGTTAGATTAGAGGTAACAACATATTGGGTAGTGACTGTTGGTGATGCTACAGGGTTATTGCAATTGGTACAACTTAATGAACTCAATGGCGATCCTCCGGGGAGCACCGACCAAGTAAACTGACTACCACCAACTGATAACAATTGAAAAGTGCTTCCAGAGCACAAAACAGTGTCTTTAATAATTTGTGTTACAGGCGTAATATAAACAGGGATGATATAGGTTTGAATAATAGGAATGGTGTTGGGTGTTGTGCAGGTAGAATCTTTAATGGTAAAAGAAATGGCTTTCAAACCAGTATCTAATGCACTTGGTGTCCAAGTAAAACAAGCCCTTACAGAATCTGACCATTGCCCTGTGTAAGTAACCGATGAGCCAGGAGCAGAAATAGCATTATTAGATGAAATTACAATTTTAGCATTTGACGTAGTTGTTTTAGAACTGATACAAAAATTCATGGCATTGCCTCCACAATTCTCAATACGATTACCTACCCAACTGCCGCCCGTTATGCTTACCGTATCTAATCTGAAATTTGGAATAGCTATAGTGTTAATACAATTTCTTACGATTACTTGAATATCTCTTATGATAGAACCAATTAAAACACCATTTCTATATTCTCTTACGCGAGCAGTAAGTGCAGCCACTTGCTGATTAGAAGCTGTAAAAGACATTTGACCATTGGTAGCATTGAAAGAAAATGAATTATTACAATCTAATGGATTGGTAGCAAGATTATAAATTGTACTTGAAAAATTAATATTTGAAGGAACGGTAGCACAAGTAGCCGTAGCATTTGAAGATGTTCTAGGCTGAATTAAGTCATATACTAAAGAGTCATTATTAGGATCAATGGCTACATTACTGTAATTTAAAGGTGTACCGGTACAAACATAAGGAGTAGGTTTATTAGCGAAGAAAGGAGAGGAATTACCTTGGGCCACTAAATTATTTAATGTTGCTTCTACATACAAATTTTGACCGCCTGGAGTAACTAAATTATTAATGGCGTTATTACGTGCGTTAATACAAGTGTAAAACTTCCAAATAGAACACTGATTTGGCAGGGTAACATTTGCTGTATAAACCCATTCTCTGTATCCTGGGATGGTACTGGAGGTACTTACACATCTACTTGGAGAATTAGGACATCCTATACTAATCTCAGAACCATTAACTGCTCCTGATAATGTAGTAGCTGCTTTAATGAGCGTAATTGTGGTACAAAAAGATGGGCTGCAATTACTAGAATATGCAAGGGTAACAGTGCCAGGCTCATTAGTACCTGCACAATCTCTGTAAAAAATAAAATTAATTTTATAGGTAGATCCACTGATCCACTGGTAAGTTATTTCACCACCAGCAGCATGCGTAGCATTGGCAACTTTAGGAAATAAAAAAATAGATGCTATGAAAAATACTATAGTAGTAAAGTTCTTACTGAAAAACTTTTGCATAAATAAGGAGCTGATTATTGGTCTATAAATTTAGGTAATTTTTGAGTGTTTACAAATACTCTTTACCTATATTATTTTTTTGCTTTTGTAGCCCTAATTTCCCTAAAATGCAATACTAATAAAGAAATGAATATTAAGAATGTAATTACTGAAATAATATACTCAACATATTGACTTTCAATTATTTGAGAAAAAATAAGTGTAGGAAATAGGTGTACAAAAAGGGTTGAAATCAATTTCAGGGCTAGTAAAAGTATGATAATATATGCACCAATTTCCATTCTAGGGTTTAATTCCAGTATGGCTATAAAACCTCGTGTTGCAAACCGGATAAATAAAATACCAATAAATGAACCAATAAATAACAACAGTAAATTGGATGAATAAGCCGCTAATGCAAAAATATTATCTATAGAAAAAGCTAAATCCATAAACTCGACCATTATTATGGTACTTATAAAAACTCCAAAATAGTGAATCATTTTTTTATAAACCCAATTTGATTTCTTTTCTGCATTATCACTTATAGTATTATTTTGAAGTGCTTTTTGCTTATACCAGTTTATAAATAAAATCAATAAATAAAGTCCACCTATAAATTTTAACCACCAAATTTTAAGCAGATAAGTAGCAAAAAAGAAGGCAAGCCCTCTGAAAATATAGGCACCAAAAATACCATACCGTAAAGCTTTTGCTTGTTGATTTTTGGGTAAATCCATTACCATTGTAGCCAAAACAGCAGCATTATCTATAGACAATATTGCCTCCAATAGCACTATATTAACTATCACCAATAAGGATGCAATTGGATGCTGTATAATTTCATGTAAATACTGTAAAAACATTATTTCAAAGATAAGGAAATACTAATTGGCAAATGATCAGAAATGCGTCTAGCCTCTTTTAACGAATTAAAGCGATTTGAAAAGTCAATGCTTAATGGATAAGCTATCTCAATTTCTCTAGATTCGTAAAAGAAATTATCATATTGATTAGCTAAATGCGAGCCCTTTTGGGGTGTCATTTTTAAAGTTGTAGCTGTCTTAATTAACGCATTTTTAAAATGATAATTATATAATTTATTGAAGGCAGTGCTGAGGTGTGAGCAATTAAAATCACCTGCAATGACTATATGTTGATTTTTTAAAGCAGCTAATTGATGTAATTGTACAATCTCCATTTCTGGATGTTTATTTTTAGGCACTATATGAATATTTGCAATAGTAAACGTATCGTTTAGATGAACAAACGTTGCCATATAAGGCTCTCTGTCAATAGAAAATTGAAAAGGAGTATATAAATAGGGTTTACCAAGAAGCTTAACCGACCTTTTCCAAATAAAAGCATATCGCTCTCTACCCTTCCCCACTGTTGGATTGCTTACAACATAATCCCAATCTGCTCCTAGACTTTTTAAACTATTTACTAGTTTGGCGATAGCTTGTGGGCCTGAATAGGATGCATTTACCTCCTGAATGACAATAATATCATAAGGCTTCATAATATCTGCAATCATAGCTATACTTGTCGCTGATTTTGACAAACCAAAATTCTGTATATTCCAACTTAACACCTTCGTAGAGGCGAATACCGTATTGCAAAAAAATAAAATAGGTAGTAATAATTTAAACATACATCATAAATTAAAAATTTAGCATTTTAAAATTTACGATAACGTAGCAGTTCGATATAGCCAAACGATTTTTAGCGGAGACGGCGAGATTCGAACTCGCGATACAGTTTCCCATATACACACTTTCCAGGCGTGCTCCTTCAACCACTCGGACACGTCTCCGTTTTATTGGAAGCGCTAAGTTACAACTTAATTGTGATTCTTAAAAATTTGATTAGCATTAATGCTTGTCTGAAGTGCTATATCATTGATGGATATTTGTTTGACCTCTGCCAATATAGTTGCAACTAATGGGATGTAAGCGGGTTCATTGCGTTTGCCTCTATGTGGCACCGGCGCTAAATAAGGTGCATCGGTCTCTAAAACCAAATGTTTTAAATCAATTTCTTTAATAATATTTTTCAATGCAGAATTCTTAAAAGTTAATACCCCACCAATTCCTAAATGAAATCCTAAATCTATTAATTGCTTAGCTTCATCTAATGTTCCACTGAAGCAATGAAATATACCTGTTAAATTACCTTGTTGTTTCTTAGCTATAATGTCTATACAATCCTGTGTGCTCTCTCTGCTATGCACAACAATAGGCAATGCAAATTGAAGCGCCCAATCAATTTGTAGCTCAAATGCCATTTTTTGATTTGCTACAAAGGTTTTATCCCAATAGTAATCTAAACCAATTTCTCCTATTGCTGAAAATAAAGAAGCATTAGTCAAATAACTTTGCATGTTATCCAAAACAAGTTGAACGTCATCTTTTACATAACAAGGATGCAATCCCAACATCGGGAAGCAGCTATTTGGATAAGCACGGGCAAGGTCCAACATAGGTTGCAGTGTTGTAAGATCGCAATTAGGCATAAATATTTTATCTACCCCTTGTTCTTGGCTTTTTAAAAGCACAGCAGTTATGTCTTCTATAAACTGTTCATCATATAAATGCGCATGGGTATCTATAAACATATCGCAAAGATATTTTAATTAGTTGTTTTTTTAAAACAAGCTACGTTACTTTGTTTTATATGAAATTGGATGTTTTAATTGTTGGACAAGGAATTGCTGGAACTATTGCCAGTTACCAACTAATTAATAAAGGCTATTCTGTTGGTATAATTGATAATGCCAAACAGCATCTATCAAGCCAATTGGCAAGTGCTATAATCAATCCCTTAAGCGGTAAAAAATGGAATCAGGTTGCACAATTCGATAAATTTTTAAGGGATAGTTTATCCACTTATAAGGGAATGGAACAATTAATAAATCAGCCTCTCCTTCAACCCAAAAACCATCTCTACTTTTTCCAAAGTAAGGAGGAACAATTAGTTGCAAAACAACAAATTAAACCAGAATGGTTTACTATAAGTGAAGAGAAAGCATTTAAGAATATCAACAGTCCTTATGGCTATGCACAGATAAAGCATTGTTATAGCATTGCTCAGGATATACTATTTGAAAAATGGAAACAATATATAGCACAGCACTATTATATAGAAAACACCCTTTTTGAATATCAAGAGTTAAAACATATAAATAACCAGTGGCATTATAAAGACATACAATCAAATGCTATTATCTTTTGCGAAGGTATAAATGCAATAAACAATCCATATTTTAAAGATTTACCTTTTACCAAAAACAGAGGCGATGTGCTTTATGTAAACATAGCTGAATTGGACAATAATTATATCTATAGCTTTAAAGATCGATTAGTTCCAATCAAGAATCAACTTTTTTGGCTGGGTAGTAATCATACTTGGAATTATGATAACCTAAATAAAGATACTCAATGGGCAGATAAGTGCTTGCATGATTTACAAGAGCAATTACCCTACGGGATTCAACTCATCGATCATCGAGTAGCCGAAAGGCCAACAACAGTAGGCCAAAAACCATTGGCCTTAATACATGGATATCATCCAAACCTGGGATTATTAAACGGGCTTGGCACGAGAGGATATTTGCAAGCCAGCACTTACAGTAAAATATTATTGGAACAAATGCAATTATAAACTAGTTATTGAGGTCATTATCTTCAAAACCAGGACATAAAATCTGATTATTAAACCTAGATTTGAATCCTTTGTATCCAACACCTACTTCGAAAGCACCCGCATTAGAAACCCATTTAGAAACTTCTGGATTAGGAATATCATAAGTGCAGGTAAGGTTATAATTTTTATAATCAATTCTAAGCAAACCAATTATAGCATCATTCAGGCGATAATATGAACCCATTGTAAAAGCGAAATAGGCGCCAGGCATAACAGATGGCTGACGCCATGTAATGCTTGCTCCACCAATCGTTTCTTCAAATGGATTTTGAGTAGAATAATTCCCAGTAAAAGCTAAACTCCAAGCATTACTTAAGGTAAAACGCAAACCAGCATTGAAGGAATATCGAATCGCTTTTCTTACATAAGCATCATTAAAATAAGAGGTTTTTGGTCTGTTTAAATTAAAAGCTGCAACTCCTATATAATATTTAGTATTATTTTCTCTACCTAAGCCACCAGAAATAGATACCCCAGCAGCTAGCGTGTTGAAATTTATTTTATTAGTAAATACGAATTCCTTAGGGTCCAAACTTCCATCAAATGCTCCATTCGAAAATTGATTATTAGATCGAATTTTAGTTGGATCAAAACTTTGTTGTACAGCTCCTCCTGTAAAACCTAAACTTATATAA
>CAMBYG010000030.1 GCA_945872085.1 Chitinophaga pinensis | reverse complement strand
AAAGCAAATGAGTTTGCAGGAAAATATACTACAGAAAAAGGATTTGATGAAGGTGTAAAAGCTATGCAACTAAACAAACGCTCAATTCCTTCTTTAAAATCAAGTGCATTTCAAGTAGAAGGTATTAATAATGCAAGAGAATTAATGCGTTGGGTTTTTGAAGCTAAACAAGGAGATGTATCTAGCGTTTTTTCATTAGACAATAGATATGTAATTGCAAAACTAGTTGGCATTCAAGAAGCTGGGGTTAATAAACCAACAGGTGAGGTAAAAACAAGCGTAGAAACTATAATTCGCAACGAGAAGAAAGCAGCATTACTTTTAGAAAAATATAAAAATGCAAGTTCTTTAGAAGCTGTTGCTAATGCAAGCAAACAAGTAGTATTAAATGCGGATTCTGTTAATTTTGCAAATCCATTTTCTGCAAACCTTGGTTTCGAACCTAAAGTAATTGGTTACGCGTTCAGCGAACAGTTAAAATTAAACACGGTTTCAAAACCTATTAAAGGTGCAGACGGACTTGTGTTTGTTGTTGTAACTAATAGACTTAGCGCCAATAAAGTGCCAAACCCTATAGAAATAATGCAACAAAGAATAACCACCGATATGCAAACTAAAAACTATATCTCCGGAAAACTAGAAGATATATTCTTGCAAGGGGGCTCTATAAAATACAATGTTAATGTTCTTTATTAATATGCAATAGCGACCCACGGGTCGCTATTTTTTTCTTATAAAAAAATACCTTTACAAAAAAAATAATGGAACCTATTATAAACAAAGTTGCAGAAAGTGGATTAATCACCTTAGATCCAGTAAGGTTTTTACCAAACAGCGACAGCTTAGCATCTTTCGATTTAAAAAGCTATTTATTTAAAGAACTTATTTTAAAAGAAAAAGAATTTAGAGCCGCTTTAAAAGAAGTAGATTGGAGCGTTTATGACCAAAAAAAAGTAGCCGTTTTTTGTAGTGTAGATGCTATTATTCCAGCGTGGGCCTATATGTTGGTAGCGAGCTACCTAATTGCCGCAACGACTGTTTTTTTTGGAACGAAAGAACAATTAACAGATGCAATTATTGCAGAAAATATTAAAGACTTTGATATTAATCCATACAAAGACCAACGCGTTGTAATAAAAGGATGTGGTGATATTTTTGTTCCCCACGCTGCTTATATGTATCTCACACAAAAATTGCAGCCGCTTGTAAAATCTATCATGTATGGCGAACCTTGCTCTACAGTGCCCATTCTAAAAAATAAATAATGCTTTTTTTTAAATATTTATGTATTGCGCTACTGCTATTATGCAAATTTGCAAAAGCACAAACAAACATAAAAACATATATAGATAAAAACGGAAACGAAGTAACAGAAAAACAACTGTTGGTAAATAATAAATTAGTTTACGAAACACATGTTATACCTAAGTTTGTTCCAAAGCCCATCAATCCAGACACCCTAGTTAAAGATTCTATTTGGATAGTAGTAGACAAGTCGGATTATAAACTACAAGTGTTTTACAAAAAGAAATTAATAAGAAAATATTTAGCTGTTTTCGGGCCCGATAGAATGCAAGACAAATATAAACGCGGCGATCGCTGTACGCCAGAAGGATGGTTTACTATTGTAGAAAAACATGAAAGTCATTTGTATAATAAATTTATAGGTATAGATTACCCCAACGATTCTACCTATATAAAGAGGTTGGAATTATTAAAGAAAGGAAAGATTAAAGAAACCGATCAACCAGGCGATCATGTTGGCATTCATGGAATATGGAAAAAGGGAAATAATTTAATCGAGAAAAAAGTGGGCTGGACAGATGGTTGTATTGCTTTGCGCAATGAAGATATTGATGAGCTTTATTTGTTTATTAATAAAGGAGTTAAAATTTATATTAGAAAGTAGGGTATTGGCTTAATAAAAAATGTTCGTAAGCTTTTTGCCAAGCTTCCCATTCTTGATCATTACCTAAGGCATAATTATGCATAACCAGCATTAATTTGCTATTTGTTTTTTTAAGAATGGCGTTCATTGTTTCTAACTCAGTGAATGCTTGCTCTGCAGTTAAATTTTTATAATAATGAGCCGTTGCATCCATAAAACAAAAAGGATGTACGCGCAATTCAGAGCACCGTTCTTTTTCCAAATCATACCATAAAAACGAACGACCAGTACCTGCCCTAAAACCCAACTCAGAAGCATAGCCCATACTAAAGTCGTCGGTTATAGAAAGGGATTCTAAAATGCGATAAGTTTGGGGTAAACGCAGCCTGATAAAGTGTTGTCTAGAAAGGGGTATTTCTTTTTCTAAGACATTTTCTAAAGCGCCTTTTTCATTACTTAATAACACTTTATTATTGTAGCTGAAATAAGAAGGGTGTAAGCCTACATTACCTATTTCTAATAAAATGCTCATTAATTTTTTCATCCATTTTTTATGAGGATGAACGTTTCTATCATAAGCCGTTTTTTCTAAAGCACACAATAAAAAGTATAAAGGCTTTAATTGAATTTTCTGGTGTAATTTTTTTATAAATGAAAAAGAGTCGTAGGGGTCTGTTTCAATAAATAATAAAAAAAGGATCAATTGTTTACTTTCTTTAAAATTAGCTTTATACAACGACTGTATTAATTTCACAATTAATACAAAAACAGTTTTGCGTTTATATTTATATACTAAATCAATATCGTAGCTCGGCAAACAACTGTAGGGTTTGGTCTGGATGCTGCAAGAAAATTTCTTTTCAAGGTATTTATTAAATGCCCATAACCATTCATCTACTAAAGGCCTTTGCAAACAATCCATCTTAAACAGTATGCTCTCGCTCGGCAAATACCTTTCGTGTGCATCTTGTTCTTTAGAATAATATTCTTCGTAGCGGGTAATTAAAAAAAACACTGCGCTAAAAAGATCAAAAGGGATATCGCCTTCGGCGGCATATAAGACGGGTACATTTTCCCAAACACCTTCTCGTAGAGCGTGTTGATAAATGCCAGTACTTTGCAATAAACCAACAGAAGGAATAAACAGGGTGTTTTCAACAGGGGTACCATAACTAATTACTATGTCAAACCCGGTTCTATCATCATTGGGGTGAAGGAGCTCATAACTAGATTGCAAACGCTCTTTAAAAATCCAATCTAATACATAAGTAATACGCGGACTAGGTGGAGCAATAATAGCAAAATGAGGCATTGGCTAAGCTTCGTTTTTATATGCTTTCCAAAGATGAGAAAAATTTTCTTTGGCAAATACTATTTCTGCCCTTCGTTTGCTCCAAGATTTTGAAAATACCTTAGAGAACACAACATTTTTAATACTTGGTGGCGCTAAATTGATAAGGGCTCTATTTTTCATACCATTCATCCACAATTTCCAAGCCATGTTTTCACCAAAACCATTCATACCTTCTTTAGCAGAAAAATGTCTGTTTTCTAAAAGCATTTCGTGGATATTGATTTTAACCGGACAGGCTTGGGTACAGGCACCACACAAGCTAGACGCATAACTCATGTGTTTATAATCATCAAACGAATCTTTCATGTTAGGTGTAATCACCGAACCAATGGGTCCGCTATAGGTAGCACCATAAGCATGGCCACCAATATTTTTATAAACGGGGCAAGCGTTTAGGCAAGATCCACATCGAATACAATACATGCCTTCGCGCACTTCTTTTCGCTGTAGCATATTAGTTCTTCCATTGTCTAGAAGAATTACATACATCTCTTCTGGCCCATCGGTTTCACCTTTCTTTTTTGGACCTGTGAATATAGAATTATAAACTGTTACTTTTTGACCAGTGCCATAGGTAGCTAAAAGGGGCCAAAATAAAGGCAGGTCATTAATACTTGGCAACATTTTTTCGATACCCACAATAGCGATGTGTATTTTGGGTAAGGCGGTGGTAAGGCGGGCATTACCCTCATTTTCGGTAACGCATACCCCACCAATATCGGCTACTAAAAAATTACCACCGGTAATACCAATTGGTGAAGTAATATATTTTTCTCTTAAATTTTGTCGGGCAACTTGTGTGATTTCAGCAGGGCTTAAATTAGGTTCGGTGCCCAATTTTTCATGAAACACCCGCGCTACATCTTCTTTGCTTTTATGCATGGCCGGCGTAACAATGTGATACGGTGCTTCTCCATCTAGCTGTTGAATATATTCTCCCAGATCTGTTTCTACACTCTCAATACCATGTTGTGCTAAAAAGTCATTTAAGTGTAACTCTTCCGTAACCATGGATTTAGATTTTACAACCTGTTGGCTATTCGTTTCCTTACATATTTTAAGCACGGCATCTAAAGCATCTTGAGCGCTTTCTGCCCAGATAACTTTACCCCCATTTTTAATAAAATTCTTTTCAAAGGTTTCTAAATGCTGATCTAGGTTTTCAATGGCACGCCATTTGGTATTTTTTGCTTTTTCTCTAACTACATCTAGGTGGGTAAACTGCTGCTTACCCTTTACAACGGTTTCGGCATATTTATCAATATTAAAAGCCAATTTGCGCTTGTGTTCCAAGTCTTGTGCTTTTATATCACTTTTCGATAAAAAGGTAGCTTTTAGAGAATTCATTGGGTAGGTAGTGAAAATGTAATCTAGAATGTAAAGGTAAGAATTTGACATAAAAATAAGCAAACAAGGGGTTAAACTTATAAACCCCGGATTGTTATAATTTAAATGACAACAAACAACAGGGCCAATTTAATTTAAAACCCACACAATTTTTGTAATTTTACAGCATGCAAACAGTTGCTGAAATTTTAGATAGTGCCCAGCAAACGCTTCGTTTAGAAGCAGAGGCTATTACCGCTATAGCACAATTAGTGAATCCTAGTTTTGCCGAATTAGTACTCCATATTCATCAATCTAGCGGCCGGTTGGTGGTTTCTGGAATTGGTAAAAGTGCCGTCATAGCACAAAAAATGGTGGCCACCCTTAATTCAACAGGTACACCAGCGTTGTTTATGCATGCTGCCGATGCCATTCATGGCGATTTGGGCATGATACAAAAAGACGATATTGTAGTTATTATTTCTAAAAGCGGAGAAAGCCCAGAAATTAAAGTGCTCGTTCCTTTTGTAAAGAACTTTGGCAATACGATTGTAGCTATTTCGGGAAACGAACAATCTTTTTTAGTACAAGAAGCACATTATTTTTTAAATACTACGGTAGCTAAAGAAGCGTGTCCGAATAATTTAGCTCCCACTACTAGCACAACAGCACAATTAGCCATTGGCGATGCTTTGGCTGTTTGTTTATTGCAGTTAAAAGGTTTTACGGCAAACGATTTTGCTAAATATCATCCTGGCGGTGCTTTGGGAAAACGACTTTATATGCGCATTGGGGATGTAATACAGCGCGATGCCAAACCAACCATTAGCCTTCAAAGTAGCTTAAAGGAAATAATTTATGAGATATCTAATAAACGATTAGGCGCAACGGTTGTTATAGATGAACAAGGAATAGTTAAAGGAATCATTACCGATGGAGATATCCGAAGAATGCTAGAAAAAACAAGCGATTTATCTAATGTATTTGCTAAGGATATTATGACACCCAACCCATTTGTAATGGATGCAGAGGAAATGGCAACCGATGCATTATCCTTTATGCAACAAAAAGATATAACCCAATTGGTGGTTTTAAACAAACAACAATACGAAGGTATTTTACATATTCACGATTTATTAAAAGAAGGAATCGTATAAGCGCAATGAGCAACATGAGTACAACACAAATAGTAGAAGACGTAGTAATAAAATTTGCAGGAGATAGTGGAGATGGTATGCAGTTGACGGGCACCCAGTTTACGAACAATACCGCTTTGATAGGAAATGACTTATCTACCTTTCCCGACTTCCCAGCAGAAATTCGTGCTCCCCAAGGCACCGTTCCGGGTGTTAGTGGATTTCAATTACACTTTTCAAGCAATCCTGTTTTTACACCAGGAGATATTTGTGATGTTTTAGTAGCTATGAATGCCGCAGCTTTAAAAGTCAATTTAAAGTCTTTGAAAAAAGGTGGTATCATTATTGTAGATAGCGACGGATTTGATAGTAAAAACTTACGATTAGCAAATTATGCAGAAGGGATAAATCCTATTGAAGACGGATCTTTACAAGATTATGAATTACATGTTATCGATATTACTAAGTTAACCCGCGAGTCTTTAAAAGAAATAACACTGGGCACCAAAGAAAAAGATCGTGCTAAAAATATGTTTGTTTTAGGTTTTTTATACTGGCTCTATAATAGAGACATGAAAAACACCATTCAATTTTTGGAAGAAAAATTTGGAAAAAGACCAGAGATTTTTGAAAGCAATACTAAAGCATTACAAGCAGGTTATAACTATGCCGATACGGTGGAGTTGTTTTCAACAAGATATAAAGTAGAAAAAGCACAACAAGCTAAAGGGGTATATAGAAGTATAACGGGTAATGTAGCCTTAACTTATGGATTGGTTGCGGCAGCAAAACAAGCACAACTGCCGATATTTTTAGGTACCTATCCTATTACACCGGCCTCCGATATATTACACGAATTAGCAAAACTGAAAAATTTCAATATCCGAACTTTTCAAGCAGAAGATGAAATTGCCGGCATTAGTGCTGCAATTGGCGCCTCTTATGGAGGTAGCATAGGTGTAACCTCTACTTCTGGTCCGGGTATGGCACTAAAAACAGAAGCCATGGGCTTAGCGGTTATGTTGGAGATTCCTTTAGTAATCATCAATGTTCAACGAGGTGGTCCATCTACAGGCTTGCCTACCAAAACAGAACAAAGCGATTTGCTACAAGCCTATTATGGAAGAAATGGAGAATGCCCAATGCCCATCATAGCATCTAATTCGCCGAGCGATTGTTTTGATGCTGCTTTTGAAGCCGTTCGTATTGCTATCGAACACATGACACCTGTTATTTTATTGAGTGATGGTTATGTAGCTAATGGTGCTGAGCCTTGGCGTTTTCCTCAAACAAAAGATTTAAAGAATATAAACGTTGTATTTAAAAAAGAATTAAATGCAGACGAAGAGAAATTCTTGCCGTATAAAAGAGATGAAAAACTAACGCGTCCTTGGGCATTGCCAGGCACACCCGGACTAGAACATAGAATTGGTGGTATCGAAAAGGAAGATATAACGGGCAATATTTCTTATGATCCTGACAACCATCAACACATGGTTAAAACAAGGGAGGCAAAAGTAAATGCAATAGCAGATTATATTCCATTACAAACTTTAGAAAGCGGTCCAGAAAAAGGTGATGTATTAGTATTGGGATGGGGTTCTACTAAGGGTTCAATAAAAAGCGCTGTAAACACTTTGCAAGCACAAGGTTATTCGGTAGCTCATGCTCATATAAAATATGTAAGACCATTTCCTAAAAACCTAGCTACACTGCTGGGTAATTATAAACGCATACTGGTTCCTGAAATTAATAATGGACAATTAGTGAAAATTATTCGTGATCAGTTTTTTGTAGATGCTGTTGCCTTCAACAAAATTAAAGGAACCCCAATAACTAGTCAAGAATTAGTAGAAGCCATTAAAGAATTATTGTAATTTATTTTAAGGGATGGCGTTGTTCCCAATCGCCTTCTTTGCTGTGAATGTTTTCTAATGGTTTTTTTAAGATCCACTTTAGCGCTGGATTGGAAATGTATACAAAGGTGTGTAAGTAGTTGGGCTTACTACCCAAGCGTGCTTTAGCTTCTAAGGCCGTTCTGCCAAAAATAATTTTATCTTTTTTATGCAAAAGTGCTTGTTCTAGTCCATCGTAAAGGATGTTGAAATATAATTGGAAGGCTGCATTTTTATGATAGTCGAAACCTATATAAAACATATCCCAAGTATGCTGAAAATTAAAAGCAGAACTAAAGGCAATCAATTCATCGTTTAAAAACCAGCCACGCACTATTAGTTGTTCTGTTTTAGAGGCTTGTTGTAGTTTTATAAACTCAGGACTTAGCATTCCTAAACGAATAGGTTGTTTATTAGATACCTGTTGATAAAGATTATATAATTGATCTTGATAGGTTTCAATATCTTCTTTGGTTAATATTCTTTTGGTTAAAACGTTTTCTTGTTTTTTTATTTTTCTAAATCGCTGTGCATATTTATGTTTCAGTGCTTTTTCATAATCTTGAATCGTAATCCAGCTTTTATTGAGCACCAACTCCATAGAAACATCGTTTTTCAGATGAAGACAACCGTTAGAATAATTTTGAAAATAGGGAGTAAGATAAATAGGGGCATCTTTAATAAGGGATACACACGCGCCACTTAGTTTCTGAATTTGTTGAAGCGCAAATTGATAGGCTTGAAACGCTTCAAATTCGCTAATGCTATCATCTTTTGCAAAAGTGCAAATATCATGTCTAAACAAATGGCCCGATACTAATAAGCTTGGTTTTGATGTCCACAATAAAAAATTACACACTAATTTTTTTAAAAATCCATCTTCTTTATTGATAAGGTGTTGTTTATTTAAGCGAAGTAGTTGAAAATAATGTTTACTATGCAATTGATTATTTTTCATAACCATTACGTAGTAAAAAGATAGATTAGGCAGGTGAGCCGCTTCTGTTATGGCTAATTGTTCTTTTTGTAAAAAATGATTTTCAGGCAAATTTTCATTCCAATAAGCTGGTAGGTCTTGAGCCGATTGAAAATAAATCAATTCTAATGCTTCTTTTTTATTTTGAATATGCATAGCTTATTTTAATTCTAACTCCACGGTTTCATTACTCTTAATAAAGAAAGGTATTCTAATTTCTTTAGGTCTATCGCCTATACTATTGTAATAAAGCACTTGGTAAGCGCCAGGTTGTAATTCTAATTTTTGAGTTAATGGGTTGCCACCAACACGCACTTGTTTAAATTCCATAAATCGATCACCTGACTGAAATAACAACGCTACTTTTCCAAAATTGTTACTATTGGTAAATTGTAAAGTGCCGGGCTCAGGAATGTAAATATCGGTAATCACTCCAAATTCAAAATCTACGTTTTTCCTTAAGGTTGGTAGGGTGTTGATTTCTACATAGTAGTTACCCGGTTCATAAACCAGCGTTTCCGCACATTGTTGGTATATCGTAGGACTATAGTCGGAACGGCAGTTAACAATAGCTTGATATTCTTTCACCGGACGCTTTGGATTGTTTTTATAAGAAAAGCGCAAGGTACCCTGACCAACAACTACAGTAATTATATTTTTTTTGCCTTCTTCTACAGTTACATTTTTGAGTACCGTATTGCTTTGGCCCGTAATCGTTAATGTATAGGTGCCCGCTTCTGTAATTTGTGGATCTGGATTTCCTCTTGCATCGGTCGTTCTGTAAAACTTACGAAGCACCTCTCCAGTCTTTGGATGTTTTAATAATACCTGTGGTGTTGATTTGTAAAACTTCCCTTTCCCATTAGTAAATAAAACAGCTACACTGGTGATAGTATCGGCTTGGGTAGCGCTAGTAAAAGGAGCTTCGTTTCCTTGTTCTTTAAAATCAGGAAGTGATGCTGTTGGATCTATTGTAGGTTTTAGTATAGGCGTTGGTTTAAACCGTGGACTATATTTTTTCAAGTTTGTATTGTTTTTTACAAGAGACAGCTTAGTGGTATTTTTTAAAGCCATTGCCTCCATTTCTATGGGTTCTATTTCTTGTTCAGCAATATAGATTACAGGTTTTAATTTCCAAATTTTCACATAAAATGTAACTGGTATCGCAAGGGGATAGGTGCTATTTATTTTTTTTGCTGCTATCGAGTTTGTTGTAGGAATAGTTATTGGTTCTATCTCTACGCTAGCTTCGTACGGATTGATAGTTTTTTTAGATAGCGTAGCTACCCGATTTGGAATGGTATAGGTAACCGTGTAATTAATTTTCTTTGCTATAAGTGCATTAATTGTAGGAATAGTTATTGGTTCTATCTCTACGCTAGCTTCGTATGGATTGATAGTTTTTTTAGATAGCGTAGCTACCCGATTTGGAATGGTATAGGTAATGGTATAATTTATTTTTTTTGCTGTTATCGAGTTTGTTGTAGGAATAGTTATTGGTTCTATCTCTACGCTAGTTTCGTACGGACGGATAGTTTTATTGTTGAAGGCGAACGGGCTATTGGGCACTGAATAAACCGTTTGAAATTTAATAGGCTTAACTCGAATAGATAACAACTCATTTAAAGAATCGGGTGTAAAAGAAAAATCTTCTTTATAAACAACAGGAGCTGTAATTAATTTTATTTTTATTATTCCAATTGGAGCTTTTGCTTGCTTGTACAAATAATAAAGCTGTTTACTAGCTATGAAATCTAGTGTATCTCTATGAGCATCGGTTTCTACCTGTAGTGTGTAGGTAACGTTATTAGTTGCCAAGCCTACATGTTGCACTGGTAGCGTATATTTAATTGCATTTAATCTAGGCTTTGTAATACTTGTTATATAAGCCAATTCGATTGAGTCAATTTCCGAAGGCGTTTCTGGAACTAATAGTTTAAAAGTGCTAAGCCAATTAGGTTTTAAGACGATGTTTTCAAACGCTAAATGAACGTAGGGTAATTTATTAAGCGAATTGATAGGAGCTAAGTAAATAGTATCTATTTTTCTTTCTCCTATTTCGCTACTCGTATCTTTAATTAGTATAGGTTTTAAGCTACTCAATAGTTTAGCCTGTTTGATAATGGGCGCTATAACTATTTTAAAATAAGCGATTCTATTGATGGGTTTAATTTCATTCATAGTTGCCTTTAAATCACTCAAGTAATCTTCAGGGTTGGTGGTTTTTAATTCAGGAACTAAAAACTTAGGTTTATATGCATCTAATATGGTGTTGGTGGCTTGTGTTGCTTCGGCATCTGTAGTAACTTTTAAGTAAGTGCCTAAGCAAGCATATTGAAGTTCTAGTGGTTGGTAATTTATTAAACCAATGATATAGGGTTGAAACTTTATTTTCTTTTCTAGTAATAATTTTACTACTTCACAAATATTTCCATTACAGCTTTCTCCACCATCCGTAATTAATATCAAACTATAATTATAATTGCTAGTATTAATAAGATCGTTTTCGGCTGCTTCTTTCAAGGAATAGGCAATAGGTGAAACCCCTAATGGTTTTAGGCTTGCCATACGCAAATACAACTGAGTGGCATTGCTTTTCCCAAAAGGCACTTCTAGTTTTGTGTCAAAACAATTATTTTCTTGAGCCGTATGTTGATGGCCATATACGCGTAATCCAAATTCTACATTGGGATTTACTTTATATATGCTATCCACAATTTGATCGATGATTTTACCGGCAGCTTTAAAACGAATTTGATTGGTTTGCCATGTTTCTAACATACTAGAGGAGCCATCTACCAAGAATAAAATTCTAGGCTGTATATATGTTTTATTTTGCCCCCAAAGTTTAGCGTTTGGCAATACCACTGCCCATAAAATAAGCAGACACCAACGAAAAAAATGTTTTAATAAGGGGTTCATGTTAACTAGTAGGCTATGTAGCTCAGGTACATAAAATTATAAGGAGATAAAGTTAGAATATTTTATGGGTTTAATTACAAATTCTTATGCAATTCATACGAGTTCTAAAGTATCTTTACACCATTAATGATACGATTTTAAAAACTAATTCGTTCTATTATATCTAATAAATCATTTATGAAGTCTATTATTGTTTTTGCATCTGGTGCCGGTAGTAATTTTTCAAACATAGTTCAGTATGCAAAAACGAACAATGCTTTTTCTATAGCGCTATTAGTTGTCAATAAAGAAGATGCTCCCGTGATTCTTTTGGCTAAGGAACAAGCTATACCAGTCTTGCTTCTAAATAAAGAAGTATTTAATAGCAGTGAATGGATAGCTACCCTAGCAGCTTATCGCCCGTCTCTTATCGTATTGGCAGGGTTTTTGTGGAAATTACCAGAAAACTTGGTAACGGCTTTTGCGGGTAAAATTATCAATATACATCCGTCCCTTTTGCCAAAACACGGTGGCAAAGGGATGTATGGTATGCGTGTGCACAATGCTGTGAAGGAAGCAAATGAAAAAGAAACAGGCATTACCATTCATTACGTAAACGAACATTATGATGAAGGCGCCATAATAATGCAAGAGAAAACAGCAATCAATGCTATAGATGCTCCAGAGGAGATTGCCAAAAAAGTACAAGAATTAGAACATCATTTTTTACCAATTACTATTCATTCTTTACTAAAGTAGTGCACATGAAAACTAATTTTATCCTTTGCTTATTTTTTTCTATAAATGTTATTGCACAAGAACAGGCAATTGGATTTTGGCAATCGCATCTTTCTTATAACTTAGCTTTAGGGGTAAGTACGAATGGAACCGATGTATTTGCCGCAACAGAAATTGCGCCATATGCCTATCATACTAATGATGGTAGTTTTGAGACATTTAGCAAAGTAAACGGTTTGCACGATGTACAAACCACCCACACCGTCTATGATGCCACTACCGATTGTTTTGTTTTTGCTTATGCCAACGGCAATTTGGATTTTTATAAAGATGATTACTTTTTTTCTATACCCGACATTAAATTAAAAACGATAAGTGGCTCTAAAACCATTAATCGTCTATACGCCCAAAGTGGTTTGCTTTATGTAGCTACAGATTTTGGGTTGGTATTGATAGATATTAAAAATAGAGAAGTAAAAAACACCTATAATTTAATTGCTGCTTCTCAAACCCTATCTATTAAAGATGTTTGTGTGCAGGAGTCTTTTATTTATGTTGCCACTAATGCAGGTATATATAAGGCCAACAAAAACAATCCATTTTTGCAATCCATGAGCAATTGGTCATTGGTTGGACCTGCAACAGCAGCATTGCGCTTGGCAAGTAATGGACAAGATTTGTTTGCTTCAAAAAAAGACAGTTTATTTCAACTAAGCAACAATACCTGTCTATTTAAATTGAAAATGGATAAGTCCATTAGCGCGCTTAGCTGCATACCCAATCAGTTGGTAGTATGTACTTTTTCGGATTCTTTAGGAGTGGGAACTTTTGTAAGATATAATGCCAGTTTTCAGAAATTAGATTCTTTAAGAATGGCTAAACCCGCTCAAGCTGTTCCTATGCTCAACGGTGCTTGGATGATAGCCGATGCTTACGAAGGACTAAAATACCTAACTACTTCGGGTACAATTTTGTCGCTACGTTTCGATTGTCCTACAACTTATACCGCCTTTAATATATTAGCCGACAATTCGATGTTAATTGTAGCGCACGGAGGCCATGATGATAAATTTGGCCCAATGAATAGTCCGGCGGGCATTTCGTTTAGAAACGAACCATTCAAATGGAAAAATTATACGGCATGGTCTTATCCTTTTTTTAGTGATACGGTAAGAGACTTTTTATGTTTAGCTAAAGACCCCATAGACGCTACACTTTATGCTGGTACGTATTATAATGGAATGTGGTCTTTTAAAGCAGATGGTACGGCTACTTCTTTTAAGCAAAATTCTTTCTTAAGCGAATCGGCAACAGAACCTGGTCATTATAATGTAACCGGTATGGCTTTTGATAGCTACGGAAATTTATGGATGAATCAGTTTGGCGCTACAAAAGAATTGATTTGTAAAAAAAGAAATAATACGGTTTATAAATTTCAAATACCAAATTCCACCAGACCCATTCCCTATGCAGCTGCGGGGTTGATTATCGATGATTATAATCAGAAATGGTATTTTGCACCAAGAGGTGGCGGCGTTATCGTATATAACGATAACAACACGATCGAAAATGCAAATGATGATGCCTATGTACAATTATTGAGCGGAAAAGGTGCTGGAAACTTGCCAAGCAACCAGGTTAATTGTTTGGCCAAAGATCAATCAGGTGCTATTTGGATTGGTACGGATAACGGAATCGGTATTGTAAATTGCCCAAGAAATGTAATAGCAAGAAGCTGCGAATCGGAGATACGAATTGTGCAATATGATCAATTTGCTTCCTATTTATTTGCCGGACAAAATATTACAGCAATAGCTGTTGATGGTGCCAATAGAAAATGGGTGGGTTCTAATAATGGTGTATGGCTTATTAGTGAAGATGCTACAAAAATTATACAACGATTTACAGTAGACAATAGCCCTTTGCCATCAAATAATATCAGCACTATAAGCATTGATAATAAAACGGGAGATGTATATTTTGGAACGGAGTTTGGTTTGGTAAGCTTTAAAAGTACAGCTACAGAAGGAACAGAAAATTTTAAAGAGGTGTTGGTATATCCCAATCCAATTAGTAGTGCTAGTTTTTCTGGTACTATTGCTATAAAGGGTTTGTTAGATAATGCCGATGTACGCTTTACAGATATCAACGGTCAATTAGTATACAAAACTAAAGCGCTAGGCGGACAAGCTATTTGGAATGGAGTAGATTATACAGGACACAAACCCGCTCCCGGTGTTTATCTAATTTTCGCTTCCGATAAATTGGGACAAGAGGTAATGGTTTCAAAACTGATAATCAATCCATAGCGATGCAGCAACAAACTAAGGCCATAGTTTTACGAACCACTAAATATGGTGAAACAAGTTTGATCTGTACGCTCTTCACAGAATTGTTTGGAGTACAATCCTACTTACTAAAAGGGGTGCGACATGTAGGGGTTAAGTCTAAAACAAATAGAGCAGGGTTGTTGCAAATAGGTAGTCAGCTGGATGTAGTTGTAGAGCACAAGCCCAATAAGTCGTTGCAAACAATAAAAGAATTTGGCGTTGCCTATTATTATCAACAAGTGCAAGAGCACGTTGTAGCCAATACGGTGGCTTTGTATGCTATAGAATTATTACTTCGCTTATTACCAGAAGCAAGTATACAAACAGATTTATTTGATTTTACCGAACAATTTTTACAAACACTTGACGCTACGCCGCCGAATGAGATGGGTAATTATCCTATTTATTTTACACTTTCGTGTGCCGCTTATTTAGGCTATGCTATTCAAGGTGTTTATTCCGAGCACACTCCTTTTATAAGTATAAGCGATGCCACCTTTACAGCAAATAATATAGGAGATGCTAGTTTGTTAAAAACAGATGGCGTAATGTTATTATCAGCTATTATGCAATGCACATCGATGCAGACACTGTCGCACATTAAATCAAATAGCCAAACAAGAAAAGAGGTATTAGATTGGATGTTGTTGTTTTTGAAACAACACACCGAACATATGCATACTATGAAATCACTAGCTATTATTCATAGTATATTACATTAATTAAGGTCGGAAACGCTTTATTATTTTTGCAACGTAGGTTTTAAAAAAAGTAAATTGCCCTAAAGGAATACTTATTATTAAGACACAAAGTGGCCATAAGACACAAACGGTTACTAAGTACAAGACCCACCAAAGTAAAGACTTAGTGTCAAGAAAAAGATTTATCATCTGTTTGCTTAGCCAACTGCAGCTACTACCACCCAGTGCAAAAGTTATAAACACTAATGCTAATTGAGTAGAACTTAGCTTCCATTTATTTTTTAGTTTTCCAAACATTATCTTATTGGTCTTTTATAAGCCTCGCAAAAATACAATTTCATTGCGAAAAGGCATTTAAAAAAGCGATTATTTTCTAGGGCTGCTGTATCTTTATTTTATGAAATTATTTCAGAAATCAGGAGTGTTGTTCTATTTAATGTTAATGGGTATAGCTACCTATGCACAAAACACGTATCCTTTAAATTATTTTACGAACCCACTTTCTATTCCTATTTTTTTAGCCGGCAATTTTGGCGAATGCAGAGCGAATCATTTTCATAGTGGTATAGACATAAAAACATTGGGCAAAGAAAATATGCCCGTTCATGCCGCTGCTAGTGGTTATGTATCACGAATAAAATTAGATGCAGTTGGTTTTGGTCATGCTATTTATATTACGCATCCCAACGGATTTACAACCCTTTATGCACATTTAAATGATTTTGCACCCGCCCTTCAAAAATTTGTTAAACAACAACAATACGCCCAAAAAAAATGGAATATTGATGTAACCCTTAATCCTAATCAATTTCCAGTAAGGCAAGGACAATTTATTGCCTATAGCGGCAATACGGGCTCTTCTACAGCGCCGCATCTTCATTTCGAAATACGCAATACGCTTAGCGAACATCCTTTAAACCCAATGTTGTTTGGATTGCCTATAGCAGATACGCTCGCCCCTATTCCTATACGAATATTTACGTATAATCGATCTAAAAGTAACTATGACGCTACCAGAAAAGCGTATGATTTACAAAAAAGCGGCGCTGCTTATTTGGTGAAAGAAAACATGTATATAAATTCCTCCAATCCCGGATGGGGCATAGAGATCAATGATTATATGCAAGGCAGCACCAATACACTGACCTACTATACCTGCAAGGTTTATATCGATCAGCAACTGATTCAGACCATTACCCTAGATGATATTGGATACGATGTTACTCGCTATATGCATGCCTTTATTGATTATCCTTTATATAAAAATAGCAAATCATGGGTGCAACTTTTATTTCGAATACCTGGTAATGCTTTAACACATTTGTATGCCCATCCCGACCAGCAATTTAATTGGTTGCCTAAAGAACACCATGAATTAAAAATTGAATGTATAGATGCACTTTCTAATAGCACTACAATAAAGGGTACTATCGTTGTTGTTGCAATAGATACTGTAAAAAACAACTATACCCTTTTCCCAAATACAGCCTATACTTTTGAAGAAGATGCAGTAGCTATTACTATACCAGAAAACAGTGTTTATGACAATGCTCCATTTAATCCTGTAATTAAATCGGGAACCTTATTTTCTCCTCAGGTAATTACAAACCAATTGGCAATACCGCTTCACAAAGCAATGCGCATAGCTATAAGACCTCATCGAGAAGTGCCGAGCCATTTGCAAAATAAAGTTATTATGCAATGTGTCAATCAACAAGATACGGTTTATAAAGCAGCGGTATTAGACGACGAACGCTTTGTTGTTACTACCAAAGAATTAGCAAGTTTTCAATTATTAATAGATACAACTACACCAACTATTTTAAATATATCTAGAGTTAAGAAGGGTATTGTGAAAGAGGAATTGCGTTTTATAGCTAGTGATACGTATACCAGCATTACCTCTTTTCAGTGCACAATAGATAAGCGTTGGATTTGTTTTGAACAAAGAGGAAAAGAATGGTTTTATAAAATAGATGAACATTGTAAACCCGGTAAGCATGTTTTAGAAGCTATTGCAACAGATGAAAATGGCAATAAAAAAACTATTTCCTTCAACTTTATTAGCAAATAATTGTTTTCATAAAAACTACTATCATGAGTATTCAAATAGGTAAAAAAGCACCTACCATTAAAGGGGTAGATCAGAATGGCAAAAAAATTTCTTTGTCCGATTTTAAAGGGAAAAAAGTAGCGCTGTATTTTTACCCAAAAGATAATACGCCAGGATGCACTGCACAAGCTTGTAATTTAGAAGAAAATAGTGCCTTACTTCAGAAGAAAGGAATTGTTGTTATTGGTGTTAGTACCGATTCGGTGGCGAGCCATAAAAAATTTGAAACTAAGTTTAATTTAAGTTTCCCTCTTATTGCAGATGAAGAAAAAGTAGTGGTAAATGATTATCAAGTATGGGGTGAAAAGAAATTT
This sequence comes from Chitinophaga pinensis, assembly GCA_945872085.1. Classification (GTDB taxonomy): domain Bacteria; phylum Bacteroidota; class Bacteroidia; order Chitinophagales; family Chitinophagaceae; genus CAIWHF01. Next base: position 5,428 of record CAMBYG010000030.1, on the reverse strand, counting down.
ATGGGTAGAACGTATATGGGCACTAACCGAGTAACATTCTTAATAAATGAAAAAGGAGCCATTGAGCACATTATTGATAAAGTAGAAACAAAAAACCATGCTGCTCAAATTTTAGCTGTTTGGGAAATGGCTTAGAACTCGAATTTTACACTGCCAAATACGCCAAAATTTCTTGGTATACTTTCTACAATATTTGTTGGACTTAAGCGCCAAACAAAATCAAGTCGAAACACTTGAAGTATATTCTCTATGCCCGTACCTAATTCTATGTAGGGTATATTAGCTAATGTTCTAAACGTATAATTATTACTACTACTGCTAGGGTTGTTTAAATTGTAATTTTCTTTACTCAAATTACCATACAGCGCTTTTAAATTCCAAAATTGTCGGAATTTAAACTTTTTAATAACTGGAATATAATTAAATACGCCGTTGCCCAGAGTGTGTTCAAAAATAAATCCAGCATATCGATCACTTACAAATTCATAGCGATACATCATGTTAAAGTCATTTCTGTTGTAGTAATGGAAATCGTTACCCGGATGAACTTCTAATAAAGGATAAGGAACCACGCCGAGTACTTTACCGGTAAATACTTTATAATAAAGATTACCAAATGGAGCAATATTCACATTGTCGGATACGCTCAATTGAGCCTTTTGGTAGGTATAGGAGCTTTTCAAAAACCCACCAATAGCACCGGCTATTTTTAATTCAATTATTGGGTATTTAGAACCAAGGCTAGCTCTTAAATAATCGCCTTCTAAGAATTTTTCTTTATAGGCATAACGCAACTTAATTCCAAACTCAGTATTAGATAAAGACATACCGTTATTGTTATTCTGCTCAAATATAAAATTGGATGGCAATGGCGAATATGGAGTAAAATCTTTGTGCACTATTTGAGTATGAAAGGAAAAGCCATTAAAGTGTTCTTTAAAAAACTCTAATCGGTATTCATCTGAAAAGGCTAATTTTATTGGCACACCACTTTTTCGTATAACATTGCCAAATAGATAATCGCTTGTAGCATCTTCATAATTACCTGTTTGTCTGTCTAAGTCGTGTTTGTAAGAAGCATATACATAAGACCTTGGAGCACGATTGAGTAAATACAAAGCACTCCCCTTATATTTCCATTTTTGATCTAAGGTGCCATAGGCTGCATATCCAAAAAGATATAAATCTTTAAATAAATTTTTAGTAGTTCCCATAGAGAATCGTAATCGAGTACCTTCTATTCTGTTTCTACTATACATAGACCAATAGGGTCCAAACTGAAAGTACTTGGTATCATATGTGCCTAAGGTTACAACTTGTATTACCCGTTTATACAGATTAAATACCGGTAAGGTTTGCACTGTGTCAATGAATTTGTAAATATTCTTTTCGTTTTGTGAAAGGGAATCATGTCTGTTTTCTAACCAATACGATTTGTCTTTGTCTTTCGCTTCAGCTACTATGCTTAGCTCTTTTTGCTGAGCAACACGGTTGATGGAGTCTAAAATAAACGCTTCATTCACATGAATGTTTTTATATGAACTGGTTTTACGACCAATAAAACCCGGTAATTTTGAACCATAGGGTAATATAAAATGAGCACTCAATTTATCTTTATTCAAAAACCAACGAGTACTATCTAAGGGTTTGTATTCTTGGTAAATACTGATTTTATCAATAAAATTTACATTGGCTTCTTCGGGTATGTTTAATTGTATCCGTTGCAATGAGTAGTTGGAATCTACTATCCAACAAGAACCAAAAAAACAATTTTCTCCTTTTCGTTTTGGTTTAAACTGTACTTGTATTACTGGAACTCCCTTTACATACTGTGTATCTGTAATTCTATATTTATAAAAAAGTAGTCCGGCCGAGCTTAATGGACTTATAAATTTTTTATTAAACACATCGATAAAATTATTGTAGCAATTTATATTTTGATACATGCTCCCCAAAAACTGAGCAATACTTTCATTTTCGATACCCCTTTGTAAGCTTGCCTTTATAATCTCTCTCTGTCCTTTGGGATTATTGGAGCAGTAATAATCCGATAAAGCTTCTATTAAGTAAACCGGTAAAAAAGATTCTTTCTCGCTGGTGCTATCTAAATTATTATAAATAAAGCTAAACGGTTTTGTAAATGGAATTTTTTCGAATTGTTCTTTGGTTAGCCCAGTAACATCAGCCTCTAGTTTATTATATAATTCATAAGCGTAATTACTGTTTGTACTAATATCATTACCATTTTTATGTTTAAATACTTCCTTCATAAATAAAATGGAAGGAGATTCTCCAGCTTTTACTACTACTTCTTTCAGCATCGTATTGCTTTGCTCTATGACAAAAAGCGCAAAAGAGTCGATAGGTTTTTTACTCCAGATGTAATTAAAGGTTTTATATCCTATAGCTTGTATTCGTAAAGTATCGTTAGGTACCTTTTCAAAATTCAATTCAAAATAACCTTGCTCGTCGGCAACTGTACCAACTGTACTTTTAGGAAAGTATATGGTAGCAAATGCTACAGGTTCATTAATTGTTTTATCGAAAACAACTCCTTTAAGTGTTTTTAATTTTGGTTTCGGTAATTGCGATGAATCTTTGATCTGTAATTGAATGGAATCTACAAAGTGAAGAGTGCTATCTCTAACTTGTCCATTTGCAAAAGCACTTAAAGCCATTGCAAGAACTAGGGTAATACTATTAATTTTTGAAGTAACGTTGATGCTCATTTTATCTGCCATCATACCGAAGCAAAGCTAACGATATGCATTTATTACAAAGGTAAGGAAGCAAGCTTTATAAAAAAATAAAAAATACACTAGGATTACACTGAAACTATGTATTTTCGCAAGCATTATGGACATTAAGAAATTTAAAAAACGTGCTGCTGGTAACAAAGGAAGATTAAAAAAATTCCTTGCTAAATTGGATCGTATCGTACCAGAAGATATGCCTAAATTAGTAAAAGACACAGATGCTAGGGTATGGAAAGCGGTGGATTGTTTGGCTTGTGCTAATTGTTGCAAAACAATGACACCCACCTATACAGCAAGTGATTTGAAAAGAATTGCCGCACACTTCAATATGTCGGTGAAGGCTTTCAAAGATAAATGGTTAATGCAAGATGAGGATAATGGTGATTGGGTAAACAAAACAACACCGTGTCAATTCTTGAATTTGAAAACCAATAAGTGTAGTATTTACGAAATACGCCCTCTAGATTGTAGTCAATTTCCGCATCATAATAAAAAACCGTTTGATTTATACAACGATACCTTTACTCAAAATCTTGATAAGTGCCCTGCTACTAATGAGCTTATTTTGCAATTGGAAAAGAGTGTTAAACAAGATTATGTTTGGTAATCAATAGCCCTATCTAGCGTATTTTTTAAAACCAAAATTTACTAAGTATACTCCAGAAAAAATGAGTAGTGTAGCGGCGGCTTTTATTATTGTAAAACCTTCTCCTAGAAATACCATGGCTATGGCTGCTGCAAAAAAAGGTTGTAAGTAAATATAGGCACCAGCTGTAGACGGACTTAATATTTGTAATGCATAAGCATTCCATAGGTAGGTAAAAAAAGTGCAACAAATAATAATGAATGCCAAGCATGCATAATCTGTTGTGTTGAATGCTTGCCAATGAATCAAGGGCAAGCTACTCCAAGCAAAAGGAATGACACAGATACCTCCAATTAAAAAAACAGATCGAATAACTATCAGTGGCCTATATAGTTTCATTAAGGGTTTTATAGTAACTAAATATATTGCATAAGAGGCAGCATTGAGAAAAATAAGAAAATCACCTTTGCTAGAAGTGCCATTTTGTGTTATTTCTTTTCCGGCGCTCATCAATAAAATAGCACCACTAATGCCTATCACCAAGCCCAAACTTTTGTCCCAAGCCATACGCTCTTTTAATAGTATCGATGCAAATAGCGTTATCAATAAAGGGGTGCTCATCATCATTAAAGATGCATGAATAGGAAAGGTTAGATTTAATCCCTCAAAAAATAATAACTGATTAACGGCAACTCCAAAAATTCCACCCATTACCAATCTCCACCAATGTTCTTTTTTGATTCCCGTTCTCCATTCTTTGGCCAACAGATAGCTACCCCAAAATAATAAAGTGCTTATGGCTACGCGTAAGAATATAAAAGCCGCGGGTTGTAGGAGGCGAGGCATAATATGCTTTGCCACCGTAAATCCGGCTCCGTAGAAGAAATTAGCACCCAATAGGGCTAAGTGTGCTTTTGTGCTTTGTTTCACCAGTGCAAAGGTGCAAATAAATAATTAGTCTTTAATCTCTTTTTTCTAAAATAAATACTACATCAAAGTTTTAAAAACAACATATTGCTCTTTGTCAAGGCTTAGTGTTTTGTGATTTTGGTTGATGAGTTCGGAGCTTATTGCTTCTTGAGTGCAAGTAGTAATTCCATATGTGGTATGTAAGAAATGCGCAAGATATTCTTGCTCTGCTTGTCCGGGGGTGGGAATGAGTAAAACGGGTTTGTTTATCCATCCTAAATCCATAATAGTTGAATAGCCGCTTCTTGCAATTATTAACGATGCTGCTTGTGCCAATTGAAAAAGGGATTGGGCATCGGCATAGGGAATGTACTTCCCATTTTCTGGAAAAGCACTAGGTGTTTTTAATGCGGGGTGCCCACCTACAATTACAAACTTGCTTTTGTTTTCTTTTAAAACATGCACTAGTTTTTGTTCTAAAATAGAGCGTTGGGGCTCTATACCGGATAATATTACTAAAACATATTTTTCATCACGTGCACTTGTTGGCTTGTCTATACTAAAAGCAGAAAGCCAACCGATATAATGGGCCTTTTGGGGTAATAGTTTCGGATGCGATAATGCACCGGCTAAATAAGGTAGCTGTTCCTGATCAACGATGCCAATTGTAGAAAACTTGCTTAGTAATTGTTCATAACAAAACTGTACGATGGGGTTGAAGAGTACGCCTACATTTACGGGTAATCTTACTTGATGCGTTAGCAATATGCTTTTAATAGAAGGATGCCACAATCCATATCTATTATCACTAATAACGGTGTCTATAGTATGTGCAGTAAGTAATTTTTTTAAAGCCTGATGCTCTCGTAGTATACTTATACCTATTTTGGGAACTTGAAGTACTAATTTCCAAAATAAGAGCCGCTTGCTATATTTAATTTGGTAACCGGCTAAGTAAAGGCAAGGCAGAGCAGGAAAGTATTGTTTGATAAGTGCTTGCTGTTGTTCGTTGCCAGCAAAGTAAACTCTTTTTTCTTCTTTAAGTAAATGATGGATTATGGGTATACAGCGTGTGGTGTGTCCCATTCCCCAATCTAAGGGTGCGATTAAAATATTTTTAGCAGAATTTAAAATTGCTTTGTTATTTTTACAAATGTAATCAGTTTACCTATGAAGC